>JAPKDW010000283.1 GCA_028822375.1 Opitutaceae bacterium | reverse complement strand
CGATAATCGACTGTACGAGAATGCTGCCCGATGCCGAAGGATTACGTCCAACTGCTTCCGCCGCCTTCGCGCCGACAAGGCCTACGCCAATTGCAGCGCCCAAACAGCCAAGTCCAGCTTGGATGCTACCAGTGATTTCTGCGAGAATTTGAGTGATTTCAATCATTTGTCTTATGGTTTATTTTGTTAGCTTTTGAAGATATCGCCCACATGTGGAATATGGTCCCGACATCAAAAGTGTTCTATTATACTAGTTATGCCCTTCGGCGTCGTGTTTGCAAATCAGTCCGATGTAAACGCTGACTAGGAGCGTAAAGACGAGTGCCTGTACAAATCCGATAAGCAGCTCGAGGAAGTAGAATGGAATCGGAAGCCCCCACTTGTAGAGACCCGTCATCAAGTGCAGCAAATTCTCGCCACCAAAAACGTTTCCGAATAAACGGAAGGACAAGGAGATCGGGCGGAAAGTGATCGAAACGATTTCGATCAATCCAACGATGCCGAAAATAACGAATAGGAAATAATAGAGAACCGCCGGTACATCCTTCTTGTTCGCCTTATTTCCAAACAGATCGTAAACGATAACTTTAATGCCCGCGTATTTGAAGATGAGATAGAACCAAGCTACCATCGAAACGATCGCCAAAGCAGCCGTTCCATTCAGGTCCGCATTACCTGGTCGGATAAAAGGAACCAAGTGACCCTGTGCGTCCCAAGTGCCGATCGTTCCTACACCTGGGAAAAGTCCGCTCCAGTTTTGGATCAGGATAAACGTGAACAAACCGATCAAAAGGGGGAACGCAGCTTTGGCCGCTGTCTTGCCCGTAATCGGCTGAATCAAATTGAAGATGCCCTCGACCAAATTCTCGACAACCGCTTGTCCGCGAGTCGGAACCAATTGCGGCGTTTTAACCATCAAACGAATCACTATTATTATTAGAAGCGAAACGACCCAGCTCGTGATCATGCTGTTCGTGATAGGCAAGCCAAACACTTCGCCAACTTGTGAAGCTTTTGGCGATAATGCGGCGTTCGCCAATGGCAACGCTGCTTGAGCACCGACAAGGGCTAGTAGGACTGAAAATATCTTTGTGACTCGCATCTCTGCAGCAGTGTGGCTTTAAGAAGAAGTGTTGTTGATACATCAATTTGGAGGCGTCAACTCTCTAAACGCATTTCTATTCGATATGAATTGAAAATGTAGTAAATAATGTCGGTGCTAGAACCATTCCTAATATCAGAAGCCCTAAAGGTCACGATAATCAGTTTCTATTCGTAAACTTGCCTATGTCTGAGAACCAACCAACCGACCCCACTTTGGAAAAGGAAAAGTCCGAAGATGCGGACGCTTCGAAAAAGCAACTTAGTCGCGATTCATCCAAGAAACGCTCCTTCGACACTTTCTATCTCTTTTGCGTGTTCCTTCTCGTACTCGCCATTGGCACGCAAATCGTAGCCATCGCTATTTATAGTTAAGCCGCGGACGCTGGAAAGCCTGCGATAAAAAATGGTAAGCTTACCATTTTTTATCGCAGGAATCATTCCTAGGCTTTCTTCAAAATCATCGATTGGTAGGAATCCGCCTTGGACTGAAAAACGGTTTCCCTTTCGAAAGGCCACTTGCCTCCCTGGTCGACGTGCCAGGATCCGAGCGATGGAGCTCGTTCTGAAGCCCACTCGAAATATCCTTCGTGATCAGTCCTGAAATGAAGACGCGTATCCTTTTTGCATCGATTCGCCAAGCGATCAAGGAAAGTTGAGTTCATGATCCGGTTTTTCCAGTGACGCTTCTTTGGCCACGGATCGGGGAAAAGCACGAATACTGACTCGATCGTCACCTCCGCAGGAAGCAATTCAAGAAACTCCCCCGCTTCCGCCTTGATAAAGCAAACATTCGACAATCCCGCCCTTGCCGCCTTGCGATTCGATCGATCAATGCGATCGCCAATCAGATCAATGCCCACGCAAAATGCATTCGAATTGTCTGAAGCGTAGTCAGTCAGCCAATGCCCATGGCCGCAGCCAATTTCCAAAACGATCGAATGATGTTTCGCCAGACTATCGCCTAATTCTACCTCAAGGGCTGCTTTACGCTGTTTTACCCGCTGAATATGCTCTTCGTAAGCCATTTCCAAAAATTGAGCCCAAAAACAGCCTCAATTTTGGCAAATGCAAGCCCATTGCTCAATGTAGGCGAATCGAGTTCCCCAAAACCCGATTATCGAGCCAATGGAATCTTCACCGTGACCTTAAGCCCCTTCTCCTCAAGATTTTCAGCCCAAACCTCGCCCTTGTGACCTTCGATAATGTGCTTAACGATACTCAATCCCAGCCCAGTGCCTCCGCTATCTCGGGCCCGTCCTTTATCAACTCGATAGAACCGCTCGAAAATTTTCAGAAGATCTCCTCCCGGAACGCCAGGTCCTTCATCCGTCACCCATACTTCCGCAAATTCGCTTCCAATGCTCCCCCCCAATCGAATAACGCTTTCCGAAGGTGTATACTTACTCGCATTCTCGACCAAATTATCGAGCGCTTGCCGCATCTTTAGAACATCGAATCTAACAAAGGCCTCTCCGTTTTCCGGCAACTCCAAAACCAAATCCTTCCCTTTGGCTTCAGCCCTTTGCGCCATCTCAAAACGAGCTTCTCGAATCCAGTTAAACCAGTCCGAACGCGACAAATGCAGTTGTTGCGCATCGCTTTCTAACCGAGACAAACTCAGTAAATCATTGATCAACAATGATAAACGTTCCGAATGACTTTGAATAACGCCTAGGAAACGTGCTCGATCTTCTATCTCCATCGTAGCGTGATCCTCAACCAAAGTTTCCGCATATCCCTTGATCACCGATACCGGTGTCTTCAGCTCATGCGATGCGTTCGCTACAAACTGCTGACGCATGCATTCGAACTCTTTAAGTTTCGTAATATTATGGAATACAAAGAGATACCAAGGAGCATTGCTCTCTTCAACCAACTCCAATCGAGAAGCAGACACCTCCATCCACATTGTTTGCGAACCTTCGGAAAAGACCAATTCCCTGCCCTCTTCCACTTGGCCGGCTTTTGCATCGCTGACAAACTCCATAAACTGAGAGCCACGCAAAACGCCTTCAATCCGTTGGCCTACATTTTTCGTCAGAGCTGGAAAACTACTCTTTAAGGCTTTGTTCGCCAACAAGATATAATTATCCCTATCGAGAATCAACACACCTTCACGCATGCTCTCAAAAGTTGTCTCGATCTGCATTAATCGATCGTTGTTCTCCTTATCAAGTCTTTGAATATCAATAAGAAGCGCGTTTAACTCGTCCAACAACGAACTCCAATGTTTATTCGTTCCTCTAAACTCCTGGGAATGGGTCAGGATCGACGTTCGCGTCGCCAATGATTCCGAAAGCAAACCGATACCGGCCTTTTGCTTGAAATACTTGGTTGCGAAATAAACGGCTACACCCGTCGCGACTGCCAGTAATAAATAGGACATCAAAAGCTCTAGCCGCTATTATTGCATTAGCGGCCTCCAACCATCCGATAGCCTACGCCTCTTACGGTCTCAAGAACAGATGCTTCCTCGCCAAGCTTATCCCGTAAACGCCTCATATGCGTATCCACAGTCCGCGTCTCAATATCGTTCTCATAGTTCCACACTTTCTGAAGCAGTTTTTCGCGGGTTTGCGCTTTACCGAGCTCCTGCATGAGCAGCTTTAGCAATCGAAACTCCGTAGCCGTTAGTTCAATTGGCGATCCGCGTACATCGACGCTGTGATGCTCAACATCCAAACGAATCCCATTAACCTCCAAAAACCTTGCTTCGCCCTCCTCTTCGACATCTTCTCCAGCACGCTTCAATACCGCTAATACCCTAAGCATCAATTCTTTAGGACTAAATGGCTTACACACATAATCATCTGCCCCGCTTTCGAAACCTTCTATCCGATCGCCCTCTTCTGTCTTCGCGCTTAAAAATATAATCGGAATCGCTTTCAACGAGCTCTCTTGTCGAATCATTCGACACACCTGCAAGCCGCTTAGATCCGGCATCATAATATCGAGAACAATGAGATCTGGTTCAAACTCTCGAACAACGTCCATAACCCGCCTAGGGTCGTTAACGCTTTGAACCCTGAAG
This sequence comes from Opitutaceae bacterium, assembly GCA_028822375.1. Classification (GTDB taxonomy): domain Bacteria; phylum Verrucomicrobiota; class Verrucomicrobiia; order Opitutales; family Opitutaceae; genus Pelagisphaera. The sequence continues at coordinate 831 of JAPKDW010000283.1, read as the reverse complement.
CCGTTTCGCCTGAGATTATAGCTGAGCAATTCCGTAACGTCGTACTCGTCGTCAACGACCAAAATTTTCCTAGACTGTCCGAAAGCTTCCATTGAATTTACGATGACAAAGCCCAACATCCAAACCAAATTAGGGCCGTTGGCAATCGCCTAAGCGTTACAATCCCGTTACGCCTTTCGCTTCCAATCGGCTTACAGGGACAAAACCACGAATCTTATGAAATTAGTTGGCACACAAACAAACGTCATCACTTAAATTATCTCATCCTGTTGTCATACAACAAGTTATCTTTTACTCAAAGCAACCATCAAAATACTAATATCCGCAGGGTTCACCCCACTCACTCGGCTAGCCTGTCCCAAATTCGAAGGTTTTAATTCGTTTAGCTTCAAGGCACATTCCTTCTTCAATCCCCGAACTGTCAGAAAATCGAAATCCCTAGGAACCAAGATCGATTCGACGTTATTCAGCTTTTCGACCTGCTTCATTTCGCGTTTCAAATAGCCATCGTAACGTACCCGATACAGGGCTTCCGTCAGAACCGACTCAGGCAATTCCGAGATGCTTTCAGGCAATACCCTATCAGCTTCATTCCTCCTAACCAAGGTCGCCCAAGTCTGCTCCCCTTGCCTATTAGACTCCATCCACTTAACAGCCTCTTCAACAGCCCGCTTCTTTTCCTCAATTTTGGCGATCCTCGACTCGGACAGCAATCCGAACGATTTTGCATACTGTAGCATACGAAGCTCGGAACTACCGTGATTGAATAACAAACGATACTCCGCCCTACTCGTGAACATCCGATAAGGCTCCTGCGTACCCTTGGTCACC
>JAPKDW010000282.1 GCA_028822375.1 Opitutaceae bacterium | reverse complement strand
CCCCGCTTGCGCGCAGTGCAAGGCGACCGCAAGGTCGAGAGCTTGCTCCGGGGATCTTTACCCCGCGATATCATTTTACGTGCGAAGACATCGCGTGATAAACCCGCTCCTACATCTTAAAACCAAGCCGCTCAATCCACGATGGCCTGATAGGTCATCGATATCATGTCAGGCATGATGTTAAGCCGAGTATAAGGGTAGATCTGTTCCATCATTATACCGATAAGTTCTTCCTTGGGATCCACCCAAAAAACGGTCCCGAAGGCGCCGGTCCAGAAATAAGATCCTTCCGATCGCAAAGTGGCTGCCGGTCCTTGGTCGGTCACAATGGCGTAGCCAAGACCGAAACCATAACCGGGTCCCGTCAGCCAGATCGGCTTGTCTCCGGTATGGTTGGTCGTCATGAGTTCCACCGTTTTACGGCTTAGCAAGCGGACTCCATCTAATTCGCCGCCATTAAGCATCATCTGATGGAATCGGAAATAGTCCCGCGGGCTTGTGAGCAAGCCGCCGGCACCGCGAAATTGGACACGAGGCCCCCTAACCCAGCGACTCTCCGCCGTGGGCGCCTCCGCCAGCTGAATTTTTTTGTCATCGTCGAGAGAATACAGGGCAGCAAATCGGTCCAGCTTTGATTCCGGAAGAAAATAATGGGTATCGGTCATGCCGAGCGGTTTGAAGATCCGTTCGCGAAAAAATTCATCGAGCGTCATGCCGCTTATTTCTTGAACCATGACGCCCAGCGCGGAGGTTCCGAGGGTGTATTCCCAATGTTCACCCGGGTGGAAACTGAGCGGCAGTTTGGCTAATCGTCTCATACGATCGTGATCCGTTTCGTGGAGGGGAAATTCGGCCATGGCTTTGGCATATTCCGACTGGGCTATCCCTCGATTCCCGTTTGCGAGGCCTGCAGTGTGGGTGAGCAATTGCTGAATGGTTATCGGCCCATTGGCAGGAACCGTTTTATAGTGTTCTCTTACGGGCTCATTCGGTGGCGAGGGAATGGCAACGTTCATATTGGCAAATTCGGGCAGCCATTTCGAAATCGGATCGCGCAATTGGAAATGACCTTCCTCGTAAAGCATCATCACGGCAACGGAAGTGATCGGCTTGGCCATGGAAGCGATTCTGAAAATGTTGTCATGCTTCATCGCCGCGCCGCTTTCCACGTCCCGTTCACCCAGGGCAGAAAAGTGCACGACCTTGCCTTTTCGGGCAACCAAGGTAACTACACCGGCAGTTTCTTTGCGATCGATGTACCCCTGCATGACCTTATCCAGACGTTTCAAGCGTTCGGAGGACATACCGACATCTTCGGGCTTGGCGGTTGGTACCCCATCCATTTTCGGTAGTCCTGCAGACGTCACCGGTAATTGGAATGTTAATACGAGGAAAGACAAGAAGACTAAGCCAAGCAGTCGGGACGGAAGGAAACGAAAATTAATTTTATTAGAGTAAGTCATAGGGTGGAGTGGTTTGAAGGGGTTTTAGTCATAAAATGTCTTGGGGTATTCACCGGCGCTATTTGATTTCTCTGGCAGGACCTTTCAGACCCTCACTTTTAGGATAACCTTTCCGATGTTTTCGTTGGCCTCCAATATCCCGTGCGCCGCGTCTGCATCCTGAATTGGAAGCGTTTTGTAGATGATGGGATTGATTGCTCCCGATATGAGATCGGGCCAGATTTTATCGGCAAACCGATCATGTAGGTCCACCTTTTCCTTGAGCGAGCGTGGACGTAGAACAGAGCCAATCACGCGTAGTCGTTTGCGCATCAGGATCGATAGATTGATCTCGGCTTTAGCGCCGGTTAGCAGCGCTATGATTACCAGTCGCCCACTGGTTTTCAACACGTTCATGTTTGGTTTCAAATAATCCGCTGCGGCGATATCTAGGATTACATCAACTCCATCAGGCGCGTTCTCGCGGATTGCCGTTTCAAAATTGCCTTCCTTGTAATTCACGCCGACGTCAGCCCCGAGCTCTTTGCAAAACTTGATTTTGTCTGCTCGTCCTGCTGTCACCAATACATGGCAGCCAGCTTTTTTGGCCATCTGAATTGCGGCGGTACCAACTCCACTGGCACCGCCGTGAATCAATACGGTTTCACCTTTTGTCAGCCCCCCTTCGATAAACAGATTCAAAAACGCGGTATAAAAGACTTCCGGCACTGCCGCCGCTTTTTCAAAGTCCCAATTGTCGGGCACGCGAATTAGCATGGATGCAGGTGAGGCGACACGTTCCGCGTATCCGCCCCCGCTCAAAAGCGTGCAGACGCGGTCCCCGATTTGCCAATCAGTCACATCCTTTCCAATTTCGGAAATGACCCCAGACGCTTCTAAGCCCATATAGGGCGGGGAATCCGGCGGGGGTGGATAATTCCCTGTTCGCTGCAGCAAGTCAGCCCGATTTACGGCTGTAGCGTGGATGTCGATTACAACCTCATTCGGCGAAGCGGTCGGGTCGGACACGTCAAGCCAATCGATCTTTAAGGTTTCTGGATCTACGCAGATTGCTTTCAAACGATGTTCAGTTCCACGGTTAGCATTAGGGGTCGCATTGGAGGACTAAACTATGGGGAAGGCAGATTGCTCTTTTGTCGAGATCATTGAGATGATCGATTCCGATTGTTGGATGAAAATCTAAGAGACTGTTTAATAAGTCCCGCCCGAGTAGTTAAAGCGGAAAGGACACGTAAATACGAATTGGCTGACTTATTAAGGCTCTAAGAAATTGAGTACGGAAGCGACTGCGTTATAGAGTGTCCAGTAAGTCTGAAATTCACCATTTTTCTTTGTAGGGCTGTCGCTTGCGACATGCCGCGTATGAAGATAGGCCAATTTTTTATGTGGCGCTTCGCGAGCGAAGGCCCTACGATGTTCTATTAGCTGGACGCTTACTAAGCAATCGAGGACGAAAACATTACCGACCGTCCGGTAGAATTATTAGTCGCCTATCTGCGCATTTACGACTCAAAACGGGATATTGTTATTGATGCGTCGAAATTTCTAAACTAGAGTATTCTCTACTCGTTAAAAACGTTGAATTAGTAACAAAATGAATATGCATATGAATCGCCGGAATATGATGAAATTGGCCGCGCTTGGCGGGACCGCAGGAGTTCTAAACGCAGTGACGAAACATGGGGAAGCCATGGCTGCGACTTACGAAAAGGGGACCAATGGACTCAAGCCGCTTAAGATCACTGACGTAAAGGTATTCCTGACGATCCCTCATGATCAGAATCTTGTAGTGGTCAAAATTGAGACCTCGGAGCCGGGATTATTTGGCTATGGATGCGCGTCCTACCGGCGCCGACCTCATTTAGTTGCCGAAGCGATCGAACGATATCTCAAACCATTCCTAATTGGAAAAGACCCGGACCAGATTGAGGATCTTTGGCAGACGACCTATAACATGTCGTATTGGCGGAATGGCTCGATTTTCAACAATGCGCTGAGTGGAATGGACCAGGCCCTGTGGGATATTAAAGGCAAACGAGCGAATATGCCGGTGTATCAACTGCTGGGAGTGAAAGTTCGCTTTGCCGTCGATTTCTATGCGCATGCCAGAGGCGATGATCTAGAAACGGTCGAAAGGAATGCAAAAGATTTGATGCAACAGGGATTCCGACACATCCGAATACAGCTCGGAGGTTATGGAAGTGAGAACCTGTCCAAGGAACCCGACTTTAAAAAGCATGGCTTCGGGGCTGAGGGTGATATCTCAGTGGATATACGTGTCTACCTGGAGAAATTGCCTGAACTCTTTGCTCATATTCGGCAAACTTGTGGGAAAAAAATTGAATTGCTCCACGATATTCACGAACGGATCAATCCTGTTGATGCGATCCATCTCATAAAACAACTCGAAGAGTATGATCCGTTTTTTGTTGAGGATCCTTTTCCACCTGAAACCCATCAGCGCTATTTTGAGATGCTGCGGGATCAGACGAGTTGTCCCATTGCTATGGGAGTGCTATTTAATAATCCCACGGAATGGGTATCATTGATATCCAATATGATGATTGATTTTATTCGCGTGCATGTATCGCATGTGGGGGGATTGAGTGTGGCGCGGAAGATTTCTGTTCTTAGTGAAATGTTCAATGTTCGCACAGCCTGGCATGGCCACGGTGTATCTCCAGTCGGGCATGCCGCCAATGCTCATTTAGATTTGGCTATTCCAAATTTTGGTATTCAAGAAGTGGTTCAATTTAATGATCACACTCAGGAAGTTTTCCCAGGATGCCCTAAAATTGAAAACGGCTATATGGTGGTGAATGAAGCGCCCGGGTTCGGGGTGGATTTCGATGAAAAATTGTCAGCGAAATTTCCAGTAGCTGATGAACCATTGAATTGGCCCCCGATTCGAAAAAATGATGGTACGGCTATCAGGCCGTAATTGGGTCGAGTTAAGACAGTACTTGAATCGCAACCGGGTTCATTGCTCGAAGCGTGCTTCGTTGCTGTTTTTTGCCCCTCCTCAACCCTGGCTCTAATTGAACAGGGAGTTTCAATTGTCCATACGCTTTATGAAATCCAATTCGAACCTTCCGATTCTAACAGTGGCTACTCTTACTGCAATCATGCTCTTGATGGTGTTTGTCGGTGAGTCGATTCCCATTCTATTTCGAACAATCGCCTATGCGATTTGCGTTGTCGGCGTTATGGGAATTTTGGTTTTAATGAATATTCTAAGCGAAGCCCGCGCCGGTGTGTTTCGAAAACTCTTTGGAATAGGATATTTAATTATGGGTGGAATATTGGTTTCGATAATTCTTTTCGATTATTGGTTTGCAACCGGAGATTCCCTACGCTTTGGCCTGGAGCCAGGGACTGCCCTGCTGGTCTTCGGGGTAACCTTTTTCCCATTCGCGTTTATCATCCTTTGGGTGCTTGGCTTTGAGCGCGTGGTCGTGACACCTGAAAAGGAATTGCGTCTCAAGCGCCTTACGGAAGAAGGAGAAGAGCAGAGCGAAGCAGAGATGCAGGAAAGCGGCGACGAG
>JAPKDW010000044.1 GCA_028822375.1 Opitutaceae bacterium | reverse complement strand
CTCCGCCGCAAGCGCATCGATATTCGGGGTTTCGATGAGGCAACGATCTCCTCCGTAGATGTTCACGTCGCCGATTCCCAGGTCGTCGGCGAGGATGAAGACGATGTTGGGTTTCGCGAAAATGGGTAAGTAAACCGCAACGATTGTGAAAATTAGAATATAGATTTTCATAATTTCGGGTTGCTTGAAAACGGGGTGGCCTCAGCGAATGCTGTGGAGAATAAGAATATGCATAGGGGTAATCGGAATAATTTGTTCATAATTATTTTCAAATTTATTTTCTAACAGGATACTACGTGGATCTACAAAATTGCCCGGTTTATCGTATCGATTTGTCATTTAATAAGTACCCCACCCTACGATCTCTCCCTCACATGGATTGCCCGTCTAAACCGAAATCATCGAATGGACTATTCCACGAACTAAGGTAGAGAGGATGTTCTAACTTAGCTCTGCAATGCTAACTTCTTGGAGTGTTGCGGGCTGGATACAACTGACGATGAATTCGCTCCCCACACATTTAGACCTGGCCCATCATATTAGAAACCTGTCAAATAAGTCAGTGTAGGAGCCGTCCCGCTCCTACGATTAGGCAGCGAAACAATCTTCGACTTATTTAACAGTCACTTTGAAATCTGTGCTGATTTCGAAAATAGTAAGGGCAATTTTCACCGCACGTGGAGTATCCTTCCGACGCTTGACTCGTTCACCTCATCAACAACACGCCCTCTGGGCATATTTTCAAATCGAATCGCGAATCACATTTGTAATGAAAGATAAAGACACTCACCCTAAAGGCCTGAATTTGCGGCTGATGTTTAAAGTGGCGCAAGCCCTAGCTCTTGTTGTCGGACTGCTAAGTCTGTCTCAATCCGCCGGCGCTCAGGATGACCCGAACGATAAGCGACGTCCCAATGTGATTCTCGTTCTGACCGATGACCAGGGTTACGGACCGATGGGTGCCCACGGTGACCCTCACATCCAGACTCCCGAAATGGATCGCCTACACCGAGAGAGTGTACGATTCACGAATTTCCACGTTCAGCCCAACTGCGGGCCCACGAGAGCCCTCCTTCTGACCGGTCGCCCGCCGCTGAAGAACGGCGTGTGGGCAACGATTCGAGGACGCTCGCTCTTGCGGCATGGCGAAACGACCGTAGCGAACTCGTTCAAGGATAGCGGATACAAGACCGCTCTTTTTGGAAAATGGCACCTTGGCGACAACTACCCATTCCGCCCACAGGACCGCGGGTTCGAAGAAGTTCTGGTTCATGGTGGAGGCGGGGTTGGCAACATCCAAGACTACTGGGCCAACAACTACTTCGATGACTACTATCAACACAATGGGAAGTGGAAGCAATACGAAGGGTATTGCACCGATGTGTGGTTCGATCAAGCGATGACTTTCATTGAGAAGAATCGCGAGAAGCCCTTTTTCACAATGATTTCCACCAACACTCCTCATCTTCCGAATGTCGTCCCTGAAAAATACACCGATCTCTACAAAGAGAATAAGGCCCTCCAAGATAAACCGGGAGCAGCGGAATTCTATGCGATGGTCACCAATATCGACGATAACCTGGGCCGACTGCGAGCGAAGCTGAAGGCCTTGAATTTGGAGGATAACACTATCCTCATCTTCATGTCCGACAATGGCAGCGTGTCCCGGTTTGGAACCTGGAACGCCGGAATGTCAGGTAACAAGGGGTCGACGTTGGACGGTGGACATCGCGTGCCCTTCTTTATTCACTGGCCTAACGGATTCGCCGGGGGCCGCGACATCGATGCCCTGACTTCAGGGATGGACCTGCGCCCAACCCTCGAAGCGTTTTGCGGTTTAGAGCTTGCTCCCACAACGGCCGAAGACGGCAAAAGCCTTGTACCGCTCATACAAGGTCGCACTCCCTATTGGATCAACCGTGTCATTTGCCTCGACAAACAAAAACAGCAGCGGACCCCGCAAAAGACAAACCCTCACACGGTCATGCAAGGAGACTGGAGATGGATTGAAGGGGAACTCCACAACATCGGCATTGATCCGGGTCAAACAGAGGACGTCAAAGCGGCCCATCCCGAGCGAGCCCGCGAAATGCAAAAGGCCTACGATCGTTGGTGGCGAACCCTGAACTCACGCGATCCCGCTGCCGGCCATGAAATCATAATCGGCGACGACCATGAGAACCCCACCACCCTCACCACCCATGATATTAGCGAAGAGGTGGCATGGAACCATGATCAGGTATTGGCGGGATTTCGGGCCAGTGGTTTCTGGGAGATCGAAGTCGCCCAAAACGGCACCTATGAATTCGCTCTGCGGCGCTATCCTGCCGAAGCAGGAGACCCGATTCTAGGAACCATTCCGATCCCTGAAAAGCTGCGGAAATTTGTCTACTATTCCAAAGGCTATGATTTCGCCATCTCTCACGATCGGAGCAAAGCGCTGCCCGTCGCCTCCGCATCGGTGAAAATCGGATCCTTTGAAGAACAAAAAGCGCTGCCCAAGAAAGCCAAGGCCTCGCCCGACTACGAGGTAAACGCTCACGGCGAAGTCATCGCAGTAAAATTTAAAGCTCAATTGAAAGCGGGAATAACGAAACTCGAAGCCTCCTTTTCCGATAAGTCCGGAACGAATCTGACAGCTCCTTACTACATCACAGTGACACGACAGTAGGGAGTGATAGGGGTTCTGCCAACCTAAGAGTAGCGCAGGCTTCCAGCCTGTTTCTTCACAGGCAGGATGCCCGTGCGACATTTGATCTCACGAGATCTTAAGTTTATTCAACCAAGCAAAATTGGAAGCCCTCGCAGTTTTCCATTTCCAATCCGTCCTATTCAGGCAATTCTTCCGGAAACTGTAGTATTCCTATTATGACTATCCGCTACCCCTTATCTCTCCTTCTCTCCTTCTCCCTATCCCTCTGTCTCTCAATCTCGCTCCCTAGCGTCGCCCAAGAAACTCCAGGCGCCATGCTGCTCCCCGAGTCCGCTCTGCCGGAGTACGAGGCGAACATCGATCACGCGAAACTGATCGGACAGTCGAGCAACGCAATCTTCCGTCAAGGCCAGGAGATCTATCAGTCAATCTGCCACAATTGCCATGGCGATCTCAGCATGCCTGGCTCCATCCCGAATTCCTTGCGATTCGGCGACGGAGTATTCCAACACGGCAACGATCCCTACACCATGTACCAGACGATCACGCGCGGCTGGCGGCTAATGATTCCCCAAGTCCAGCTCGTCCCGAGCGAGAAGTATGCCGTCATCCAATACATTCGTGAACATTTTCTAAAAGGGAACAATCCTGATCAATTCTTCGAAATCACCGAAAGCTACCTCTCCGACCTGCCCAAAGGCGCCTCGACCGGACCGAAACCGGTTGCACGCAAACAGTGGAGCGAAATGGACTACGGCCCTTTCCTCATCGGCACCTTCCAAATCGCCGACAAAGCCGATCGCGAAGCAGCCAAAGACTATCCCAAGGGGCAAGCTGACATCGTCAGACCCGGAGCCAACATCGCCTACAAAGCCATCGGCATTCAACTCGACTCAACTCCCGGCGGCGTATCGAGAGGCAATACCTGGATCGCCTTCGAACACGATACTTTGCGCGTCGCCGGAGCCTGGACCGGTAAGGGTTTCATCGACTGGCGCGGCATTAATTTTGACGGAGGACACGTCGTCCGTCCACGCACGGTCGGCGACCCGATCTTCGAAACCGCTGACGGCCCCGGTTGGGCCAATCCTGAAACGAGCTCTTTCGAAGACGAACGTTTCGTCGGAGTCGATGGTCGGCACTTCGGTCCCCTCCCGCAGAATTGGGCGCGCTACGAAGGGCTTCATCAAAGAGACGGCAAAATCGCCATCGCCTATCGAGTCGGCAAAACCAAGATTCTTGAAAGTCATAAACTCCTCGAAAACGGAAACATCGCCCGTATCCTAAATGTGGGGAAATCGCGAAAAGACCTTACTCTGCGTTTAGCGGACAAAGGCGCTGCTGTCCGCGTTTCCGGAAGCAGCAAAAAAGTAAAGATTAGCGAGCGTGATGGATTCGTAATCGCAACCATCCCAGCCAAAGCCACCCCGCTGAACCTGGCTTTCGTTTTCGGTGAATCGAAAAGTAATTTCGCTTCGATCGAACTCGATCTATCTCCACTCACTCAAGCCGGATCCGCCCAATCGCCCAATCGCATAGAGTCACCCATCATTCGAGGAACCCAAGACGGCCCCTTCCAATGGGACAGCTTTTCCATCCCAATTTCCAATCCTTGGAATAGCCGCATGCGGGCCACCGGCGTCGACTTCACTCCCGACGGAAAGGCTGCCATCGTTTCTTGCTGGGACGGCGATGTTTGGCGCGTGGACGGCATCGCGGACGAAACCGCCGCCACCACAAAATGGCAGCGCATTGCTACCGGACTCTTCCAACCTTTAGGCGTCAAAATCGTCGACGGAAAGATCTTCATCTCCTGTCGCGATCAGATCGTCGAGCTGCGCGACCTAAACGGCGACGGTGAAACCGATTTCTACAAAGCCTTCAACAGCGACCACCAAGTCTCCGAGCACTTTCACGAATTCGCGATGGGACTGCAGACCGACGCCAAGGGTAATTTCTACTACGCCAAAAGCGCCCGCCACGCGCGTCCTCAGCTCGTAGCCCACCACGGCACTCTTCTTAAAGTCAGCCCCGACGGCTCTAACACCGAGATTCTCGCCCACGGCTTCCGGGCGGCCAACGGCGTCTGCATCAATCCCGACGGCACCTTCATCGTCACCGACCAAGAAGGTCACTGGAACCCGATGAACCGCATCAACTGGATAACGCCAGGCAACAATTTCTATGGCAACATGTGGAGCTACGGCGCCCCCGACGACAGCTCCGACTCCGCCATGGAACAACCGCTCGCCTGGGTCGACAAACAATTCGACCGTTCTCCCTCTGAACTCCTCTGGATTGACAGTCCTCAATGGGGCCCTCTTAACGGCAAGCTCCTCAATCTCTCCTACGGCCACGGCCGTCTCGAAATCGTTCCTCATGAATTCATCGACGGCCAACCGCAAGGCGGCCTGAACCGTCTGCCGATTCCCGATTTCCCCACCGGCACCATGCGAGGACGCTTTCACTCTGGAAACGGCCACCTCTACATCTGCGGCATGTCAGCATGGGGAACAGCCCAGATGCATCAAGCCGGCGGATTCTATCGTATCCGAAAAACCGACACGCCCGCTCACCTACCCATCGAGCTCAACGCGCGAAAGGGCGAAATAGATATCACCTTCTCCGAAGCGATCGACTCCGAGTCTCTCCAAGCCAGCAAACAAGCCTTCGTCGTAAAAACCTGGGCCCTCAAACGCACAGCGAGCTACGGCTCCAAACATTACGACGAAAAGTTCCTGGACGTCGCCGGAGCAAAACTCTCCCGCAATGGCAAGACCGTCACCCTCTCTCTCCCCGACATTGAACCCGTATGGCAAATGTCGATACATTATAAACTCAAAGGAGCCAACGGCGCCCCCGTAACCGGTGAAATCCAAAACACGATCCATAAGCTAAGGTAAAGAAGTCCCGAAGGAAACGGCCGCCACAATAAATTCAATGAAACCATTACTCACGTCATCGTTTTTCTCCCAACTCCTTCGCGTCTTCGCCCCTTCACGCTCATCCCTCCTCTCCCTCTCCCTTCTCTCCTTCTCTCTATCCCTACTAGCCGCAGGCGAAAATCGGCCAAATATCATCTTCCTCATGGCCGACGATCTCGGATTCGGCGATGTCGGTTTCAACGGCAATTCGCTCGTCCAAACGCCCCACCTAGATCGCATGGCAGCAGACGGCATACGTTTCACGCGTTTTCACTCTGTCGGCCCCGTCTGTTCGCCGACGCGCGCCTGCGTTCAAACCGGGCGTCACTCCATGCGATTCGGTATGATCGGCGTCAATGTCGGCAAACTTCCCAACGGCGAAATCAATATGGCCCAAATCGCCAAGAGCAAGGGCTACGCAACTGGACACTTCGGCAAGTGGCACCTTGGGACCATGACCAAGGATCCCGAGCTTTCCGGCCCCTCTCCCCAAACGACCGCCGAACGGTACGGTCCGCCATGGGAACGCCACTACGACACGACCTTCACCACGGAAACCAATGTTGCCACCTGGGACCCGCTCAACGAGACTGGCCTCCGCATCCCTAAGCACCGGGCCCACTTCTGGTCCAACGGGGTAGAGGTAATAGAAGACTTCAAAGGATCGACCGAGAAAATCATCATGGAGCGCGCGATTGATTTCGCTCGAGACTCCGCCTCCAGCAAACAACCCTTTCTCGCGACCATCTGGTTCTACGGTCCACACTCGCCCACTCGAGCAGGCAAGGAATTGCGCGATCTCTATCCCGACCAGCCGCTCGGACGCCAGCACTACCTGGGATCGATCACTTCCATCGACCGCGAAGTCGGCCGACTTCGCGACGCGTTGAGCGATATCGGAATCGCCGAAGACACCCTCATTTTATTCTGCTCCGACAACGGCCCAGAGGGACCCGGAACCCCACCTTCCGAATACAATCCATACCACGGCGTTTATTACGGCGAAGCAGGTGAATTCAAGGGCCGTAAACGTTATCTATACAATGGCGGAGTCGTCGTTCCCGCCATCGCAGTCTGGCCAGGATCGATCAACCCAGGTCAAACAATCGCTGAACCTACCTGCACCTTAGATTACCTTCCCACAGTGTCATCACTACTCGGATACGAAATGCCTGATGAACGACCCATCGACGGGCTGAGCCTCCTTCCGATACTCCAGAACAAACCCTGGAAGCGAGATCGATTCATTCCCTTCGCTTCTCAAATGCAAACGCTATCGCCGAAGGCCTCTATCGTCCACAAGAACCACAAGCTCCTCCTTTGGTTTGATTCCACAAAGGAGGACGAGCTCTATCACATCCAGGACGACCCGAAAGAGGAACGCAACCTTGCGCGGAGGAAGCCAGAACTCGCCAGCGAACTCAAGCGAGAGCTCCTTGGGTGGGTGAAGTCCGCTCGCCATAGCTACGAAAAAGGCGATTATCCCGGTTACGCCAAACAAGGCCATTTTATCAATACGAACCAATAGATAGGGCAAGAGCGTCCCGCCCTGCCACAGAAGTAACCAGATTCAGAACTACGCGGCGGAGCGGGACGCTCTCGCCCTACCCTTCAAAAATCCATGAAAACAATCTCCCTATCCCTCCTTCTCTCATTCTCTCTATCCCTACTAGCCGCAGGCGAAAAGCGGCCAAATATCCTCTACATAATGTCGGACGATCACGCGGCCCACGCGATCAGCGCTTATGGCGGACGTTTGGCCGAAGTCGCTCCCACGCCAAACCTTGACCGCCTCGCCCACGAAGGTATGCGCTTCACGAATGCCTTCGTCACAAACTCCATCTGCACGCCCAGCCGAGCCGTTATCTGGACCGGGAAGTACTCGCACAACAACGGCGTCTACAAGTTCACCGGACTCGATCAAAGCCAACCCACCTTGCCCAAGTATATGCAAGCTCACGGCTACCAAACGGGATTTGTAGGGAAATATCACCTACACACCAATCCGGTCGGATTTGATCACTGGTCAATTCTCCCCGGTCAAGGCAGCTACCACGATACTGCATTTGTCGAAATGGGCGACGAACATCCATCCGGAATCGTTCGCCAAGGTAAACAGACCCCCAACCCCGGCTGGCACAGCTCCGACATCATCACTAAAAAAGCGCTCGAATGGTTCACGGACATCCGCGATCCCGAACAACCGTTTTTCTACATGCTACACTACAAAGCGCCGCACGACCTCTGGCAACACGCCCATCGCTACAACGACTACCTCGCCGACGTCGAGATCCCCGAACCGGACACTCTCTTCGATCACGGCTCCGGGCGTTCGCCTGCCCTCGAACAAAGTACCCAGGAAATCGCCGGACGTTCCCATCACACCCAATTCACGGCCGAGATAAAGGCGATGCCCGACAGCCCTGCCAAACGCCGTCTCGTCTACCAGGAATACATGAAACGCTATCTGCGCTGCGTCAAAGGCGTCGACGACAACATCGGCAAAGTCCTCGATTACCTCGACGAATCCGGGCTCTCGGAAAACACCATCGTCATCTACACGGCCGACCAAGGGTTCTTTCTCGGCGAACACGGCCTCTACGACAAGCGTCTCATCTACGAAGAAGCCCTGCGAGTCCCCCTCCTAGCCCGCTGGCCCGGACAAATCCAGGCTGGTTCCGTTCGCAACGAACTCGTCCTCAACCTCGACTACCCAGAAACCATCCTCGACCTCGCCGGACACCCCATTCCCGAGGACATGCAAGGCCGTAGCCTCAAGCCACTCTTCACCGGAGAAACCGCCAGTGATTGGCGCCAGTCATTCTACTACCGCTACTACTACTCCCATTTCGACACGCCAAGCCACTGGGGACTTCGTAGCCAATACCACAAGCTCATCTACTGGGACACGCGCGACGAATGGGAACTCTACGATCTGAAATCGGATACGCAGGAAACGAACAACCTCGCCGAAAATCCCGAATGGAGCGCTACGCTCGCCAATCTCAAATCCGAACTGCGCACCCTTCAACGCCAAGCGGGCGACAACCCCAAAGACATCGGAGATCACCCACGAACCGGCAACGCAGCGCTTGACAAATCCGAGGCGGACCGCCTCGCCCGAGTAGCTGCTAAAAAGGAACAGTAGACCTGTTCTTTAGCAAGCCTGAGCAAAACCATTGGGACTCAGGCTAAAGCGCTGAGCTATACTAAGCAGGGTCATAAATTAAACTTTCCAAACTTTGAAACTTCCTACGCGCCACGGCGCAAGCTCCGGCCCTACAATAACTTGCGATGTAGGGCCTTTGCTCGCGAAGTGCCGCGTTTGTTTAGTTTATGACCGCTCTTGGTATACCTGCCTAAGCACTGAATCAACCAAGGCCCATTATATCGATAGAGAAACCGATTCATGACTTGTCGAGATAAGCAGAACTTTGTGAACATCGGCCTCCTATCTAATGTCCTCGCTGCGAGAGGCCAACAGGTATCCACAAAGCGGATTACTCGATAACATTGGACGTCCACGAAGCATTCGGCGACGAAGCGGGAGGGATTTGGAGACGTGCGTTTTGTCGATGCCTCCCCTTGTAAAAGCACTTTTTCAGGATCGACCAATTGACGCTCAGCACGATTCCTAGGTCGCCAAAAAAACCACCCTCACTCTCGCGATTCGCAACTTGCCAAGGCAGATTTCACTCTTCAGCCTGCCCAGAAAATCAAATCGGAACCATTGAGTTTCCGATTCAACGAAAATAACTAATATCAATAATTACACTTCTGGACATAGACATGACTCTTGCAGACAAAGTACTAGCGGTAAACAACGACCTTCCCATTCGCACTGACGAACCCGTGCACAGCGGCAAAGTACGCTCGGTGTACTGGCTGACGAAAGAAGACAGCGCCCGGCTCATTGCGGAGAAAAACTACGCGGTGGCCGCCGACGCGCCGTTGGCCATCATGGTCATCAGCGACCGTATCTCAGCCTTTGAATGCATCTGGCAGGGCGAAGGCGGTATGCGAGGCGTGCCTGGCAAAGGCGCCGCCCTGAATGCGATCTCTAATCATTGGTTCAAGTTGTTTCGCGAGCAAGGTCTTGCCGATAGTCACATTCTGGAAATCCCTCATCCCTTCGTATGGATTGTCCAAAAAGCCCGCCCGGTTATGATCGAGGCGATCGCCCGCCAGTACATCACCGGCTCTATGTGGCGTGCCTACGCAAAGGGCGAGAGAGACTTCTGTGGCATTGCCATAAGCGATGGTCTGCAAAAAGACCAGAAGCTACCAGAGCTGCTCATTACACCGTCTTCCAAGGGTATTCTCAAAGGAATCCCCGGCGTGCCCGAACAAGATGACGTCAATATCACCCGCGAGGATATCGTCGATAATTTCAAGGCCTTTCAGTTTCACAGCGAGACCGATGTGGCTGTCTATGAAAAGTTGTTGTCCGAAGGCTTTGACCTAATCAGCGATGCCCTCGAAGCGCTGGACCAAGTATTCGTCGATACCAAGTTCGAGTTTGGCTATGTCACCGATAGCGACGGCAATGATAAACTGATTTATATGGATGAGGTCGGCACCCCTGATTCTTCGCGCATATGGGATGGCCCCAGCTACCGCGACGGCAAGGTGGTGGAAAATTCCAAGGAGGGCTTCCGGCAGGCGCTGCTCAAACATTTCCCCGAGCCAGATATTCTGTTGAATAAAAATCGCATGGATGAGCGCAATGGCCTGGCTGCAGACAACGAGTTACCGCTAGCCATTATAATGGCGGTATCCGAGACTTACACCCGCATTGCGGAAAAAATCACAGGGAAGAAAATTACCTTATCCGACAATCCCAAAGCAGAGATTATCGATATACTGCGTAATGAATTTGGGCTTATTAACGTATAACGGCTGAGCCCCGCTCATCATGCGCTTATTTTTCTTATTCACTTCGGTAACGTTTCTCACGGTTCTCAAACCACCAGCATGCATAAGGATTATGATGACTGGAGAAAGATGACCCGCCCAGCCAACGAAAACCCAGAACTGCAAGGGACCAAATTCTACGATACGCTCTATCGCGACCTAGACATCGAAATCCCCGCCGAAACCGCCACCGACCCCTACCGCTTTATTCCTCAGTCCATCATGGACCAAGAAAAAGGCCGAAAAAACCAAACCTACGGCATGGGCGAAAAATCGCTCCTCTACGATTTGACCTCCAAGGTCCCTTGCTTCGCGAGCAGAAGCTAAAGCAGTCCGACGAACTAAATCGAAACAATTGAATTTCCTATTAATAACCATTACCGGACTTGCAAAGCGAGGACCGCCAATACTCCAGCTGCACCATGACCAAACTCAGTTTTTTGCCGCGTCTCGCGCTTGTCCTCGCTCTTCTCCTCCCTGTCTGGTTCCTTATCGCCTCGCTTGGCGCAAAGTTTGGCGCATGGAGCAAGATGTTCGGCTTCGTCACGATGACCGCCCGATGGGGTCTGATTATGGCAACCATCGTAGCCTTGCTGGCTATCATCGCTCTGATAGTATCCTTGGCTACAAAGCCGCGTAGGGGCTGGTTATCGGCACTCATCGCACTCGCCATTCCGCTCGCAATTTTTGCTGGTTTTAACGCTTTGCGCATACAGGCTGGATCAGTGCCATTTATCTATGACATCACAACCAATCCCGTTGATGCGCCGGTGTATTCTGAAGCGCTCTTGAAGGTACGGAAGGAAACCGAAGCGAATGCGTTGATCCCGTTCGATACGCCTTTGGGACAACTCGAAAAATGGAGCGGCAATGAAGAGCTCGCGAACAAAACTGCATCTCAACTGATCGCCGAGGGCTATCCTAATCTTAAAACGTTCACCGTCGAACAATCAGTGGAAGAGGTGATCAATGCGGTCGCACGCGCAATGGAAATGCGCGGATTTGACAATGTCACCGTCGATGAGGAAGCGGGCACGATCGAGGGAACCGAAGAACTGTTCTGGTTTGGGTTTCAGGATGACGTAGTAGCGCGAATCCGCGCGACAGAGACCAGCACGGCAGTCGATTTCCGCTCAACATCGCGTCTTGGACTGAGCGATCTTGGTGTCAACGCAGAGCGGATTGCCGATCTTAGCAAGGCGGTGCAGGATCGTCTTTCAGAGGAATTTCCTGCGGAAGACACGATTACGTCTGATTAATCAGTCGGTCGGTCGGCGTCCATCGAAACCCACAAAGCCCCCCGTCAGGCTAACGATCCCGGTAAGGTCTTAGTGACACGCCTGCGGTGCGTAGCGCGGCACCCCTACCCAAATTTTGGTATTCGATTAACAACGCCCCCCTTAGCTCGAATCAGCCTAAGCGAATTTACCTTGATGGCCTAATCGATGCCAAGCGGCATCATAATATTGAGAGAATAGTGTAGGGCGGGTTGCTAAACCGCCGCTCCAGTAAAGGTATTGCCTCAGCGAGGCGACCTACAGAAAAATAAGATTTATGATGATGCTTGGTGTACATGCAAAGTCTGGAGCAAAGCAGAGCACGTTGAACAAAATTATTCATTAATAGTTCATTTATGGCTCATAATAGATTTTGAACCGCCAAATTACTTCAATTCTAGTTGAATAACCCGGTTTTAGCATTTTTGAACAACTTTTGAATCTATTTAAGCACTCAAATCCTGTTCATACTACTTGTATTCAACCCTCCAATGGTCGAGTCTAAAAAAGTCAGAACGGTCAATCCGACCAATCTTTTCAAAACCAACAACGTTAACTCAAAATATAAATACAATGAAACTAATCACCCTCAAAACACTTACCCTCATTCTTGCTTCAATCAGCCTAACGGCTCTCGCTCCTGCGGCTCATCACGGGGATTCACACAAGCAAAAGAATATCGTTGAAGTAGCTAACTCCGCCGGTGTCTTCAAAACATTGGTCGCGGCTGTAACCGCCGCCGACTTAGCCTCGACTCTTCAAGGGGAAGGACCCTTCACAGTGTTCGCCCCCACCGACGAGGCGTTTTCCAAACTGCCAGCAGGAACCGTTGAGTCCCTACTTCAACCTGAAAATAAAGATAAGCTGATAGCGATTCTGACCTACCACGTTGTATCCGGAAAAGTGATGGCAGCCGACGTGAAGGCAGGCAAGGTCCCTACCTTAAACGGCTCCCACTTCACCGTCTCCTTCAAGGATGGCAACGTGTTTGTCGACAACGCCAAAGTCACTAAAACCGACGTGAAGGCTAGCAACGGAGTCGTACATATCATTGATTCCGTGATCCTTCCGCAGTCCTAGACTGCGCGCAAACGCTATCATTAACGAGATGAACAGGTTTTTAGATAAAATCTATAATTGAACGACATTAAACCAAAGATTAATTACGAGTAAAAGGCCGAACAAGCTACTAGCTTTAAGAGCGAACGCTTCAATATGGGAAAAAAGATGTCCCGGGATCTACGAATAAGAAATCGCCCTTCGCTTCTCGGTTTCAGCGTATCAAGTCCTTTTTATGACCGCCTTAGCAGCCGTTTCTGAAATATCCTTCAAGGGGAACAAAAGCCTTCTTATTTTTGGACGTGATGGTTTTTATAATACAGTTAGCAATGCGCTCTTCCAAATGCGCAAAACAGCAAACAGGCCCACTCCATCAAGTAGAGCCTTCCAAAAACTTAACCACATAACCCTAATAGAAATATGATTAAAAAATTCAACAATATAAAAAAGGCGAAGGCGCTTTTCTTCGCCGCAGCGGGAATCTCTTTTCTCTTTTCCATTTTCCTATGGTTCACGGGGCACAAAGAACAAGGCATGTATGTAGGGATTTGGGTCCCTTCAATATGCTCAGCCGGTTCTCTGATTTTTGCAGGGGGCAGATCATAATGGATGACCTAATACTACTAGTAGTCGGTTTCTGCATCACTCTGCTATTCGTTGGCGGGGCTATCATACATGGCGTAACCCACGTACGGAAACCTGATTCTGAAATCGATCGAGAATCGGGAACCTGAAGGCTAATCCGATCGAAGAATTTACAAAATGAAACAACAGGTTAACCAGTCCACAATTAATTAAAATATTTATGCAGTAAACATTCTCCAATGCAGCAGGCGGAAACCGCCCGCTACTTGCTTCAGGCAACAACAGATTTGCCATTCTCAACTAATATCGACGACAACGAACCCGTCTTATGCACCGGCTTAGCCACTAGAGCCAAGCGACGCCTGGCAATCGCTAAACTGCTAGACAGTAATCGCCGCTCAACCTACCCCGCTAATCAGATCGGAACAATTAAATTCCTGACCAACAACATGCCGAAAAACAATCTCCCCGAACACAAAGCCGCTCGTTAAATCGAAATCATTAACCGCTTCGTATTGAAATAATGCCTACACATACTCTAACACTTCCACACAACCCCAACGCATCAAGGCTTTGATTGAACCTCAAAACCTAGCTGACTCAAAATCAACCATTACCCACTTTCAATTGCCGTCAACGTCCTCTTTTCGATATTGATCGATGCACGCGTTAGCGCCGAGCTAACAACCTTGGTTTTCCCGAGCAGAAGTGACTTGAGTCGCAGAACCGCTAGGCTGCCACTGCGACCATCACGGCCGCGTCTACCGAATCGCCTTCTGCAGCAAGCAGGACTACCTCTACCCAAGGTGTTATCAAAAAGGCCCCTCTCCGACAGATTATTCTCACAATCTCGGAGAGCTTCTCTCACTCAAGACACGACGGCTATGCACGAAAATGTAAAAAATCATTTATCACCATTAAAGCTTAATACTTACGCGCCTAGGACGTTCACTAGTTCTTAACAACCCACGCGCAATGCCCACACTTTCTAATCTGAAACAAAAAGACAGGTATCCAATACGCTCTCTAAAGACCGTAATCCTTGCGCTCTTCATTATTTTGCTCGCGCCCTCATGCTCGTATTTCAAACCCGAGCTCTCCCCTATTAGGATCGGTATAAACGCATGGCCCGGCTATGAATTCCTCTACCTGGCAAAGGTCAAAGGCCTTTTCGAACAAGATGGCCTCGACGTACAGATCGTAGAGTTCGATTCTCTCTCCGACGGTCGGCGGGCCTATCAACGTGGCAATATTGACGTCCTTGCCTGCACCTTGATCGAACACCTTCAAATTTTAAACAATTCCGACCGTAGTCCGCGAATTGGAATTGTTGCGGATTTCTCTAATGGGGCGGATGTAGCGTTCGCCCAACCCTCTGTCATCGAAAAGAAATCCATCAAAGGCGCCTCAGTAGGCCTAGAAATCGATTCGCTCGGCGTCTATATGCTTTTGCGCATGCTGGAGCGCGAGGGACTTTCTCTCGATGACCGCATGCGCCTGAGCGTATGGTATATTGGTGTCTTTGTAGAAAAAATTTGCCCCCAAGACTGGGAATGGAGCACGATTTTTTTGCCAGGCGAATACTTCATGACCATATTCGAACTCGTGATTGCCGATCGCCATCGCATCGTAGCCCATCGTTATCATCAATTCAAAAGCTAACTCCCCCTGGGTTAATTTCGCAAACGCACCAGTGAATATGTTTCCAGAATCGAAAAGAAAAACATTTGGTTTCGTCTTACGGAGTTCATTGATGAGCGTAGTCATTTCAGCAATACCACCGATCATCTCCATATCATCCAACCAAAATGCTTCGATGGGATCGTAAACGCTTTCTACGTCGTTAGTGAAAAGCAGCGTTACCGTTTGTTCGGAAGCTGCTGCTTTCACTATTACCAAATCCAAAAAAGAGAGGGCAAACAAGACAGCCCCGAACCGACTCCACCCGAATAAAGTATTCATACTATTATACATATTCTATGAGACGCTTAAACCAAGTTTCGATTTGAATACAAAGACACCGACAACCTTCCTTATTTATTATCCAAGCTTTTAACGCGCTGATAAATCAGCTCGAAATATCCATTCGAATCAACCTCAGATAGCACGTTACAATTGGGCTTATCACCAGTCACATTCCACCAATCAATCGAGGACGCCCCCATGCACAATGGCGATTCCGTTTCTATCGATACACGTACAGGTCTTTTTTTGAAGAGCGACGGATCAATGATATACGCAACAGTGAAAGGATCATGCAGAGGCGCATACTCACCTTCATACCTTTCACTATTGAACCGATAGGAAGGCATTAGTATATCACGGGCAAATTTACCGATATCTCCCGCATCCGCTAATCGGTGAATCCATTCCTCTTCCATACGTGCCTGAAACGTCACGTCTAACGGAGCCAGGGTAATATTTGCGCCACTTTTAAAAACGAGATTAGCCGCATGCGGATCCACATAAAAATTGAATTCCGCCATGGGAGTGATGTTGCCACCCTGGAATTTGCTGCCGCCCATGATCACCAATTCCCTAACCATTTCCGGCAATCTTGGTTCGCGTTCGAAAGCGCGAGCAATGTTCGTCAAGGGACCCATTGCGCAAATAGAAATTTCGCCTTCATTAGAAAGCACCGACTCGATTATCCAATCAACCGCATGTTTAGATTCAGGCGGGAATTTGGGCTCAACAATCTCAACTCCCTCAAGGCCCGAGCGACCATGAGCATCCTCCCCAGTAACTTGCGGGTTCTTAAGCGGTTTGTCTTCTCCATTGTAGACGGGTATGTACTCTCGACTAGCCATCTCGCAGATCATTCGAGCATTTCTCGAGGTTATCGCGACAGGAACATTTCCAGCCACCGCCGTTATTCCTAACAAGTCAATTTCCGGAGATGCAATGGCCAGCAAAATGGCTATGGCATCATCGTTTCCCGGATCTGTATCAATTATAACGTTCATGGATCAACCCAGTAGGACACCCGCTGTATTTGCGGTAACCAAGGTAGCGAGCGTCGCAGCAATGAGAGCTTTAAAACCAAGCTTGGAAAGATTCGCTTGTTGTTCAGGAACAAGACTTCCAATTCCTCCAATCTGAATGGCAATTGATCCGAAATTCGCAAAGCCGCACAATGCGTAAGTCGAGATCACGATAGAGCGCTCGCTAACCAATAGGCTCTCCTTCATTTCAGCCAAGCTCAGGTAGGCAATGAATTCATTTAATACCAGCTTTTGCCCCAACAGACTGCCAACTTGAAGCGAGTCCGCCCAACTAACTCCGATCACAAAAGCCACTATCCTAAAGCACTGCCCCAACATGAACTCCATAGAGAGTTTTTCGTAAACGCCCCCAGTCAATGAATAAACCATCTCATTCAAACCGGTAAATCCGCCAACGAATTCCAGAAAGTAATTCAGCATCGCGATCAAAGAAATGAATACAATGATCATACCCGCGATTTTTATCACCATATTGATTCCGTCACCGGTCCCGCGAGCGAGCGCGTCAATGAAATTGGCAGCTCTATGCTCATCGACTACATCGAATTTCTTTTCAACGAACTGACCCTCAGATTCCGGTACCAGGATTTTGGCCATGATAATGGCAGCCGGAGCATTCATAAACGATGCGCTTAGCAAGTAGGTTGCAAATCGAGTTCTTTCGGCAATATCATCACCACCCAAAAACACTACGTATCCAGCCAATACGCCGCCAGAAATAGTGGCCATCCCACCGGTCATCAAACACATCAGCTCCGACTTGGTCATTTTCCCGATGAAAGGTTTCACCAAAAGCGGAGCTTCCGTCTGACCAAGGAAAATGTTTCCTGCCATGGAAAAGGACTCTGCGCCCGACAACTGCATCGCTTTCGAAAAACACCGCGCGATTAAGCCCACCACAAATTGCAATATTCCCATATGGTAGAGAAGCCCGGATAGCGCTGCAAAAAAGACAATCGACGGCAGTACGTGAAACGCGAATACGAATCCGAAATCAGGATTATGCCCAAGTTTTCCCAAAATAAAATCAGTGCCGACCTCTGAAAAACTTAACACCTTGACAAACATCCCGCTTAGCCACGCAAAAATCGTATTAACGAACTGAACCTTTATAATTATGACGCCCAGTAACAAATGAACGATCAGTCCACCTCCCACCAACCGCCAATTGACGCCTTTTCGATTCCGGGAAAACAACCAGGCGATCCCAATCAATATTCCAACTCCAGCGAGCCCTCTTAAATAATCCATATGCGTGCAGTGGTGTTATAATTTATCATCAGCTAACGTGAATACTCGGCTAAAAAAGCGTGCACTTCCTTCCGAGTTGGCAGCGCCTCCTGAGCTCCTAAGCGGGTCACGCTTATAGCGGATGCGGCCAACGCGTACTTGATCCCCTCTTCGATCGAATCGGTTCTGGAAAACTCACAAGCTAAGGTCCCGCAGAATGCATCCCCTGCGCCAGTTGTATCCACCGCTTCTACTTCGAACGTGGGCAGAAATTCACTACGTATTTCGTCTTTAAGAAAAACGCCTCTACTACCAAGCGTTACAATAACGTGTTTGGCGCCTCTGTCAAAAAGCCATTCGGCAGCCAACGCTATCTCAGCGTCCGACTCGGTCGGCAGACCGGAAATATCGTAAGCTTCGTGTTCATTCACTACCAGCAAATCAGTAGACCCAATCAATTCCGTCGCCCTTCGATCCGATGGAGCAGGATTTAGCATAACTCGAGTGCCATGCTGGCCCGCTAGTTCGATGACACGAACACAGGTCTCAAACGGAATTTCCAACTGTAAAAGCGCCAAAGAAGCCGAAGCAATAACTGACTCCAATTGATCAATACGCTTAATTCCGAGTTTCTTATTAGCGCCCGGCGCGATCGAGATAGCATTTTCGCCGCTACTACTCACTGAGATGAGAGCGATCCCCGTATGAGCCTCCTTTTCCTTATGCAGGTATTGAGTATCGATAGACGCTGCTTTCAGGTTCTCAATGACAGCGTCTCCGTAAGCGTCATCTCCAACCAAACCGGCGAATACTACATTTTGACCCGACCTTGCCGCCGCTACCGCTTGATTAGCTCCCTTGCCTCCGCAAAATTGATGAAACTGTCCATCGCCGATAGTCTCTCCAGGATTGGGAATCTTATCGAGCTTTACTACTAAATCGACGTTAGCGCTTCCGATAACTAAAATTCCATTTCCCATTTCTAAATATTGAATGATAACGTCTGCGATCACTCTAATACATCGGACAGCAGCTTGTTTAATATGGTCGCTTACCAATTCTTAAACACGACAAACAGCCATGCCACAAGACAGAAACACCATCTTCCCAAACGTGGAGATTATGTTAGAGACAAAATGAAGTTTTGAGGAAATGAGTTGGAAAGGGTTCTTAATAGGGCTCGACCTAGCGTAAAGCTATGGCCAAAACACCATTATGGTTATGAAGACGTTTACCTTTACGATCAGCCTTCTAATCGCCCCCTTGCTGCTGGCCGCTGAAAAGCCATCTGCGGCAAACCCGTCGAAACCAAACATCCTACTCATCATGACCGACGATCACGGTCGCTGGGCCTTGGGCGAGTATGACAAACGAATTCAGACTCCCAATATTGATCACCTGGCGAAACACGGCGTTCGCTTTGATCAGGCGATTTCTCCGGTGCCCGTATGCTCCGCAGCGCGGGCCAGCCTAATGACCGGTCGAATTCCCTCTCAGCACGGCGTGCACGATTTTTTGTCTGACTCCGACGGACTCGTTAAAAATTGGTTGGCAGATGAGCATTTGCTTTCGGAGGACCTACAGAATCTTGGATACAGAGTGGGACTTTTCGGGAAGTGGCATGCCAGCTCGGAAAGTTGGCGACCTGCTGCAGGTTTCGACCGATGGCTGAGTTACGATATACGCCAATCCAACTGGCTCAATCAATATCAGCACAGTGGAACCGTGCATTTCTCGAGAGACGGAATCCATGAAACCCATACCGGCGTTCAATCACGTTTCCTAACAGAAGAGGCAGTCCGTTTCATTGATGAAAAAGAAGACCAACCCTTTGCCATTTTCCTCAATTTCATAGAACCTCATTTCCCCTTTGACGGTCTACCGGAACGTCTCGTCGAGCGCTACCGCCCCATCGCCCGCGATATCGTAGCCGCAGGAGGAAGCTCCACACTCCACCGCTCCAATTTCAAAACCGAAATCGTTGCCGGACATGAGGAACAGGTCGCTCAATACTTGGCGGCCATTACTTTGGTAGACGAACAAATAGGCCGTATCAACGACGCGCTTGAAGGACGTGATCTCCTTGAGAATACACTCATCATCTTCACCGCCGACCATGGTCACCTAACCGGACAATACGGACTCTACGGCAAAGGTAATGGCAGCTTCCCTCAAAACTTGTATCAAGAATCCATTGATATCCCTTTTATCATAAGTGGACCGAAATCCTTGGTTCGCGGCGGACAAATCCGCAACGAATTCGTCAATCTCTGCGACCTATACCCAACCATTGTCGAAGTCGCCGGAGGAAGCATCGACAAACAAACCTACAACGGTCCAGGCGCCAGCTTACTCTCCCACTTACGCGGCGATCGTTCGATTGAATTCCGTTCGTACCAGTTCGCCGAATACGGAAACGCTCGAATGATCCACGATGGACGCTGGAAGCTCGTTCGCTTCTATTCCCAAGAATCTAAAACTGCGCCAACTGACTACTGGTTCGATCTCGTCCATCCCCTAGGGGAAACGCGCCCTACACTACCTCCCACCACTGACTACCAAGCGACATTTGGCGAAGCGCTAGAAAAGCATTTCTCCAAATACGAAAACGAAAGCCATTCCGGTCGACACATTTGGGAACAACCTCCATTCAACAGCATGGAACCATGGAGAAAGAAAGCTCCATAACATTCAGCAATATTTTCCTTTCCCAACACAACCCAAAGCAATCCAGAATTCGACGGAACAAGCATCCCAAATTCATCGCCGAACTAACAAACCGATTCAATCAGATATTGCTGCCCACGAATAACACGAATTAGCACGAATATTAGATTTCATTTTCGTGAAGATTGGTGAGATTCGTGGGCAAAACTCCTTCCAAACATGAAATTATTTAGCATCTCCAGCATTGTTCTAACTCTCCTAATCTCAAATTTGTGGGCCGAGCGAAAACCGAACATCATTCTCATCATTTCAGATGACCAAGGTTATGCAGACCTTTCGGTAGCGGGGATTCGCGATGACGTTTCAACGCCCAACATCGATCGTCTAGCAGCTCAAGGAACGCGTTTCACCCATGCGTATGCATCCTCTCCCATCTGCAACACATCCCGCTGCGGCATCATTACGGGCGCGTATCAGCAACGATTTGGAATGCAGTGGTATGGCGGCCCTGGGATATCGGAATGGAAAAACCCAACCATGGCCGAGCTCCTAAAGGACGCCGGCTATACGAACGGTTATGTGGGCAAAGTCCACTACGGATCCCCGAACGGTCCCGGCACGCGGAATTTTCCGCTAGAGCACGGCTTCGATGAATTCTTCGGCTCCGAAAACGCGCGTATTCATTATATGGTACATAGTCAGGATGCGATCGATGCATTCGATGCGGCTCGAGCCCAAAACCCAGAGCCCAGCAACTCTTGGGGGATGGGTCCCTTTCGCGACGGCACAAAGGAAGTCGATATGGAAGGAATGAGCACCGAGATCTTCGGAGCCAAAGCGCGCGACTTCATCAGCCGAAACCAGAAGAATCCATTCTTCCTCTATCTCTCCTTCAACGCCGTTCACAACTTTACGCACCAACTGCCGCAGGAGTACCTGGATAAGCACGATTTGGAGGATTACGGAGATTGGGACCCAAAGGTTGAACCCTACCTCGATTGGTACTACCGCTCCCGTCGCCCGAATAATCCAAACGGACGGGCCCACTACCTGGGCCAGCTGCATTACCTCGACCAAGAAGTAGGCCGTTTATTGAACCATGTGGATGAACTCGGAATTCGAGACGATACGTTAATCATTTACATGGGCGACAACGGTGGATCCCGTCCCATCTACGCAGAGAACACGCCCCTACGAGGAAGCAAGTTTACATTGTACGAAGGCGGCACCCGCGTACCGCTCATTATCAGTCAACCCGGCACCCTCCCGGAAAATCGAGTTTCTGAAAACATGGTCAGCGCCTTCGACCTACTCCCAACCATGCTTACAGTTGCCGGGGAATCCGTTCCTGATTTTGCCGATGGTATCAATCTCCTACCTACACTTACCGGAGCGGATCCCACTCGTCAGCATGAGACGCTTCATTGGAAAACCGCTGACGAATGGTCAGTTAGAAAAGGTGACTGGAAACTACACACCGTACACGGGGAAGGAGCTGCTCCCGTTGAAAAAGTCGAACTCGAACAGGGGGTATTCCTCAGGAACCTGAGAACGGATCCTTCGGAGACCACTAATTTCGCCAAACAAAACCCAGAGATCCTAGCAAACCTGGAACACCTTCACGAAGCCTGGGTAGCCACTCTTCCCGCTAGCATGAGCAACGTACCCTCTGCAACCGAATGGGCCGAAGCACCCAAAGAGAAATAGAGACACCGTTCGAA
>JAPKDW010000281.1 GCA_028822375.1 Opitutaceae bacterium | reverse complement strand
CAAAACCTGAGAGTCTGCCTTTATGACCTCGAGAAGGATCCAGATGAACTAAATAACTTAGTCAAAAACGACACCTTGGCTGACATCATGGATACGTTCGACCAACTAATCGAGACGCACATGGATGAGACCGACGATAGTTGGGATCTACTAGCTAACTGGCCCCCACCTCAATTTGTAGGCCGAGCTGAGGCTAAGGAGAATATAAAGAATAACCTTCTTAAGAATGCAATTGTTCATTCTTAAACGACTACCCCGAAAACAGTTTTCAACTATCCCAATCAATGAGTGATATTTCCGCAAACGACACCGAAGCTGAATCCAATCTCGAAGCTGAATCCAGTATAAATAAAGAGCAACTGGTCGAAGCGATAGCCATTGGTGCATTCTCACTAACACTATTAGGCGTTACCTTTACCTTTCGCGAGGTCCCCGAGATACTCGCTCAAGGCATCGGACCAGCTGTTTTTCCCCGTGCCGTTCTCTTACTAATGCTTATCTTGTCTGTAATTCTAGGAGTGAGAGCGGTTAGACCGGCGAGGAGTGGTGAGGTTCGCAAGGCAATGAAACCCATTCCTCGAATTGCCTACATTTCTGCAGGGATGCTCTTCTTGTTTGCTGTAGGACTCCTTACCATAGGCACATTCCCTTCACTCCTGATCTTTTGCTTCGCGCTTTCCTTGATCTGGGGAGAGCGGCGGTACCTGCCAATGACTATCACATTCATTTTATTCGCGGTCGCGGTCTACGTTTTGTTCGAAATCGCACTAGGAACGAATCTGCCGTGAGGACACTAATGTCAACAAACCTACTATTTTGATTCTAAGAATCTCTCCTCAATGGAAGCCCTAATCCAGGTTTTTAATTTTCTCGCCGATCCATACAATCTGGCGCTGATTCTCATTGGCACCACTGTGGGTGTATTCGTTGGAGCCCTACCAGGTTTGGGCTCGGTAGTAATGATATCTCTATTTCTACCATTCGTTATTCGCATGGAACCCGTCTCAGGTATTGCCCTCATTTCAGTGATCTATTGCGCCGCTACCTACGGCGGATCAATCAGTGCCATCCTGATCAATACACCGGGAACAGCAGCCGCAGCCGCGACGACATTCGACGGCTATCCTCTGGCCCAGAAAGGCCAAGCCGGACGAGCACTCGGCGTCGCCACTTTTTCAAGCGCAATAGGAGGGATTCTTGGGATCATCGTCATGGTAATAGCGACCCCGTTGCTAGCGAAACTCGCATTTCTATTTGGCCCCGCAGAATATTTCGCCCTCGCGATTTTTGGTATCTCGATGCTCGCATCTATTAGCGGGAACTCAATGGTCAAAAACTTCATGGCAGGCGCATTTGGGATCTTGATAGGAACCGCCGGAACCGACTTCGCAACCGGTGTTGAACGATTCACTTTCGGCCAAGCGGATTTGAGCGAAGGCATTCGTCCTGTACAGATGATGATTGGACTATTTGCAGGAGGGGAGCTGATTCGCCAGTCAACTAAACTCGGCCAAAAACGTACTTTTGTTGCCGCTACTGTAGCGAAACTGCCTTCGGTAGGCGATCTCAAAAGAATTTGGAAAACAGTGCTCCGCGGAACAGGGATAGGAACTTTCATTGGAATTCTCCCTGCCGAAGGCGGCACAGTTGCCGCTATGATCGCCTATAATCAAGAACGCAAAATATCCAAAAATAAGGATCAATTCGGGAAAGGCGCCATCGAAGGAGTAGCAGCGGCAGAATCTGCCAACAATGCGGCGACGGGAGGAACGATGGTACCGACCTTAGCCCTCGGCATTCCGGGTGGAGGATCGACGGCTGTCATTTTAGCAGCGATGCTGATACTGGGACTGCGGCCTGGACCTCAACTTTTCAATGAGCAGCCAGAACTCTTGTATGGAATCTTTGGAGCCATGCTAGGCGCCAACATCTATTTCCTATTTCTTGGCATGGTGGGAGCGAAACTCTTTAGCCGTATTTCGCTCGTTCCCACTACGTTTCTGTGGCCAATGGTCTTCGTAATGGCCGCTCTTGGCGCGTATAGCCTTCAGCAGAATTTGTTCGATGTCGGAATCATGCTTGTTTTTGCCTATTCCGGATACTTCTTGAAGCGATACGGTTATTCACCTGCTCCGATTATTATGGGCCTAATTCTCGGCGAGCTCATTGAGGTCTCCCTCAAGCAGTCTTACCTCATCTACGACGGAAATCTCTTTATGATCCTCAAGCAGCCATTTGCAGTGCTCTTCCTTGCTCTCGCTGTCATTGGCTGTTCGTCGCCACTTATAGGCAAATTGTTGCTAGCAAGAAAAGTCAAAGGACAGGCATCGGTTAAAAGTTAATCGAATATCAAATGAAAAAAGAAGCAGTTACATGCGTGGTTATGGGGGATGCGGGGGGAATCGGTCCTGAATTGGTCGCCAAGTCCCTCCGGCACTCGGATCCGTTTGACGGATTGAAAACTCTCATTCTAGGATCACGCGAGATCCTTGACATGGGTATGCGCATTTCTGGTACGAAAATCAAAGTACCAACGTTTAACAATATTGAGCAAGCGTTAGCGAGCGACTCGCCTGTTTCGCTGCTCGACCGGGAGGACCTCGATTACGGAGATATAACGATAGGCGAAAACAACAAGCGTTGCGGCGAAGCGGACCTTGGGCTGGCCCGCTACGTCGTCGAACTTTTCCAGAACGGGCTAATTGATGGGCTCGTCTTCGCCCCCGTAAACAAAATTTCACTCAAAATGGGTGGTTCAGCCTTCGAAGGTTACAAAGCGTATATCGCAAATCTTCTTGGGCTCACTCGGACGAGCGAAGAAATCAACACAATCGGTCACTTATGGACGACTAGGGTAACCTCGCACATGGCTATATCAGAAGTTGCGCAGCATATAACCGAGCAAAATATTTATAAGGTTATCCAGTATTTTAATGAAGAACTGAGAAAGTTTGGATACGAAAATCCGAAAATCGCCGTCTCCGGCTTAAACCCCCACAATGGCGACAATGGTATGTTTGGGCGCGAAGAAATTGATGAAATCGGTCCCGCTGTTGAAAGAGCGAAAAGAACGGGGGTCAACGTCGAAGGACCCTATCCTGCAGATACTATTTTTCTAAAGGTCAAAAAAGAAGGTATCCCAGGAGTTGTATCCATGTTTCACGATCAATGTCAAATAGCGACGAAACTGATGGGATTCGATGAAGGCGTCACTTATTTCGGTGGCCTTCCCTTTCCGATCATGACGCCCGCTCATGGCACCGCTTTTGATATCGCCGGTAAAGGAGTCGCCAGCGAAAGACCCTTATTAAACGCGCTTTCACTCATGCGAAAAGCCGTCCTCAAGAAAACAAACTGAAAAGCAACTAGCATTTATGGAAAAAAATACACAATCGGACCAACCTAATATTATTCTCATCCAAGCAGATCAGATGGCGTCCTTTGTGCTGCCATTCTGCAATCCGGCAGGCCAGGCGATTACGCCAAATCTTTCTAAGCTCGCTGAGGAAGGAGTACTTTTAAATAACGCCTATAGCAATTCTCCCCTTTGCTGTCCGGCTCGCGCCTGCATGTTTACTGGACTGCAACCTTCTAGCACCGAAGTATGGGGGAATGGTTCGGAATTTCGCTCCTCATTGCCTACCATGATGCATTATTTGCGACATGCGGGTTATCGCAGTGTTGTATCAGGCAAGACCCATTTCATAGGAGCCGATCAGCTACACGGTTTTGATAAGCGTCTGACAACCGATATGTATCCATCCGATTTCAGTTGGAGTATCGATTGGAAACCCAATGTCGAACATCGTATTGGTACTTCAGTTAAAAAACTCGAAGTATCAGGTCTATGCCGGACCAACAACCAAATTCTTTTCGACACTGAAGTTCAGTACAGAACTATCGAATACCTTAGATATGAAGCCATGGAACCAAAGGAATCCCCTTTCTTTCTCCACGTTTCATTCACTCAACCCCATGAAGCCTATCAAAGCGTACCAAAGTTTTGGGACCAGTATGAAAACGTAGACATTGAATTGCCATCGCAATCGGAAGACACGGAAGACGACATGCACCCGGTAACTCGGTGGCTAAAAATTCATCACGGAATTGATCAACACCCACCTTCCAAGGAAACCGTGAGAGACTCTCGGCGCGCCTACTATGCAATGATCACCCAGATCGACGAATACGTTGGCGAAATCGTAACTGAGCTAAAGACCATGGACCTGTACGATGACACAGTCATAATCTTTACCAGCGATCATGGCGATATGATGGGGGAACGAGGCATGTGGTACAAACGCACCTTCTACGAGGGTTCGGTCAAGGTGCCAATGATTGTGCACAATCCCAAACGCTATACCCCAAAGAAAACCGATGCGATCGTTTCACTCGCCGACTTATGTCCTACTCTCGCCGATATGGGCGGTAACGGAAAAGAAGCAATTCGGTATGGAAAAAACGAAAGCCACAGTTTCCTCGGAGTAATAAAGGGAGAATCGTCCGAATGGAAGGATGAGGCAATCATGGAATACTTTGGCCCCGGTGTAGAGGAACCATGGCTCTGTATTCGAAAAGGGCCGTACAAATATGTCTATACAAGGAACCATGATCCTCTACTTTTTAACGTCGTTGAAGATCCATCTGAAACGGTAAATCTCTGCAATGAGGAAGAACATCTGGAGCGAGTAGGTGCACTGCACTCGGCTTTGATGCGAGACATTAACATTGAGGCGACGACCGAGAAAGCTGCAGAAAGCAAACAAACCCGGCTCTTTCTACACGATGCCTTAAAAGGGAGCGAAGGTTATCATTGGGACTACGATCCTGATTTTGACGCGACCAAACGCTACGTTCGTGGTCCGAATATGCCTTCAACCGTATAGATGTAACGCACACACACTCGCCACCCGTGACTCATCTCTATATATTGAATTCAATCATGCTATTCATGATTCAGGAGAATCGCGGACACCGCCTTGGGTTGATATACAATATTGAGACGATTTCTATTTGGCGTATTCTCACGTTGGCATTTGCAGG
>JAPKDW010000280.1 GCA_028822375.1 Opitutaceae bacterium | reverse complement strand
GACGGAGTCGAGGGCTTGCCCCGGGGTGGCAAACAAAGGGCGCAGATATTCACTTTCTCCAATCATTGATATGCGATATCGTTATTTTTTTCACGAAGACCACAAAGACCACGAAGAAATTGATAAGCCCTGACCCAAGGAACTTTCGTGATCTTAGTTGCTTCGTGGGCAATCTATTTAATTAAGTTATTCTTCGATTTTTCGCAGATCGATAGTGAGACTTCTTTCCGTATCCAAATTTCTACTCGACCAAAAGCGGCTTCTGGCTAGCAGGAACCCGATCGTATCGCAATTCGCCACCGATAAGATGCATCAATTGACGACTTTCGCCAGGACCAGGAACTTCAAACAAGTAGTCCGACTTTGGAGCTGGGTATTGAGGAACTTGGGCAATCGTTCAATTTCCATCGAGATCGAATGGGTGCGACTAAATCGGTCACCTCGTTTTCTATTTGCGTCACCATATCCACTACGTTTCGTCCTATTGCAGGTCGTCTCGTCGAAGATCCTGAGCGGAGTCGAAGGGCTTAGGCGACACTTCCCCGCCCGTTGGCGGGTCAGCGCCCCGCCCTACAATTTAAATCCTAATAACACCTGAATCGAAATGGGACTTTCTTAGGCTTAGTCCAGGCAGGTCATCCCACATGCGCAAAAGGAATCGGCACTCACTGTCTTTGTCAGTTGTCCAACCTCAGGCGCAATCGGGGCCTATAAAAACAAGATTACCTTTTGATAACGGGATACGTTGGTCTTTCAAAAGAAGCGTGGCATTCCCTTCTAGAATCAAACTAACCACCCAGCCTTTGTGACGACTGACTGGAACGCCTTCGCTCTTAAAATTTCGACGCCCCCCAGGCCAGATACAAAAGAGGTAAGTCGCTATCTATCCCATTCCAGAACGAACGGTCTTTCGATGGAAGGTGCAGTTGACTTGGAATAACGTCTGTCATGCGTTATTTTTATGCTTGGATACAATCATCAAAAGGTAGGGCAAGTACGTCCCGGACTGCCGCATAAGAAATTCCATACAACGCTGCGCGACGGGGTCCTGCCGCCCTATCGATGAAGGGGAGCGTCTAGGAAGCATGTGAAAACTGCGAATCAAAAGTAGCATTACCATTCACATAAATTCAAATGCAATTCCAATTATGTTGATAATGCTACTTTAGAATGCTCCAATCTGGAGCAATAAAAAGAGCCCTCTTATGCGAACCTTAAAAAAGAAGCTGCAAGGTTTTAAGGCCTCCCTTTCGAGAGCGCTGCACTCTATTCCGGACCCTTCGGCGACAGCGAGAAACCAACAACGATAGGTTCCTTGTCCATCCGCGCAAAACAACCATTTCGAGCCCACCCAAGACCATGAAGAAACTTATTATCGCTATGACCTGCCTCCTCTCATTGGCAACAGCGCAAGCAGAAGAAGGATTCCATAGATACGAATATCCTGGATACGATGACACGCCTTTAATCTCAGGCTATCAGTACCAGGTTCACCAACCCGATCGTCCGCAACCACCACGCGTGATCCCCAACGAGTCCTCCGACAAAGTCGGGCTTCTCCCCCCATCCGATGCGATTGTTCTCTTCGATGGATCGGACCTCAGGAGCTTCAAGGAGACGACTTGGCAAGTTGAAGACGGAAGAATCATCGCAGGAAAACAGGACCTATCGACCAAAGCGACCTTCGGCGATTGCCAGCTCCACATCGAATGGCGAGCCCCGAATCCGCCAAACGGCAACGAACCCAACAACATGGGAAACAGCGGCATATTTTTCATGGGACGGTATGAACTTCAGATCTTCGATTCGTATGCATGCAAGATATACGCCGATGGTTCTGCCGCATCCATCTATGGGCAAACCCCTCCCGCAGTAAACGCCTGCAAACGCCCCGGCGAATGGCAATCCTACGATGTCATTTTTACCGCACCCGTTTTCAGGGATGAAAAACTCGTCGAAGAGGCCAGAATTACCGTCTTGCACAACGGCGTGCTCGTTCACAACCATACCAAGATCCTCGGGCCTACGAGGCATAAGTCGACACTCCCCTATAAACCACACGCCCCTCGCCAATCGATCGACATACAAGGACATAGTAGCCCAGTAGAATTCCAGAATATCTGGGTACGCGAACTGTAAACAGCCATTCCAAATCAGAATCCCTCCCGTCATCGTTAAACAATTGAACTCCAATTGAAATAAAATGAATCGCCGCCAATTTATAAATCGATCCACCACCGCTAGCTTGGCCGCAACTGCGCCCTTGATCCTTCCCTCTCATTTGTTCGGAGCGACGGCCCCGTCAAAGCAGATTACCCTTGGCTGCATCGGCTTGGGACCGCAGGGCGTAGGCACGAACATGGCAGCCTTCCTTACGCTGCCAAACGCGCGCGTCGTCGCAGTATGCGACTGCAAGCTCAGCAAGACTCACGAAGCCAAAACCATCGTAGACGAGGCCTACGGAAATCAGGACTGCAAAGTCTACCAGGACTTTCGCGAGATCATCGACCGGAAGGACATCGATGCGGTCGTAATCTCGACTCCCGACCATTGGCACGCGCCAATGTCCATGATGGCGCTTCGAGCGGGCAAGGACGTATTTTGCGAAAAGCCCAGCCTGACCATGACCGAAGGGCGTGAGCTGGTCGAGGAAGCCGCCAAACGGCAAAAAGTCTTTCAATGGGGCATCGAGGATCGCAGCCTGATCAAATATTGGATGCTGGCAGGGCTGGCTCGAACCGGCGCTATCGGGGAAGTGCATTCGGTGGAGTGCGGACTGCCGCGCAAACCGCTTTTCGATATCGAGAATCCCGCTGCGATACCGGATGACCTCGACTGGAATCTCTGGCTAGGTCCAGCTCGCTTCGCGGAACACACGCCCAACGTGACGGATAATCAGCGTTGGCGCCAACGCGTCGACTACAGTGGCGGCAGCCTTACCGACTGGGGTGCCCATCTTTGCGATACGGCGCAAATCGGCATTGGAATGGATGATAGCGGGCCAGCAGAGATTCTAGGCACGAGCAAGCAATTGCCCGAAAAGTCCTACGTGACGACTCCATCCGGGTATGACATACTGTACCGCTACTCCAATAATTCGACCATCCGGGTACGCGATACTGCGCGCAAAATCTTCATCCGGTTCGAAGGGACGCAAGGGTGGATTCAGTGCGAAAAGTGGAACGGCGAATTGTCAGCCAGCGATATGAACCTCTTCCGAAACAAGGAGTTTGGGGAGCATCCAAATTTCTGGCCACGCCCCGAGCGCGAGCAAAAAGAATTTATCAATGCCGTGATTAACCGAGGCCCTACTACCTATCACGCGGAAGCCGGTCACCGTCTTTCGAACATGCTTCACCTTGGGCATATCGCGATTCGGTCAGGAAAAACCATTTACTGGGACCCGAAGAAGGAGCAATTCGCCAAGGACGCGGAAGAGCACCAAACCAGCATCATATATCGTCGAGAGGCTCGGGACTGGGCAAAGGAATCCTAAATGCGCTTCATGATACAAGGAGGAGAGTTCCTCCAGCTTCGAAAAAAATCTCAGATAATTAAATTCTAAATGGATATTCACATTTCTTCGTTCGAAATCGAACGTCACGATATCTCAACGCGCATGCCGTTCAAATACGGGATCGCGACCATGACCCATCTTCCGCACGTTTTTATACGAATCGAAGCGAGCTTCGACGGTCAGACCATCAAAGGAATCTCTGCAGACCACTTGCCTCCTAAATGGTTCACCAAAGAACCCGACAAGGATCCTTTGGATGAAATCGACGACATGCTGGCAGTCATCAAACAAGCCGCCGCGCTTTCCAAAGAGATCCGAACATCCTCTGTATTCAGTTTCTGGCACAAGCTCTACCAAACTCAAGACTCTTGGGCTACCGAGAACAACATCCCTCCCTTGCTTGCCCATTTCGGAACCTCCCTAATCGAACGGGCGTTAATCGACGCGTTTACTCGCTTTAAAGACCAATCGTTCAAACAGCTCCTCCAGTCCAACGCCTTCGAAATCGATTGGACACCGCTGCGACCCGAACTTGCGGGACTCGCTCCCAAGGATCTACTGGAAGCTCAATCCTTATCAAGCATCACTATCCGCCACACCGTTGGACTTGCGGACTATCTTTTCGAGAATGACATTCCGCAAGAAGAGCTTCTAAGCGATGGACTCCCGCAATCCCTCGAAGCGGTCATCCAATTCTACGGCGTTACTCACTTTAAGATAAAAATTAACGGCGAAACGGAGTCCGACATCCAACGACTCGTTTCAATCGCCGCTCTCTTCAGGTCACTAGATCTAGAAGACTTCGCGTTTACGCTCGATGGAAACGAACAGTTCCACGAAGTCAGCTCCTTCAGAAAGTTCTGGGACACTCTCCAAAACGACGAGGACATGCGAGCGTTCTTCAAACGCCTTATTTTCGTAGAGCAGCCATTTCACCGCGATATTGCCCTCACCGAAGCAATCGGAACCGACCTTCGAGCGTGGAGCGACGCCCCTCCGATCATCATCGATGAGTCCGACGGCTCGCTTGATTCGCTACCAATAGCGCTTGAACTTGGATACAGAGGAACGAGTCACAAAAACTGCAAAGGTGTATTCAAAGGCATCATCAACCGGGCAACCATTATTTCGAGAAACCGAAAAATCGGCAAAGAACACTATTTGATGAGCGGTGAAGACCTCGCGAACATCGGCCCCATCGCCAATCATCAGGATCTCGTCGTCCAATCCGCGCTTGGGATTGAAAGCGTTGAACGCAACGGTCATCACTACTTCAAGGGACTATCCATATTCAATCAATCGATACAGGATAATACCGCAGAGAGCTTCCAAAAACTTTACACGAAAGATAAAAGCGGATACGTTCGTCTTTATATCCGCGATGGAAAATTAGAGATCGAAGAACTCACTAGCCGTCATTTTGGAGCATGCTCCAACCTCCTCTAATATTAGCCTGCTCAGCGAATCAAATCAGCAACAAAGCATCCCCGGGGCAAGCCCTCTCCCTGTCGGTCGACTGACGCTTCGCGCCAG
>JAPKDW010000279.1 GCA_028822375.1 Opitutaceae bacterium | reverse complement strand
TCCTCATCGCTCGCTCCCGGTTTGCCGACATTCGAGTTGGTAAAGACTCCATGACATCCATAAAGCCAACCATCCGGTCCCCAAATGAAGCTGTTTAGCGTTTCATGCCTATCGTCGATTCCCCATCCATCCAGCAAAATCTGAGCGGGACCATCCGGCACATCGTCTCCATCTGCATCTGGAATGAAACTTAAATTCGGTGGAGACCCAATAAAAACGCCGCCAAAACCAACCGCAATTCCTGAGGCGAAGGTAATATCATCCATGAAAATCTTCTTCTTATCGAAGACGCCATCTCCATCCGTATCCTCCAAAATCTTGATACGGCTTACCTCGCCAAGCGTATGCGTCCGACGGTTCACATAGTTGATGTTTTCAATCACCCAAATCCGTCCTCGGTCATCGAAACAAAACGCAATTGGCTCTGCGATGTCTGGCTCCGCCGCGAAAATGGAAACATCAAAGCCATCGGGAATATCCATTTTTGCAACCGCTTCTGCCGGAGACAAAAACGGAGCGTTGCTCGTTTTCGGTTCGGCCGCGAAGGAAGCAGTTATTGATAGAAGACCCCACACGGCTGTCGCCATGTAGCTACGTCGCAGCGCGGCGTGGACCGTACCCAATCGAAATCCACGCGAGTCCCTCGCGTAGCTACGTCGCGGATGCGGCGTGGTTTTTTCGCTAATATCCAATACTCGTTTCGCTATATTCCTCATTTTACTTCCTCCAAGGGTTCTTCTGTTCTTAAATATTGTATCAAGTTCGCTACTTCGTCATCTTTCAAAGTCATCAACAAGCCTTCCGGCATCATCGAAATGTCGGAAACGACTCGTGATTTAATGTCCTGCTTCGCTACGACTTGCTTATGTCATACCGCATTTAGGACGATGCGGCGACTATCCTCTTCGGCAATCGCTCCAACGAGAACTTGTCCTTCATGGGTCGTAACGGTCACCATCTTGTAACTGTCCGGAATATCGTCGCTGGGGTCTAGGATATTCAAAAGAATGTAGTCGAGATTTGCTCGATTCGAACCGGTAAGGTCGGGACCAATTTGTCCGCCATTTCCATACAATATGTGACAAGCAACGCAGGTTCGTTCGAAAACCGCTTTTCCTTGAATCGGATCCGCACTGGCCATGGTCTCTG
This sequence comes from Opitutaceae bacterium, assembly GCA_028822375.1. Classification (GTDB taxonomy): domain Bacteria; phylum Verrucomicrobiota; class Verrucomicrobiia; order Opitutales; family Opitutaceae; genus Pelagisphaera. The sequence goes on along the minus strand of JAPKDW010000279.1, from coordinate 3,906 downwards.
GTGTTAGCAAATTCCGATACTTTTCGAACAAAGCGCTTTTGTCACCCGAGAGAGTCGCAACATCTCCATAGACTTCGGAAAAAGCAGACCCGAGCATCGATTCCAATGTTCGAGCCGCATAGCTTGGAATTTCGCTTTTGGAGATAACCCCGCTTCGCAACGCCACAAGCAGCTCCTCCGCATACTCCTTACGCGTCGCCAAAGTTTCGACAACCACTCGACGTTCAGACGCGCTAAATGCTTCATATCGATTGATCAGCAACTCGGCAGCTCCCGGTTGAGGCATCACTCCGAATGCTCGTATCGCAGAGGTTCTCAAATATTGATCATCGAGGAGCTTTTCCAGCTCTATAGGCAATTGAACATTTCGCTGCGCTAGCAAGGACCTCAACGCGCTCTCACGCTCGTCTACCTGAGCAAACGCATTCCGCAAAGTATCCAATGCTTCAAGCGCAGCGCTTTCATCGCCAAATATCGCCGAAAGCTCCTGAAGCAATCGCTTCGCCTCGACATTCTCGCTCGTCGATAATCGTTCTCGTACATCGCTCCAAGAAGCAGGAGCATCGACATCCCTACGCCCCTCCAAGCTTTTAAGCATGCCTCGCATCAGCGAAACCTGGACATTCTCATTGTCGGTGTTCGCGATCGCTTTCGCCAACATCTGCATCGAGCTGGCCTCACTTGCGCCTCTCGTAGTCGAAAAGAAAAGCAAGACTCCTAAAAGCGCTAAACCTATTGTATAATATTTCCGTGTCCTCATTTACTAATGGAAAAAACGATTGGTAGGGAGGATCGGATCGTTCCTCTGGATTCGTCCCTATTTTGGAGAACCGAACCGGTCCTCCCTACCTCAAAATAGTTCATAATATAATAGTCACTCATCAATTATTTTCCGGTTTCCATTCGCTCGGATCTACGTTTACGTAGTCGGGATTCAGATACAGCATTTGGGCATTCAACGAATCGCGCCAAGCGTGCAGCATCCCAACCAACTCCTGAGTCTTCTTTGGATTGGACTTGGAAAGGTCGTTTTGCTCGCCGATGTCATCCTTCAAATTGAAGAGCTGCACCGTGTTGTTTTCGAAATACTCTAACAGCTTATAATCACCCCTTCGGATCGCACCTCCTGGGCTTTGCATCCCGTGATTACTATAGTGCGGAAAGTGCCAATAGATCGCATCGCGGTCCAAAGACTGTTTTCCTTTTAGTAACGGCGCAATACTTACACCGTCCTTGTGTTGTTCCCCTGAAAGCGGCAGACCCGCCATCTCCAAAATCGATGGGTAGAAGTCAGTACTGATTATCGGTTCCTCGGAGACCGTTCCCGATTTTCCTTCACCTGGCCATTTCACAATACACGGAACGCGAATACCGCCTTCATAAAGCCAGCCTTTTGCCCCACGCAACGGGAGATTCGAAGTGGAGAACGCGGCATCGAGCCTATCCTTGGAAACCACACGCCCCGGGTTACCCAAATTGGCGCCTGACATCCCGCCATTATCGGCGAAGAAAATGACGATGGTATTGTCATCAATCCCCATGTCTTCGAGCTTTTCCATGATTCGTCCAAAGCTCTGGTCTACCGCCTCCACCATACCGGCAAACTGGGTATTGTCCTGATATTGCTTAATCTTAACCGTGTGATTTGGGAGCACTTTGTATCCATCATAAGCTGGGGTTTCGATAGCAGCGTCAAGCTCGGCTCGACTGAGCGGATTCTCATCATCCGGATTGCCTTCGAGAACAAAGGGAGTGTCTCCACTAGATGGATTCGCTTTGAGCTTTGCCTCGTATTTCGCAACCAAGTCCGGACGACCGTGTATCGGATCGTGCACCGCAAAATGCGCCATGTAGAGAAAGAACGGCTTTCCCTCCTCTTCTTCGATGAAATTCAAGGCTTCATCCGTGAGTCGATCTGTCAGATACTCCCCTTCTGCCGCGTCCTCCAATCCTTCAAGATTGTAGGGCGCATGGAAGGTACGGTTGGGCGCCCCACGTGCCCAATTTCTAGGAATATGCCAATCGAACCCATGTTTATCGGGTGTTGATGGAGCGCTGCCAAGATGCCATTTACCAATAGCCCCTGTTCGATAGCCATGCGATTTTAGCGTTTCGGGAAGCGTCGTTTCTTCATAGGGAAGAAACTGGCCTGACCTAACATTGAGGTATTTTTGGAACGAAAAATCACGTCGTCCGGAAATCCAATCCGTCATACGATTTCGAGCCGGATACTTGCCGGTCAAAATACTAGACCGTGTCGGAGAACACACATGGCAAGCCGCATAAGCATTGGTGAACGTTACTCCCTCGGTAGCGAACTCGTCGATGTTTGGCGTTTCATAAAAACTGCTACCAAAGGCGCCAATATCGGTCCACCCCAGATCGTCGACTAGAAAGAAGATGATGTTTGGAGTCGATTTCGATTCGCTACGATCTGGTAGCTGAGAACAGCCAACCACTAGCAAAACCGGGATCAAACAAATAGAAAAATAGAACTTTAATCTCATAAATAATTTCAGCTTTTACAAACCTCGAACCTTTTATCCGCGTAGCGGATACCTATTGGTCCCGCAGCGCGGGAACACAAGTGACGGAGGAACGTTGTTAAAATAATTTCTAACAACGCTTCGCTTGTTGCTGCTTCGCAGCAAATAGGTGTCCCCGCTGAGCGGGACCAATAAGTTTCCCATTACTTTCGATTTTCCTTCGGCATTGTCTGTTTCAGTTTCGAGATTACATCCGTAAACTCAGAATTGCCTGCCAAATTCGTCCACTCATTTGGATCCGCGTTGTGATCATAGAGTTCCTCGCCACCGTCCACGTAACGAATGTATCGCCAACGTTCGGTGCGTATTGCGTGATTCTGGTATCCGAAAGTCGTCAACACTGGACGCTCCCAATTTCGCTTAGGGTTCTTCAGGAGCGGAGCAATACTTTGCCCATCCAAACCATCGCGACTCGGCAATCCACACAGATCAAGGATCGTCGGGTACAAATCAATCAAACTCACCGGCCTCTCGCACAACTGGTTGTCCTTCACTCCAACGGGTCCCGCAATAACAAGCGTCGTTCGCGTGGTTACTTCCCACAAAGCATGTTTCCGCCAATGTTGCTTTTCCCCCAGGTGCCAACCGTGGTCTCCCCAGAGAACGATAATCGTATTCTCTGCATGATCGCTCTTATCCAGTGTATCCAAAAGTCGACCGACATGGGCGTCTACGAAACTAATCGTTGCCAAGTAGCTCTGCACCGCTCGTGGCCACTGTTTGTGTTTTAATACCATATCATGGTCCTCTCCATGCGTGGCGAAATTCCGAGCGCCCGAAACATCATGCACCTCCCTCGCGAAACGCTTCCCCCACTCGGGAAGATCACCTCGGTCATTATCTATCGTATCTGGAAGCTCGATACCTTCCAACGGATGCATATCAAAATACTTCTGAGGCACATACCAAGGCATATGTGGTTTAGTAAAACCACAGGCTAAGAAGAACGGTTTGTCATGCGATTTTTCCAATTCGGAGATCGCCCAGTTGACATTCTTGACATCGAACATCTCCGAGTCATCCACATCCAATGGACCCCAAGGAGCCCAAGCATCTTTAGCCAAACCTTCATCTCTTTTTCCAGCCTGTCTTGAGCGTGAAGGCAGGTTGTAGTAATCCCAGGAAGCAAGATCGTAGGGACTAGTTCCGTGGAACATTTTTCCGCCACCTTGAACCGAGTATCCACCGGCCTCGCTCAAGTACTGCATCAAAGTAACGGCTTCAGGTATTTTGTCCCGCATCATTTCACCATTTCCATACACACCTGAATTGGATGGAAGGATTCCGGAAAACAGACTTACTCGGGACGGGTTACACAACGGAGCATTACAATAAGCTTTGGTAAACGAAACACCTATAC
>JAPKDW010000278.1 GCA_028822375.1 Opitutaceae bacterium | reverse complement strand
GGAGCGGGTTTACCCCGCGATAATCCGCGTCTATGCAATAAAAATGAAAAATCGCAGGATAAACCCGCTCCTACACTGACTTACTTAACAGTCTCTAAGACATTCTTTCGCAATCCACACTAACTATGAAAAAGCGACTTCCCTTCCTAGCCCTAGCGCTATTCGCCACTCTACTAACCACGCCTGCTCACGCAGCCAAGATCAAGCCAAAAAAGGGTTTTGCGGCTTCGATTTCACCTCCCGAAAGAATATATCAATCTCAAGAATGTTAAGTTGACGCATACGCGCTCAGCGGGGCCAAGCTGCACAGTAAAAGCAACTTTCCTTTCACATGCACGGCACGGCGCAAGCGCCGGCCCTATAAGCCAAATCCAAATGCCCGACTACGCCATCACCTCTTTGACGACCTGTCCATGAACGTTCGTTAGGCGGCGTTCGAGGCCATTATGATAATAGGTCAGGCGTTCGTGGTCGAGGCCCAGGAGTCGAAGGACGGTTGCATTGAAATCATATACGCTCGTGGGATCGACAGCAGCTTTAAAACCGAATTCGTCACTCTCGCCATAGCTGAATCCTTTCTTCACTCCCGCTCCCGCAAGGAAGCAGGTAAAGGCATCCGGGTTGTGGTCTCGTCCAGTTCCATTCGCTTGTAGAAATGGCATACGTCCAAACTCGGTGCACCAAACTACAAGCGTTTGATCTAGAAGTCCGCGTCGCTTTAGGTCGTGAATAAGCGCCGCCGTGGGCTGATCCATGATCTCCGCCTGCATCGCATGCGTCTTCAATATCTCGTTATGAGAATCCCAATTCGTAATTCCATTACCGCCCGATGGATCGCTCCCATTAAAGAGCTGTACCACGCGAACGCCTTTTTCGACCAACCGGCGAGCCAGTATGCAGTTCTTAGCGTACTCGCGCTTTATATCCGAACCGCTATCCGTTCCGTATTCCTTATGAATACTTTCCGGCTCGCCAGCGATCCCCATTACATCAGGCACGGATACTTGCATCTTACCAGCGAGTTCATAGCTGGAAATTCGACCCGCCAGGTCCGCATCATTTGGATACTTCTCGAGATGTTTCGAATTAAGCCTATTAAGCAGGTCCACAGTGCGCTTGTCATCGGCTGACGAATACCGATCCGGTCGAGCTAGATTTGACGGAGGGTTCTTCGCATTGAAATCCGTACCTTGATAAGCTGCAGGAAGAAAACCGTTGCCGAAATTATTCTTCCCCGAACGGGCCATACCCCGGGGATCATTAATCGCCACGAATCCCGGTAATTCCTGATTTTCGGTTCCTAGAGCATAGGTTACCCAGCCACCGAAAGAAGGAAATCCTTCCATCGTGAATCCTGTATTGAAAAAGTTCTCACCTTGCGGGTGGGCGCTCGTCTGCGTATGCAATGAATGAAAAAAGCTAAAGTCATCGACCATTCCGCCAAGATTCGGAAGCAAATCCGATACCATCTTCCCGCACTTGCCTCGTGGCTTGAAATCCCAGAATGGCTTGGCGATATTGCCGGTAGGACCTTCGAAAGTCGTTTGAGGAATTCCAGGCGGCTTTTTCCCATGGAATCGAGTTAGCTCCGGTTTGTAGTCGAACGTATCGACGTGACTCACCGCGCCTGGACAGTAAATGACAAGCACTTGCTTTGCAGCTGCAGGGTAATGCGGAGCGCGTGGCAAGTACGGTTTATTGGGATCTATCTCAGGCCGGATTGGAGCCTTGCCGCTAACGGTGTTATTATCCGACGCGAGCAAACCGTCCTGAGCGAGCAACTGCGTCAAAGCGATGCCACCCATCGTCATTCCACTTTGGCGGAGAAAATCGCGGCGGCTCAACAATGAGCGCCCATGTGAGGAAATATATTCTGCGTGATTATCCATGATACTAAGGCAAAAATGCGAATTCGTTAGAGTTTATCAACGAGCGACACACAAGCGAAAGGTCAGCTTCCTTCAACACTTCAATGCAGGCTGCGAGTTCTTCGTCGTCTGGATCTCGACTAAAAACCAATTGAAAGCTGCGCCGTACTTGCGCTTCGATATCATCGCCCGTCGACTCCTTGATCACACGATCCGCAAGCCGATCGGCCTGCTCTTGAACGAAATCGCTGTTCAGCAAATTCAACGCCTGCAAAGGCGTCGTTGATATAGGTCGCTTCGCTCGAACCTGTCCGCAATCCGGAAAGTCGAAGGCGGTAAACATTTTATCGTCAACACGCCGCATACGCTCTTGGTAGATCATTCGCCGCCAGGTATCCGGTCCGTGATTATTTACCACTTCCCACTGAGCATAGGTTTTCTTAGTATTATGAATACGATACCCGGGGCCGCCAATCGATTCATCCAGCGATCCCGATGCGAGCAAGACTGCATCTCTAATCACTTCCGCTTCAACACGGCGAGGCGGAAAGCGCCACAAAAGCGACGAGCCCGCATCCGCGCTTAGGCCCGCATCATTCGGCTGACTTGATTGACGAAAAGCATCGGACATTACAATCAGCCGTATCATCGCTTTCATAGACCAATGCTCCCCATCGGAAACGCTCGGCTCGACGAATTCCGCCGCCAACCAGTCCAATAATTCCGGATGGCTCGGCAATGCTCCGGCCTTTCCAAAATCGCTGGTCGTCGGAACAATTCCCATACCGAAGATGTGATGCCATATCCGATTTACCATTACACGAGCCGTGAGTGGATTCTCAGGACTCGCCACCCATTCGGCAAAACGAGCTCGACGTTCGGGACCAGAAGATTCGGAGCTCAAACCCAAATCGCCAATCAACACAATCGGAGCAGCAGGCATAACCTCATTGCGAGGGCTCTCGGGGCTGCCGCGACTTAAAACACGCGTCACAACAGGCTCCACAAAACGTCCCACAAAACTGACTTGAGGGCCTACTTCTGCAAGCTCCTCGGCCAAGGTAGCGATCCTGGCAATCGCCGCCGCCCGTTCGGGCTGATTCTCATTGGCCTTTTTGATCTTCGGAATTGATGCTATTTCAACCCAGTCGCCTGCCTCGTTTTCCACTTCGAGGCGATAGTTTGAAAAGCCCATCGGGAAGTTCACCGACTGGTAATCCACTTCGTAGTAGTATTCCCGATTCGAGCTCAATCGGAGACGATTAATCTCCTGCGGGCCATCGAATTCGACCATCACCCAAGGTTTTTCCTTGCTCTCTTTCGGCGCTTTGAGCTGTAGGCCAAAAGCTCCGTATTCGCCATCATTCGCATAAGCGAGGTTCGTACGAACGTCGCCGAACATTTCGTTCGGTCCATCGACCGTCGCTCCGTTTGACGCAAGCGCCAGGTTTTTCTGACGCTCATTATTTCCGAATACCTCCAATTCGTCGATTTTGGCGCTCTGAGTCTGAAACGAAATTCGAATCCTCCGAGTTTCAACCGAATCGAAATGCAATTCGCGATATCCGCCCCAGTCCTCTTCCCAATTGCCTAGACCCTTCAGTATCGTACGCTGTTCTGCGATCGATTTCCACAACGGCGCTGCTTGCTGACGCTTCGGATGCTCTTCCGAATACTCCGGCCGACGCCCTCCGAATTCGATGTCCTGAAAAACACCCGTCATCGAGTAGTAATCGCTAATCGTAATCGGATCGAACTTATGGTTATGGCACCGAGCGCACCCCATAGTCACTCCCATCATCGAGGCGCCTACCGTTTGCAATATCTCATCCATCCGGTCAGCTCGCGCCTGGCGAATCGCCGTCTCTTCGCGTCCAACGGATTGCGGAGGAACATGGGACCCGGAAACGAGGAACCCGGTCGCCTCGCCGGCATTCATCGAATCGCCCGCTATCTGCTCGCGAACAAACTGATCGTAAGGCTTATCGTCATTAAATGCCTTGGTAACATAATCGCGGTACACCCACGCATTTTTACGATAGAGATTCGACTCCGAACCATTCGTTTCCGCCCAACGAATAACATCCAACCAATGCTGAGCCCAGCGCTCGCCGAAATGCCGAGATGCAAGAAGTTCGTCGACTAAAGCCGCATACGCCACGTCCGCATTGATGGTGAACGCCTTTTCGAAAGATGCTACGCGATCCGGCTCGGGCGGCAATCCCGTCAACACAATTGAAACGCGGCGAATCAACGAACGCGCATCCGCTGCAGGACTAAGCGAAAGCCCCGCCTCGCCGAGCTTTTCCAAAATAAACGCATCAATCGCCTGCTCCGCTTCCCTAGGCGATTCGCCCCGATTTACCGGTTGAAAAGACCAATGATCCGACGACACGTCTTCAACGACAGCATCCATTTGCCCAGGCCATACCGCTCCTTCTGCAATCCAAGCCTCGATCAATTCAATCTGATTGCTCGACAAAGGATCAGCCTCCGAAGGCATTCGAAACTCAGGATCCGAATCCTTCAGAACCTCAACGAGAAAACTCTCGTGAGGCTTCCCAGGCACGATTCCAGCAATTCCGCTATCGCCCCCGCTCAACAAGCGAGACCGTTGATCGATTCGAAATTCGGACTTTTGCTTATCCGGGCCATGGCATTCGATGCAGTGTTCCTCGAAGATCGGATAGATGTCCCGTTCAAAGTCTACAGCCGACGCTAGAGATGCCGACGCTAGGGCAATAATGAAGTAGATGCGTTGCATTAGTCGGACACTGCCACGACGGCATTAACCCAACCAGCCTTTTCTGCCAAATCGAAACAGCACTTAACCTGGGCTTATGCTAGTCTAGCGCCAAATTTTGTACTCAATAGGATCTATTTCACTATTGTGGCCGACTCCCCCACTCACTGCTTTCAAGTGCCCAAAACCGGCCCATTAAACCATTCGAAAACCGTGCCATGCAACAAACCCTGCCTACCATAGTTTCGGCATGAAAGCCTATTTTCGATACGATCATGGTCCAGATAGGAATATGACACACCCAATCGCTACTCTCAGTTTTTAGCTCTACTTACTTAATGAGCCAAATGGTAGGGCTAACGCTCATTTAATTATGCAGAGTTAGAGTCTGCTAAATAAGTCCCATTCCTTCGAGCCGATAAACTGTAGGGTGGGTCGCTGTCCCGCCGATTAAGATG
>JAPKDW010000277.1 GCA_028822375.1 Opitutaceae bacterium | reverse complement strand
CAGCAGTACATGTTGGAAAACAACTTGACGACTGTTACTGCTACTCTCGCCACGACGACTGGCTTAATTACCGGAGACCTTTCAGCTTATGTTTCGCAAGTTGGCAAAGGTTACACCAGCACGTCAGTTGTAATCACTGCAGCCGGAACGTTCTCTTTGGCGCATCCACAGGTTGCAGGCGGTACGTCTGACTACTCTGCTGAAGGTCAGAAGCAATAATTGCTGAGCCTAAACTAATTTCATCAAAGCCATGCCGAATCCGGCATGGCTTTTTTCGGTCTACGACCTTCGATCTAATTTTCATTAATCCCCCGAAGCAATGCCATCGCCAAAAACCTCGCCGAACAAGCCTCCTCTGCCTTAGCGCTTATCCCCTGGTACTATTAAAACGGTCATTTCATGTCTGTTCTTATGCAAATTGTACAGCAGGTCGCCGACCCGCCAGTGGACAAAAAATGCCGCCTCAGCGAGGCGACCTACAATAGGGACGAATCGCTGACAGCAAAAGTCGGGGTCTTTGACGGAAATAGTGAAGAAAGAAGAAAACGATGTGTCGGTTAAAATCGCCCCCTTTTTCCCTCAACTCCAGCTCCCATCTGGACGATGCTCAATGTAGCATGTCTTTTCACTCAGCTTTCAGCTTTTCCCCTCTAAATATTCCCATTTGAGCAATGAACACGAAATCATTCATTTGGTTGCTTTTCGCCGCCGCTAGTTTGCTTTCAATCTTCGTAGGATTTTTCCTCTTCGAGCCGAACGAAGCAGGAGAAGTTTTCGGAAAATTTGGCTACTGGTTCATTCTAGCGTCCGCTATTCTCTTCGCCTATCTAATCGCAAAGCACTACGGCTCGAGCATCTACGCTTGGTTCTTCGACAAGAAACATTGGCCCGTAATCGCGTTTGCCATCATCGCAACCATATTTCTTTACACACGCGAAGGCGGGGGATTCAAAATAACCTTCGACGAGCACACGATCTCGAATGTCGCCAAAAGCCTACATTTCGAACGATTGGCTGTATATCGAGAATCGTCGCTTCCCGGAATCGACAACACCTACGCTATAGACAAGCGGCCTATCCTTTTCCAATTTCTCCTCGCGACCGCTCACGACATTTTCGGATACTCCATATCGAACGCCTTTTACCTAAACGGTTTTCTGACTGGAATTCTCCTCCTCCTCCTCTTCTCCTGCGTAAGCAAGCTATACGATCAACGTGCAGGATGGTTTGTGATCCTATTGACCTGTTGCAGTCCGATAATCGGACAAAATGCCAGCGGAGGAGGCTTGGAAATAATCAACCTTGTCGGCATTATAAGTTGCTTTCTTCTCGCTCGAAAATATTCCGAAGAGCCCGAATCGATCGGGCGATTTTCATGCCTCATTGTAGCCGTCGCTCTTTTCTCCCACGCTCGATACGAATCGCCCTTTCTCGTCCTTCCCGTCATCGCTACCATATCGATACATTGGATACGTTTAAAAAAGATTCAGATCTCTTGGCCTGCGATCGTCGTACCTTTAATCTTCATACCCATTGCTTGGCAACACTCCTACACGGCATCTACCGAATCGCTCAGTCAATACAAGTACGATACGGATGGACTCTTCAGTCTTAGCTACATACCGACCAACTTGGGGCACGCGACAAATTTTCTTTTCACCTCGACCAAATTCAGTTCTAACTCGCCATTAATCGCTATCATAGGAGTCGCGGGTCTCATCACAATGATCGCGTTAAACCTAACGCGCTTCAAGGCCTGGTCGGCCAGATATAAAGGACTGCATACCGCTCAAATTTTCGGGGCGGCAATAATCGCTGAGTTTATACTAATCCTCGGGTTTACCTACGGCCAAATCGACGACCCAATCGTTACTCGATTGGGCATGCCATTCCTTGTACTAATATTAATTTGCGCCGCTCTATCATTGAGCATGCTTCAAGCGGCCAAATCGAAGTTTAAATCTGCTATATACACATTAATCGCTGTTTGCTTCATTTATGCCTTACCCCTTTATTCCAATCACCTATACACAACGAACAACAAAGTTCTGGATAGCATGGAGTGGACAATGGCTCATTACAAAAATTTGCCAAAAGGAAACTATCTTTATATTTCCAAGCACCCTCAAGAAATGTCGCTTCACCAAATAGGCAGCATCGGTTTAAGAAGAAGCCTAACGAAGATCGAACAATTAAAACTACACAGAGACATAAAGACTTACGATGACATATTCGTTGTCCAAAGCTTAAAATTCGGCATGAAAGATGGCGCGATCCAATCCATGCTCCTTTCAGGAAACGACATTGGACCTTGGTTCGAATTAGAGACAGTCGATGAAATCTCTTTCAGTCCGTACAATCTAATTCGCCTAAGCAGAATTTCAGATATTAGATTATTGTCGGAAGACGACAGTAGCGAAGTGGAACTAAGGGAGAGCCTTCTTACCGCAAAACCAGAACGCGTATACGAAATCACCAAAAAAGATTACGACGCCTGGTTCACGACGCTTCCCTAAAAGCTCAAATTTTCGCGACGTAAATAATCGATTCGCTATTCTCCGCCGACTTGTCCGTCTGGAAATCCCCGTACACATCAATCTCGGAGAAGCCAATCTGCCCCAATCGACTCTGCACCTCATAAGGTAATTGCCAGTGGATCGTCATTTCCCGATCCTCCTCTACAAGGACAGTATCGCTTGAATCGACTTGCTGAAATCGATTTTTTAAAGTCAGACGCTGTTTGAATCGATCAAGCTCCCAGCCTTGCCAGGCCACAAATCGCTGCCCGTTCTCATCAGTTTCGCTTTCCCGGTGCATCTCCAACGGCATTCGGTCAAACCCGCTTTCAAGCATCTCCCAAGGCAGGTACGTCGGAATGATAACCTGACCTCCAGGCTTCAAGTGAGCCAAACACGCCTTCAAACATGCGTCCAAATCATCCTCTTCAAGTAAAAGCTGAATCGAAAATCCGGGAATGAGAATCATCGAAAACCGCTCGTTCAAATCGAATCGCCGAATATCCCCTTGGACCAATCGAACATTTTCGCTTCCCGAACCCAATTTTTTTCGACAGATCGCCAACATTTCCGGCGATGCATCCAGTCCTATGACATCCATCCCTTCCTCGGCGAGCGGAACCAGAATTCTTCCTGTGCCGCAGCCTAAATCAAGAATAGGACCCGGATTCGATTCGATCAGCAGTCGATAGAACGCGTAGTCGTCGAAATCCGAAAGCTCGTCAACCAAGTCATAGGAAATCGCTTCGAGGCCATCGTATTGATAAGGTGCCTTCATGTTTCCCGGAAAATGAAGAACCTCACTTCTATCTACGAGGTATTTAGCCCAAACTCAATCTTACCGGCCCGTTTCATTTCCAGACCAGACTAGGCGAAACCGCATCTCACCCATAGATTCCTAGACCTAAGTTCGAATCGCCCCCTACCTATACAAGGCGTGTTTCAATGAGGGATATCCGATTCCCAACGAGTAAAAGCGTTCGAATTTCTCAAGAGTCTCAGGCAAATACCCGTTGGAGAAGCACCTCAGAATAGGTTCTCACCATAAATCGAAAAGCTCCATTTATCCCAGCTATGAAGAAGAAAAATAAAACGTCAGATCTAATTGCCAAAACCGCTTTCGGTGCAATCTGCGTAATCACTTGCGCAACCTGCGGCGTATTTCTCTTCACTCAAAGCGACTTTTTCCCGACTTCAGCTCCTCCAGCATTTGGCTGGGACGACATCCCCGTTGATTCGGAAGCCGAAACGATCGCGGCAGCTGAATTGATCGCGGAAAAAATTCCTGAACAAACCAACGTTGGATTTATCGCCAGCGATTTCGATAACGCTGAAACGGAAACTCCCGTAGACCTTTTTCCAAAGATCCAAGTATCCAGTATTTTCTACGACCTTGCCAGGCCCTCCGCCAAAATCAACGGTCAGATCCTCCATGCCGGAGACTCCGTTTCCGGGGCTCAGGTCATCGAAATATCACAAGAAAACATCGTCATCCAACACGCAGGCGAACGCCGGTCGTTTACCCTAAAATAAGCGGGAGGTCTCTCACAGACCGCTCGAATCGACGCTCTCGATCCAATCCACGTAACTCTGAGCATTGCCGTCATCGATATACTCGGTTGCGCCTTCGACGCGCCCATCCTCCGAATAGAACAGCAGGAACGGAATGCCAGTGATTCCAAAACACTCCCGGATCCCGGTCACATCCTCTGGTTTTCGGGGAATTCCAATCTTCGCCGCCAAAATCCCTTCCGTATCGAGGTAATCATCCAAAGCCGTGCTCTCTTTTAGCAAGCCATCCAGCTTGTTGCACCAAGGGCACCAATCGCCGGCTCCCTTAAAAATCATGAGTAGACGCTTTTGTTGTTGTTCGCGGGCCGCCAAGGCTTCTTCAATATCGCTTATCCAGTTCATCCTTTTCAATAGCTTCCAGAGGTCTTCCAGGGGAAACGCCCAAGGTAGCCCGAGAAGAGCGCCTGGCAAGTTCCTCTTCGAAAATATGCAATCGAACGGACCTACCGTCCCTTTCCAGCGGGCTTTGCGATGCCTCCAGATACAAGAAGGGCCGACGATCTAAGATCGCCGACCCAGGAATCCAACTCTTGTATGTGAGAAAAGTCCCTCAAAGGAATAAAGCGTGCTGTTACCCTAGCCATCTCCGAAGAGATAATTCCAAAGAGTTTCTAAACCCACTCTAAAAATACACCACTTCGGGTTTTATGTCTATCGGTGCCGCTGGCAGATCGTAGTACGAGTTAGTACTTAACAATTGCCCTAACATCTAGATTGGACGAGTATTCGACGTCGCTTCGCTGCCAATCGCTTCGCTATCGTTTGCGGACAGGATTCGAAAATCCGCCATACATCCGATTTCGAGCTTCAAAATTTTATGGGCTAACCAAAATCGAAACCAAGTTATCAACAAACATCATTCGATAATGCGATCCAGGGCGAAAAGATCTTGACACAAACCGATTCAAGTCGATGTTTGTCCACTCGATTCTATCGCGGGTATAGTTTAGTGGTAGAACCCCAGCCTTCCAAGCTGGTTACGTC
>JAPKDW010000276.1 GCA_028822375.1 Opitutaceae bacterium | reverse complement strand
GGTGTCGCGAGGCGTCCCGGCTCGCGATACCTGACTTGTTTATCGGGAAAAGAGGCCGGGGCCCGGTCCTCCCTGTCTTGGAGCCCAAAAAAAAGACGCTGTCGTTTCCGACAGCGTCTTGAGAAAGTATGAGCTTGAACGCGGGTTACTCGGTGTCGTCGATGCTGACCACCTTGTAGCCACCCTTCGACTTGAAGTAGAGTAGAATGCCGAGGTAAATGGCAGCCATTGTAAGTGGGATGTAGGCATCCGCTTTCAATGTGTTCCGATCGCCGGTGATGCTTGCATCAACGATATCTTGGTCGCCGGTGTTGCCTTTGCCTTCGCCGATGCGGCCTTGGGCTTCGCTGAGCTTCGTACCATCCAAGCCAATCGCACTCATTCCGAGGAATGAACTAGCCGCGTCAGCCTTTACCAATTGGTAAATTGCAGGATTCGATTCTTCGAGAGCATTACCAGCATAGTGGTCCTTGGCGAAACCGAGACCGGTCGAGCCGAGTAGTCCTGCGGAAAGCATACCGATGCCGCCCATAATACTGATAGCGACAGCTCCGGTTTGTGGGTATCTATCGGAAGCCACAGCGAGCATGGTAGGCCAGAAGAACGTTTTGCCCACTGCGTAGATGCCGAGGGCGACCATCGCACCGAGGAAGCCGGTCATATTTGCGGACATCTTTAGTCCAATAAATGCGATGATCGAGGTAGCCATTAGGAGGCCAATCGGAGAGAGCTTCAGCTTGCTTTCAATGAAGTGAGCCGCAAAGCGAAGCGCGAACATGATTGAAGACGTCCAGATGAAGAGGTACTTACCTTGTTCTGAAGTGAGGATGTTTCCGGTGATGTTTTGGATCCAACCGTCAGTTCCGAGTTCAACCGCGCCAACAAGAGCGTGAGTGACGAAGAGAACGAAAAGGAGAATAGCGCCCATCGAAAATTTAGTGATAACGCCGATTACTACGAGTAGGGCGATTGCGATCACGTAACTGCCAGTTTGAGACATGCCCAAGGAAGCGCTCATGAAGAGTGACAGCAGGTAGCAAATTACGAGTCCACCGAGAAGTCCGACGTCCTTGAGCATCTCTCCGAGGCCAAGGCCTTTCTCGGATGCTTCCGATTTCGGGTATTTTTGCCCCATGAACATGATGCCGTAGGCGATTGTAGGAACCAAGTAGAGCGCGAGCTGGTATTTCCAGTGAATTCCGATCTTGTCGTCGAGAACCCAGCCGATAACCGAACCGATGATCATACCTGCTGGCCAAGAGGCGTGCAGAATATTAAGATAGTGCGTACGGTTCTCCGGGTAAAGTCTTGCGACCAGAGGATTAGCGACGGCTTCAAGCGTTCCGTTTGCGTAGGCGAATATGAACATGCCCCAGAATAGGAAGCTGAATGCGGATTCGGTGGAAGCGTCAGCGCCGGGGGCGAATGTGACGAATGCTGAGAGTACGTGGCAAACAAGGGCCACGAGGACCAACTTGGCATAGCCGATTTTGTCGACAACTACACCACCGAGAATGATGCCGAAGCAGAATCCGGAGAAACCGGCTCCTCCAATAGCTCCTAGTTGAGCTCCGGTAAAACCGTATTCTAGAGCCCAATTGTCAAAAATTCCGCCACGTATGGCGAAGCCCACTCCTGCTGCGAGGATGGCCATAAAGCCGGCCCAAAGGAGTCTTTTGCGATGTACTTCAGTATCAGTCATATAAACAGAATCTCTAGATTAGTGTTATTGTCAGACTTTCCGCAAAGCCGTGTACCGTCGCAATAGATTTGAATCGGGGAGATTCGACGGTGAGGAGAGGTGCGGAAAACCGTTATTAGGTAAAACAGGGAGGCAAGCAGACGTAAAAAAATTGTCCAGCTTTTTGCGCGGTTATTCCAGAGCGAATCTGGTTTTTTTTTGCTGCTAATCAGGGAATTACCCAATTGTGGCGCTGTTAATGGATGAGTCTTTGTTCGACAGGCGAAACCATCAGCGTCTGACTTTTGAAAGATTGGAAAACTCGGTTTCCCGAATCCATTGAGACCTTCAAATGTCATCATTTTCCGAAACTATTTTGCCGAGATTGAGGCAGGGGCACATTCGGTTCTAGCGCATCTTAATTGATTTTGCGTTTTTTGGGCCTTTTGCGGCCAAATAGCCTTATTTAGTCGTTTGGCGCGTATCAATATGAAGATTGGCTTATTCCGAGTGTTTTTTGCGTAACGCACCGATTTCGTCGGGACTGATCGTGTCGGTCGTTTGTCCGAATTGCGCTTTGACGTAGTTGAGGACGAGCGAGATGTCTTGATCTGAAAGAAAAGAGTAATTGGCCATGAGGTTTGTGAATTGGCGGTTCTCCACCCATTCGCTTCCTTGTAGTACTAAGCGAGCGATATGTTCGTCGTCGCTTCCGGATAGTCGTTTCGATTCGATCAAAGATGGAAGCATGTTGGGGACCCCGCTTCCGTCGATTTGGTGACAAGCTAGGCAATGCTGGGTGTAGAGAGCGTGAGCTTGCGGATTGAAGTCTTGGGATGGAACAATTGTATTTGAAACGCTGGAATTCGCCGTAGGCTGATTGTTTTGCGTGGGATTTGTTAAGACCCCTCCATTGCCTCCGGTGTACATTATTTTCCAGATACGCCCGACTTTGTCTTCTGATACGAAGAGGGCTCCGCTAGGGCCTACGGTTAATCCAGTGGGCCTATGCTTTGCGGCGTTTGGGACATGGAGTATGTCGGCCCCTTTGAATCCGTCGGCAAATATTTCGTATCCACCGGCTGGAGTCTTTCCGTCAAATGGAACGAAGGCTATGTTGTAGCCTTGTTGGGGAAGTGGGGCTCGGTTCCAGGAACCGTGAAAGGCGACAAAGGCGCCTCCCTGGTATTTTTTTGGAAATTGAGTGGCGTTGTAGAACTGGAGCCCAACGGGAGCCCAGTGGCCTGGGAATGTTAGGACTGGATCGTCGTATAGTCCTTCCTCGGGGCGTTTCTCTTTATCGCCTCCGTATTCCGGGTTGATTATGCGCGTTTTTTGCTCGTGATCATAGTAGGTGTAGGGCCAGCCAAAGTTGGAGCCTTGCTTTATGTGGTGGAATTCCTCTGCGGGCAATTCGGCGCTTTCGCGTTCATTGTAGATTTCGCCCCAGTTTTGCTTCAAATTATCGCGCCCATTCTGCACTCCGTAGAGCTCCTCTTTTATGGGATCCCATTGAAAGGCGACATTGTTGCGAATGCCTGTGGCGAATTTGAATCCGTCGTCCAATTGCGTTTGGTTAAGCGTTTCCGCATCGAACATCCATACTCCAGCGTATCGTTCGAGTTCGTCACAGGGGAATTTCCCAGTCGACCCAGCTGTGCGATCAATTTCTTGACAGGAATTTCCAGGCGAACCGGCTGAAACGTAGAGGTTGCCCGAATTGTCGAAAGTGATGTTCTTGCTGCGGTGATTCTTAGGTGTCGGGAAACCGGATACGACGACTTCGTAGGGACCGGTTGGGAGCAATTGGATGTTGTCTAGGGGGAATCGAACGATTTGTCGGGTTGAGCCGACGTAGAGGTATCCATTGTAGATTTCCAGGGATTTGCATTGGCTGTCTAGTTCGCCGAAATATTTGACGATATCCATTACTCCATCGCCGTTGGTGTCTCTCATTGCGACAACGTATCCGAGGTCGATCGGGTTCATGAGAGCGGCAAAAATATCGCCATTGTCTCGCACTGCAATTCGTCGTGTCCTACCAACATTGTCGGCTACAACGAGGGCTTGAAACCCATCGGGTAGTTGTAGTCCGCCGTTTTCGGGTGAAACGAGGAATTGGGAGAAACTAGATAGAGAGCTGCCTACGAAAAGGGCGCATGCTACGATGAATGATGAAGGTGAGCGTAGGGGCATATACAGTAGGCAAGTGGCAACATGCCATATGCGATTCTTGTTATTTTCATAGTTTGTTCGATATCAACTAGTTATGTATGGTACTGACTCGTATGCGAAGGTTAGAGACCTTAAGTGGATGTACGCAACTATTATCTGGAATAATAGCAAATCCATAGTGAAGTACCTGGTTATCCTGTTTGGATAGCAGTACGATATACCCTAGGAACGCGTTTGGTGACCGAACAAAGGATTTCCCAGGAAATGGTATTCGCCCATTCGCTAAATTCTTGGAGTTCAATTTCGGCGTTCCCTTGGGGACCGATCAAGGTGACGGGATCTCCACTTCGAGCGGGATCTTCCAGATCGGTGACGTCGACCATGGTTTGATCCATGGTGACACGACCTAAAATGGGGCAGCGTTGTCCTCTAATAAGCACTTCGCCGCGATTGCTTAGCGGGAGGGGAACGCCATCTCCGTAACCTGCGCAAACGATGGCGATTTTGCTATCGCGTTCTAAAATGTACGAGCGACCGTAGCTTATCGATGCGCCTCGGGGGAGCTTTTTGACGATCCCGACTCGTGATTTAAATTGAAATATCGGCGTGGTTTCTGCCTGGGCGAAAATGGACTTAGGGTAGGGGCGGATACCGAATTGGAGTAAACCGATACGAACTGCGTTATAGAGGCTTTCTGGGGCGAAAGTGGTTATTCCGGCACTGTTGTCGGCGTGAATGAGGAGCTCGTCTAGAGGAAGCCAATCGATCCGCTTGATCGCTTCTATGAATATTTTACGTTGATGCCGAGTGAAATCCGGATCGCTGTCGGCTGAGGCGAAATGAGTGTAAATGCCGTCAAGTTGAAGGAATTCAGCCTGTTTGAAGGCGTCGAATAATTCGTCGGCATATTCATGCCAAATGCCAAGCCGGCCCATGCCCGTATCGATTTTTAAATGCGCTTTGAGTGGCTTGCCGAAGGCTTTCGCTTTAGCATCTAGTCGATGGACTTCTTCTATTGTTGAGATGGTAGGGATAAGATCGTATTCAAACAAAAAGGACTCTTCATTTTCGAGAGTCGCTCCGAGGACGATAATCGGCCAACCGGTTCCGATTTCGCGTATATTTGCGGCTTCGACGATGTTGGCTACGGCGAACATATCCACACCTGCTTGCATGAGACGCGCAACCGTTTGCTGCATTCCATGGCCATAGGCATCGGCTTTGAC
>JAPKDW010000275.1 GCA_028822375.1 Opitutaceae bacterium | reverse complement strand
CATCGAAGGTTATTCGCCCGATACGGTGGCGAACATGACGATGGATTTCCTCAAAGCGAACGCAGGCAAGGGGAAGCCAGTGATGGTGATGTGCCAATTCAAGTCGCCACACGGTCCTTGGTCGCCGGCAATTCGTAACTTGGATTTCCTTAAAGACGTGGAAATCCCGACTCCGCCGACTTTTTACGACGATCACGAAGGGCGTGTCGCTGCGGGCAAGGCGAATATGACGATTTTCAAGACGATGCGCGAAGGCTTCCATTTGAAGGGCGATCCTGATTCGGCTCACTATGATCGCCTCGGGCCCGAACAGCATAAGCAAGCGATCGAGTCACTTGCCTACGAAAATCGTCACCTGGCTTCCGGGGAATTGGAAGGGGACGATCTTAAGCGTGAGAAGTACCAGCGCTACATTCACGACTACCTTCGGTGCGTGAAGGCCAATGACGAAAACGTCGGTCGCATTCTCGATTATCTCGAAGAGTCCGGCTTGGCGGAAAACACCATCGTTTGCTACAGTAGCGATCAGAGTTTCTATCTCGGGGAGCATGGTTGGTACGACAAGCGCTTCATGTATCACCAGTCGTTTTCCACGCCGCTCTTAGTGCGCTGGCCTGGCCAAATCAGTCCGGGAACTCAGGTGAATGCCTTGGTGCAGAATATCGATATGGCGCCAACGTTCCTTTCGATTGGCGGCGCTAAAACTCCTGATTCGATGCACGGAATCGATCTGACTCCGGTGATGAATGGCGACGTTCCGAAAGATTGGCGGAAGAGCCTGTACTATCACTTCTACGAATCCGAAGACCCGATGCACAAGGTATCTAAGCACGAGGGCGTTTACGATGGTCGGTATAAGTTAATCCATTTCTACGAAATCGGGGAGTGGGAATTTTTCGATCGTGAGATCGATCCCTACGAATTGGAAAACCGGATTTATGATCGCCGTTATTTGGATACGATTGGTCGAATGAAGAAGGAACTGAAGCGCTTGAAGAATCAATACGAGGTGGAGGTTCCTTAAGAAGAGCTGCCCACGAATCGCTCGAATCTGCACGAATGTAATATTAATTTAATTCAAATTTCCATGAATCTACAATTCGTTATTATTCGAGCGATTCGTGGGCAAAATAAGTTTAGCAATATGAAAAAAATAGTTTACTTGTTAATTTCTCTATTTCTGGGTTCGTGGGTGTTCGCTGCCGATCGGCCGAATGTGATCGTCATTCTGACGGATGACCAAGGGTGGGGCGATGTGAGCATCAATGGGAACAAGAATTTGAGTACGCCGCATATCGATTCGCTGGCGGAAGAGGGGATCCGGTTTGATCGGTTTTACGTGTGCGCGGTGTGTTCTCCAACTCGCGCGGAGTTTCTAACGGGTCGTTATCATGCTCGTAGTGGCGTATACAGTACGTCGGCTGGTGGTGAGCGAATGGATCTCGATGAGGTAACGATCGGAGATAGTTTCAAGGCGGCAGGATACGCGACGGGCGCATTCGGCAAATGGCACAATGGAATGCAGTACCCCTATCACCCAAACGGCCGAGGGTTTGATGAGTATTACGGATTCGCTTCGGGGCATTGGGGCGATTACTTTTCACCGCCTCTCGAGCATAACGGCAAGATCGTACAGGGAGAAGGATTCATTATCGACGATTTAACGAACAAGGCGATGGATTTCATGGAGGAGAACCAGGACAAGCCTTTCTTCGCCTACTTGCCTTATAATACGCCTCATTCTCCGATGCAGGTTCCGGACGAGTTTTGGGATCGCTTTAAGGATAAGGAGATCGTTATGCGCAATCGCGAACCGAACAAAGAGCGAATGAGTCACGTTCGGGCGGCCTTGGCAATGTGCGAAAACATCGATTGGAATGTGGGTCGCGTGCTAGCGAAATTAGATGAGCTCGGAATCGCCGATAATACGATTGTCGTTTATTTCCATGACAACGGCCCTAACGGTACGCGCTGGAACGGGGATATGAAAGGCCGCAAAGGATCGACCGATGAGGGCGGCGTTCGCACGGCGATGCATATGCGTTGGCCGGGAAAATTCAAGGAAGGCAAGATTATCGAGCAAATTGGTTCTGCGCTCGATTTGCATCCGACCCTCACGGATTTGGTTGGAATTGAGACGGTTAACGAAAAGCGTCTCGATGGACGCAGTCTGAAACCACTGCTACTTGAGGATGATCCCGAATGGAAGAATCGCATTATCATCAATAATTGGAAAGAGAGGGTAAGTGCTCGTAATCAGAGGTACCGTCTTGGTACGGACGGCGGTTTATTCGATATAGCCAAGGACCCAGGTCAACGAAAGGACATTGCGAGTGAAAAGCCGGATATCGCGAAGCGACTCCAGTCTGCGATCGATCGGTTTAAGAAGAATGCCATGAAGGGGTACGGAGAGGATAATCGCCCGTTCATTATTGCGCATCCGGATTATAAATACACGCAGATACCTGCGCGGGATGGAACTGCCCATGGAGAGATTCAACGTTCTAATCGGTATCCGAATTGTTCGTATTTTCTGAATTGGGTAAATGAGGAAGACGTCATTACCTGGACCGCAGAAGTGGGCGCAAGCGGGAAGTATCAAGTCGACATCGAGTACGCTTGTCCGAAAGCGGATGTCGGTTCGACGATCGAGTTGAGCTTCAATAACTCGAAGCTGAAAGGTAAGATCGTTGAAGCGCACGATCCTCCTGCTCGTGGTGGAGAGAACGACCGCGATGAACGCCAGGAATCGTACGTCAAGGATTTCAAGACAATGAACCTTGGAGTAATCGATTTGAAAAAAGGCAAGGGTGAGTTAACCCTGAAGGCACTGGAAATGGCGGGATCGCAAGTGATGGAGTTCCGCTTGATCATGCTGACGAGAGTTGATTGATAAAAAGTTTTCCCACGAATAGCACGAATTTTCACGAATGATGAAATCAGAGAAAGTCTTAGGGTTTATCTACCAATCGTATTCGTGAAGATTCGAGTGATCCATGGGCAGTTTAATTAGTTGGAGAATATGATAAAAATTTCATTGAGAGTTGTTTTATCGATTTTGATTTGTGGGCTGACTGTTGTTGTCGCCGCTGATCGACCTAATGTCGTTATCATTCTGACGGATGATCAGGGGTGGGGGGATTTGAGTGTTCATGGGAATACGAATTTGGATACGCCGAATATTGATCGGTTGGCCAATCAAGGTGTCGAATTCTCGAATTTTTACGTTTGTCCGATTTGCTCGCCAACGAGGGCGGAGTTCTTGACGGGGCGTTATAATCCGCGTGGCGGCGTTCGTTCTGCGAGTAAGGGCGAGGAGCGCTTGGATCTTGATGAGACAACGGTTGCGGAAATCTTTCGCGACAATGGATATAAGACTGCCGCTTTTGGGAAATGGCACAATGGCATGCAGCCTCCGTATCACCCGAATGCGCGTGGGTTTGATGAGTACTATGGGTTCTGCTCGGGGCACTGGGGGAATTACTTCAGTCCTATGTTGGAGCATAACGGCGAGATAACAAAGGGAGAGGGCTTTATTATCGACGATTTTACCAATCGCGCGATGGAGTACATGGAGGACAATAAGGACGAACCGTTTTTTGTGTATTTGCCTTTGAATACTCCACACTCGCCGATGCAGGTGCCCGATCGGTTTTGGAAGAAGTTTGAAAACAACGATCTCGGTATGCGAGCTCGTTCGGAGAATAAAGAGGATTTGCAGCATTCGCGAGCGGCCCTGGCGATGTGCGAGAATATCGATTGGAACGTCGGTCGTGTGACTGATAAGATCGATGAGCTTGGGCTGGCTGATAATACCATCGTGATTTACTTCAGCGATAATGGACCCAATGGCTATCGATGGAATGCCGATATGAAAGGCAAAAAGGGCGCTGTGGACGAAGGTGGTGTGCGCTCGCCATTTTTCATTCACTGGCCAGGGAAAATCGAAGGTGGAAGGAAAGTGGAGCACATTGCCGGTTCGATTGATTTACTCTCCACTTTGACTGATTTGGCAGGTATTGATAAATACGATACATTGCCTTTAGACGGAGTGAGCTTGAAGTCACTCATGTTAAAGAAAAATGCGAAGTGGACTGATCGCCTGTATGTGAATCATTTCAAGGGAAAGACGAGTGTTCGTAGTCAGGACTTCCGTCTCGATCAAAATGGGAAGCTCTTTGATATGATCCAGGATCCGGGGCAACGAGTGGATGTGACTAAACAGTTTCCGGATGTTTCAAAACGCCTGCTTGCCGCGCAAACGGATTTCGATAAAAACGTGGCTTCGGAAGTCGCCGGTCCGGACGAGCGTCCATTTGTTGTAGGGCACCCGGATTATGACTTCACGCAAGTGCCTGCTCGGGATGGGCTGGTTTCGGGCACGGTCGAACGTTCAGGGAGGGCTCCTAACTGTTCCTTCTTCACAAATTGGACAAGTACGGACGATCGTATCTTCTGGGACGCGGAAGTCTTGACGACGGGCAACTATCAAGTGGACGTATATTATGCCTGTCCGGAAAAGGACCTGGGAGCGACTTTCGAGTTGTCCCATGGCAAATCGCGTTTAAGCGGTAAGGTCACTGTAGCGAATGAATCGGAGATGTACGGAGCAGAAGACGATCGATTTTTGCGTAAAGGCGAATCCTATGTGAAGGATTTTGAACCAATGGATCTCGGTGTGATACATCTTGAAAAAGGTCGAGCGAAACTCGAATTGAAAGCGCTCGATATCCCCGGCGATCAAGTAATGGAAGTCCGCCTGTTAATGTTTCACCGGGTGGAAGGGTAGCGGACGATGGAGTTTTTGCCCACAGATTGCTCAGATTAACTCAGATGATAAATATTGAGATAGATTCCAATGTTTTTTATCGTTGTATCTCTAAGCTGTAGGGCGGGTCGCTGACCCGCCGCTTGGAATGAGATGTCGCCTCAGCGAGACGACCTACAAAACCGAACTTTCAGAATTTGCCGTATTGGGTTTCAATCGTAGTGTTCATACCGACTTATTAAACAGACTCTAAACGATGGCATCGTTTGAATCGCAACTGGGTTCATTCCCCGCCGCTTGCGGCGAGCTATATCTTGCGA
>JAPKDW010000043.1 GCA_028822375.1 Opitutaceae bacterium | reverse complement strand
GCCCGTGGAAGAATCTTTATCATTGGCGACAGCTCACATGATAAAGAAACACGCTCAACACCCGACTCCCTCAAAATTGCTCCCAAACGCTTCTCGTGTTTCGGATTGGAATAGCTGTGCAACAAGGCAACTGCAACCGCTTCGATTCCCTCCTCAATGCATTGCTTAGCAAAGCTCCTTACCGATTTCTCGTCCAACGCTTCGAGTACTTGCCCATCCGAGTCTAAACGACCACCTACCTCGCAAACGAGAGAATGCAAAGGATCCCGTTTGCGAATCCCCAGTTCAAACAAGTCCGGACGTTGCTGATTGCCAATCCGCAATAGATCTCCAAATCCCTTCGTAACGAAAAACGCAACCTTCGCGCCCTTTCCCTCCAACAACGCATTCGTCCCGCGTGTGGTTGCCAGTTTCAGCTCCAACGGCGGCAATTTTTCATCCAAACACTTCTCTGTTAAAAGGCGCATCGCCAAAGTCGGAGGCTCTTCCGGCGACTGAATGGAACACAATGCGCCCGCTTCTATCGATGAAACATCCGTATCCAAATCAACAACACCTGTACCAGCAACCCATCCAGTGATTCGAATAGTCCCTGACCCCGAACCATGCAGCTGGAATCCATATCCATCGAAAAAATCATCCTTAACCGAAAGCCCCAATTCCACTCGAAGACGTCGCGGTCCCAGCGCTTCAACAACCCTTCCCCGAATCGCGGCATTTGATAATACCTTCACCCGACGCTCTTCCCCCTCCGGAGTCCGCGCCAAGCAATCCGTAAAGGTCCCACCAGTATCTATCCAAAATTGCCACATAGATTATTGAAGAGCATTCAAGAGAAACTTCACTGCCCAACGATTGTTACTCTTTTCGATTATTCAAAAGCGTTTTCTTCGATAAGGTCGGTTTGCGTCTGCCAGAGCTTGGCGTAGTGACCATTGAAACGAATGAGTTCGCCATGCGTGCCTTTTTCGATAATTCGGCCCTTGTCTAAAACGACAATTTGATCGGCTTGACGAACCGTTGAAAGACGGTGAGCAATCACTAAGGTCGTTCGCTCTTTCACGAGATTGTCAACGGCTAGCTGAATCTTCGCTTCGGTCAGCGTATCGACGCTGGAGGTAGCCTCGTCGAGAATCACCAAGGGTGGATTTCTCAAAATCACGCGTGCAATTGTCAGACGCTGTTTCTCTCCCATACTTAAGCGGATCCCGCGTTCGCCAATGCGCGTATCCATTTTATCGGGAAGGTCAGAAACGAATTCCCAGGCGCTCGCCCCTTCCAAAGCTGCGACCAATTCCGCTTCCGTTGCTTCCTGCTTAGCTAAGATCAAGTTGTCTCTAATCGATCCATCAAAGAGAAAGGGATCCTGAGCGACTACGCCAATACGCATTCTCAAATCGAGTAAGTCAAACTCGCGAACATCTATGCCATTAATCGATACCGACCCGGACGTGACATCGTAATAGCGTTGCAGCAAATTCGCCACCGTCGATTTACCAGCTCCCGTATGGCCGACCAAGGCCGTTACTTTACCTTTCGACAAGGTCAACGAGAAATCGGACAATAACTGGTCGCGCCCTTCGTAGCCGAACCCCACCGATTGAAAATCAACTTCCAGTAAACCTTCGGGAAACGCTGCTGGCGTATCCGGACTCTTGATATCCACCGGATAATCGAGCATCTCGAAGACGCGTTCTCCCGACGCTTTTCCTGTCGCCAACAGATTATTGAGCCCATTCAATTGGCTCAAAGGCATATAAAGCATGGCGCAAAACTGAAAGAACATCAGGAAATCGCCGGCCGCGAAACGCTCAGGCTGAGTTGCGAACAAATAGCCGCCATAACCCACAACCGATACTGTTCCCAAGCTCACCACGAAATTCGTCGCCGGCCCGTGAATCGACCAACGGAACATGGATTTCAAGGTATAGTCGCGGAGTTCGAGCGAACGCTCCTCGAAACGCTTTTTCTCTTGGTTTTTCAAGGCAAAGGAATTGATCAGGCGATTACCCTGAATGTCTTCGATCAAAAGCGAATTCAATTCGCCCGCCGACGCTCGTACCTTGCGCCAATTCTTAGATTGGGCTTTGAAATGAAAGCGTGACATTACGATCATGATCGGGATCGGCAAAATCATCAAGGTCGCCAAAATCGGCTCGAAATAGAACAGAACACTCGCCGTTCCGATAATCGTCAAAAGCGCAGTGCTCCCTTGTTCGGTGCCATCTAAGATGACTCGCTCGACGCTTTGCACGTCTTCGATAACACGCGATGCGATATCGCCTGACTTGCGACTATCGAAGTAACCGATCGGCAGCTCCATAAGCTTGTCGTGCAAATCGCGCCGAAGATCGATCAAAACTTTTTGCTCCAGCGTATTATTAACTCGAATACGCATTGAGTTAAAGAGCTCTCGAAAGAGGAAGCAACCCGCGATCGCCCCGACCGCCCACCATAGATTCGACAGCTCATTTCCCGGCAAAACCTCGTTCACCACATACCGCGTCACCAGTGGGACCACCATCATGAAAAGCGTGCTCGCAATAGCCAAACCAATGGTCAGCCAAAACAAAGGCTTATAGCGAAACAGGTAACTCGATACTCTCCAAATGGTCTTCATTGTTGGCTAAAAACGTGGCCTCTGCCCGTAACATGACAAGCCAATACGCCGAAGGTTCAATCTCTTGCCAAAGGTCGCGGCCGATCTCCGAGCGGCCATCTTGCCCTATATGAATGGCCGCTCGGAGATCGGCCGCTACCCATATGTCACCTCGGAATTGACTCGGGCGAAGATTACGACAATGACGAAGAGAATCCTATGAGCGTCGATACAGTAGATTGGAACACCCTAGAACGCCTGCGTAGCGAATTTCTCGCCGCCAAGGGAAAAACCGGCGTCTACTGGACCTCCCCTTCCGATCTCGCCCACTATCACCGTTTCTTCGCAGCGCGAATTGGCTGGAAATGGGACGCCGCTCTTGCCCAGGCCCAACAGGTAGGTTGGAAACTGCAATCGAGACGTCTGCTCGATTGGGGCTGTGGCTCAGGCATCGCGACATTGCGCCTACTCGAAACATTCGGGACCGATTGCCTCGACGAAGTGATTCTCTGGGATCATTCGACCATCGCCTGCGAATTCGCAAAAGACGCGATACTCGAACGTCACCCCCAGCTAACCGTTTCGATCGCCAACCCAAACTCCCTCGAATCGCTCGAAGATACGATTTGCGTCATCAGCCACGTATTGAACGAACTCTCCCTCGACGACCGAGCGGAACTAACCGAACTCTCCCGCTCCGCCAAACAAGTCTTTTGGGTCGAGCCAGGCAGTCATTTGAGCAGTCGCTTGCTCCTCGATCAACGCGAAGCCCTGCTTGGACAGCACGACCCAATCGCTCCTTGCGTCTGCGTCCAAAAATGCCCGATGCGCGACGAGGACAATCTGCGCCACTGGTGTCATTTTTTCGCCAAAACGCCCATCGAAGTCTTCATGGATGGCGACTGGGCGCGATTCGCCCAGATCATGGAAATCGATCTGCGAAGCCTCCCCTATAGCTTTATTTGTATGGATGCCAAATCACTCGAATCCGCTCCTCAACTCGATGGACATTCCAGAGTTCTCGGTCGCCCTCGACAATTCAAAGGCTACTCGAAAGTGTTTTCCTGCGACAGCAACGGCCTCAACGACTACGAGCTTCAAAAACGGGACGCCAAATCCCTTTGGAAAAGCATCAAAAAAGGCAAAGAAGGCAGCCTCTACAAATGGACTGAAATCGTTTCCGGACGTATTCGTTCAGGACAGTCCGCAGACGAAGATTTTTCCGCTTCCTCATTGTAGGAGCGGTCCCGCTAAGCGCATTGGCGTCAACTTAAGTCTGTTTGAGAGAATTATTGCAGACTCCACACCGAATTCTCGGTGTAGCTACCTCGACACGTCGGGGTGGTTTTCAGACGATTCAGTTAAGTTGACGCGTATACGCTTAGCGGGACCGCTCCTACGCTGACTTATTTAACAGTCTCTTAGAAAGAGACCTCCACGAAGGATACGAAACCCCAGGTTATTATGGCTGTGGGGGGCTGCTTGGGGACAAACAACGCTACCAGCCGACACGTTAAAACGCACTCGCCTTGAGCATACGCAGGACTTTTACTTTTCAATTGAACGCACCCAACACCGAACTTCTCCCAGTCCTGTACCAGGACGACCACTACATAGCGATCAACAAGCCGCCTGGCCTGCTTGTGCATCGAAGCGGAATCGACGCCAAAGAAACTCGATTCGCCGTTCAATTGCTTCGCGATCAGATTGGCCGTCGCGTTTCTCCAGTTCACCGACTCGACAAGCCCACCTCGGGCGTACTGCTTTTCGCATACGATGAGGTCGCCTTGGCCAAAATGAAACGGCGATTCGAAGAACGCCAAGTCGCCAAACGCTATCAAGCCATCACGCGCGGATTCGCTCCAGACCAAGGGACAATCGATCATCCGCTACGAAAACTTCTAGAACACGGACCAAAAAGAAAGAGCGACGAAGCGCAAGAGGCGCTCACTCTTTTCAAGACGCTTTCTAGAATTGAGCACCCCTTTCCATCGGGCCGATACGAAACAACCCGCTATTCGCATGTGGAACTCTTTCCGAAAACCGGACGACGGCATCAGCTGCGCCGGCACATGAATCACATCAATTGCCCTATAATCGGCGATACGAAACACGGCGACATTCGGCAAAACCACGCATTCCTCGAACATTTCGGATTTTGCCGGATGTTTCTTCACGCGACCCAATTGACATTCGACCAGCCAATCACGGGCGAATCCATCCGCATCGACGCCCCGCTATGGCCAGATTTCGAACAAGCCTTGAAAACAGCCAAGCTCTACGAGGGCTAAAATGTTTCAACCTTTTGGATCACAACGTTGTAATTTAAAAGGTCGGTCCTTTCAGAACTAAGGCTTAGCCACCGGGTTCGTTTCTTTCAGTCGTATGGTAGGGTTGCCTGTCTCTAGGCAACCGCATCGGTTGATTCGACTTCCACGGCTGCTTGGGGACAAGCAACATCTGGCAGCTTTCGATGCCGGAATAACAAACGACAGAGGAAACCATACTCTTATGCCGCGGCCGCTCTGAAGCGACGAAAAAAAAAGACCGGGAGCGATAATCGCTCCCGGCCTTAATATACCCCTTTTACCTAAAATTGTTTGCTTACGATCTGCGGGCTGATGGGGCACGAGTGCCCAAGTCGAGCTTGCGAAGCGATTTTGCAGTCGCCATCAGCTCAGAAGCCTGGAGCACCTGGTCCTGATTCGTGTCGCCGTCCTTCATTACAATCGCCGCTGCATCTTCAGGCAACAAGCTGAGTGTGATGATTCCATTCGAGCCTTCGGCCGCTGAAATAACTCCGTTGCTTACGAGAGTATCGCGGCGATCGCGGATCGCTTCTTGACGCATTTCGTAGAGGCTCTCGATCGAATTCGCTAGCTCCGCACTGTTGAGCGCTCCGTCGTTATCAAGGTCGTGACCTCCAAGCATGAGTACCGCGACATCTTGTGGCTGCATGCGTGACTCGAAAGTCTGATTCAAGCTATCGGCGAAGGAAGCGACGCTGACGATACTGGCTGCGATTGAAGCGATGATAATTTTCGTTGTTTTCATAATAAAGATTCTCCGGTGATTAAGATTTTCGTTTTTCAAAAGATTGAAGAAGGGTTCTTCGTTTTGTATGTGCCTAGTAAACCACACGAAAATTACAGAATGGATGCGCCTTCATTACGTTTTTGTAATGTTGAGAAATTTCCTGGAAATGCTCAGGATCAATCCTACTCCGAGAATACGGGTTGGACACGCCTGTCTCGTATCGCGAGACTCGTAGACGTCCTATGAAATGGCCCATTACTACCATAGGTCTCGATGCCGACGACACGCTCTGGCACAACGAGAACCTCTTCGAAGACCACCATCGGAAATACTGCGCCCTGCTCTCCGAGTACCATGACGCCAAAACCGTCGAACGCGTTCTCTACGAAACGGAGATGAACAATCTCGAACTTTTCGGCTATGGAGTGAAAGGTTTCACGCTTTCCTGTATCGAAACCGCCATCAGCCTAACCGACGGGGCGATCAAGGCCGAAGAAATCCGGCGCATCATCGACCACTGCCGCCAGATGTTACTCCACCCCGTCGAGCTGCTCGAGGGAGTCGAAGGCGTATTGCAAGGTCTCAACCAACGCTTTCGCCTGCTCCTAATAACCAAAGGCGACCTGCGCGATAAGGAACGCAAGATCGCCAAATCAGGAATCGCCCATCACTTTGGACGCACCGAAGTCGTTTCCGACAAAACCGTAGAAGCCTACGCTCGAGTCCTCCAGCGAAACGAAATCCCTGCCGAACAATTTCTAATGGTCGGCAATTCGCTCAAATCCGACATCCTTCCCGTCCTCGATCTCGGCGGACACGGCGTGCACATCCCCTATCGGATCACTTGGGAACATGAACACGTCCAATCCCCCCCTCACGATCACGACAACTTCTATCAGCTTGAATCCATTCAACAACTACCGGATCTCATCGATGCAATCGTCCTGGGCAACAATAGCTAATCGATAAACGACCTCGCAAATCATCATCCGATTGAACCCATGCGCCTAACGCCCATCCCCAAATCGATCAAGATCCTACCTGGAGTTTTCTCGCTAACTCCATCTATCGCAGTCGACCTCAAATTCGACCCTAGCGAACAGTTTCGAGAATCGCTCCCGTCTTTCTCGTTTCTAAGTCTTGAAAGCACGAGCTCGCCCCAACTCACGCTAGCCCTCTCTTCTGAGACCGTCTGTCCGGAATCCTACAAGCTCGTTGTCGACACCGAATCGATCTCGATTGAAGCTCCCACGGAAACGGGCCTCTTCCGAGGTCTCACAACTCTCCGGCAACTCATCGAAACCAACCGTGAATCGTTGCCATGCCTCAATATCGAAGACCAACCGGATCTAGAAGTCCGTGGATACATGCTCGATATCAGTCGTTGCAAAGTCCCAACGATGGAAACGCTCTACGAGCTGATCGATCGCTTAGCTTTTCTGAAATACAATCAACTCCAACTCTACACCGAGCACACATTCGCCTATAGAAACCACGAAGCGGTCTGGGAAAACGCGTCCCCTCTTACTGCCGAAGATATTCGATCAATCGATGCGTATTGCCACGACCGATACATTGAACTTGTTCCTAATCAAAACTCTTTCGGCCATATGGAAAGATGGCTTTGCCACGATGACTACCAGCATCTCGCCGAATGCCCCGACGGTTACATACACCCCATTCTCGGGCAACGCGATGCAGGCGGTACGCTAAAGCCCAATCAAGACTCGCTCGATTTCGTCTCCGAACTCTACCACGAACTACTGCCCAATTTTCAAAGCAAGCAATTTAATATCGGCGGTGACGAACCCTGGGAGCTTGGCCAAGGCTGGAGCGCCGATGCAATCGAAGCCAAAGGTAAACACCGCGTCTATCTCGACCACCTTCTTTCGATACATCGCCTCGTAACAGGGCGAGGCAAGACCATGCAATTCTGGGGAGACATCATACTCGAATCCCCCAAGCTCGCGAGCGAGTTGCCCAATAACTCAATAGGAATCATCTGGGGTTACGAAGCTGACCACCCTTTCGAAGAACAATGCGCGATTTTCCGCGAATCTGGCATTCCCTACTATGTCTCGCCGGGTACATCCGCCTGGAATACCATTGGCGGACGATACTCGAATGCGATTTCAACTATAAAAGAAGCAACCCACCAAGCAGTTCAGAACGGCGCAAAAGGAATGCTTCTCACAGACTGGGGCGACTTCGGTCATCACCACTTCCCACCAATAAGCTATCCTGCGCTGGTCTGGGGCTCTACTCTCTCATGGAATCGCGATTCGGAAAACGAGTTCGACGACATCCAAGCAATCAATACGATTTTCTTTGAAGGAGAATCCGAAGGCCTCGCCCAAGCAATCATTTCGCTTAGCGAATCGATAAATGCGTTTTCCTATAATCCCGCAAACCGGACGCTCCTCAACGATCTGCTTTTTTCTAATGGAGAGAAATTCTCGGAGCACTTGGGTAAGACAACTCCAGAGGAATTAGAATCCTGCCGCAATGCGCTTTCGAAAATACACAGCGACCTAGTCAATGAACAATCGCTGACCAAGAACGCATCGCAATCGAAGCAAGAATTAGATTTCACAATCAACCTACTGCTTTTCGCAGTGAACAAAAGCCTAGCAAGTATCGATGGTCAATCTCCCGATTGCGACAGACTAGCGTCGGAACTCAATATTCTCGCATATAAATACAGTGAGCTTTGGCTCGTCCGAAACCGAATCGGCGGATTGGAAGAGAGCCTCTCCTATTTTAGGAAATCGCTAGAATAGTTTCAAACGAGTTCCGATCGCTTCCAAAATAAGTCGCAAATCGTAGGGCCAGCGCTTGCGCTGTGCCGCGATAAAAGATGGCTCTCTTACTACGCGGCGTGGCGCAAGCGCCAGCCCTACGTCGAAAATGTGGACCTTTTCAACAACCTCTAAGACACTCCAAAATAAGCCGAAGCTTGCTCCGATGCCCAATTGTAGGAGCGGGTTTACCCCGCGATAATGCGTGCCTATTCTATAAAATGAAAAATCGCGGGGTAAACCCGCTCCTACACCTTTTCAACAACCTCTACGGCAATTCGACAACGTTCACTTTAAGAAACAACCGCCCACCCGCATCAGAGGGAATTGGTGTCGTCGCTGCAATACGCGTATACTCGTCACCAGCCAACATTTCGATTTCCGATGGAGCGACTGACTCCCAAGCGACAAGGTCTTCCGAGCGCTCAAGGGCCCAACTGGCATCCGTTACCTCATTCGCCCTATCCGTTTCGTTAAAGAATGCCGTTTCCCAATCATTGGTAAAATCGACACCTGCACCTTTCAGACGCGATGCTAACGCCACTCCGCCGGTTGGACTAACATGCACCCCCTGACAACACGACCACACCAATCAATCAAATCCAAGCGATGACCCTGAGCCAACTACAATTACATCTATCCAATTACCTATCTAAACTAAAAATACGAATATACACAATATCGAGATCAAGGATGCATAGCGCTCTTTTCGACGAATACATATACTCGTGTACAAAAAAAGAGACGGTTTCCCGTCTCTTTATTATTCCCCTCAAAAAAATCTTTAAAGTGAATATCTGCGCCCTTTGTTTGCCACCCCGGAGCAAGCTTCGAGCAATGAACCCGGTTGCGATTCAATACTGTGCCGTCGTGTAATCTTCGTGACGCACGCGAGCGTCACCGTTTCGAGTTTGCAAAACGCTCACTCGATCTCCGGAATAAAACTCAGGATCCTTCAACTCTTGAACCACCACTACCGTACGTCCGTCATCCAATTCAATCGTCATCTCTTGAGCCAGTTTCGTCGTTAGCGCTTTCTCGATTTTCTTTCCGACAATCGCTCCAACCACTGCACCTCCCGCACTGGCCAGTACTCGGCCATCGCCGCCTCCAATTGTCGAACCGATAGCGCTTCCCATCACTCCTCCACCATAAAGTCCCAGTTGACTGCTTTCCCCTTCGACCTTGACCGTTCGCGTCGCAACTACAGTCCCAAGATCAATCGACTGCGTCGTACCTGCTGAACTGTTTGGAACCGTCTCGTAACCTCCAGATGCGCACCCCGAAATAAATATTAATAACAATGCAGCTAACGCTCCCGAAATCGATTTTGTCTTCGTATCCATATTTTCGCCTTTGGTTATCCTTCTAGTTCGGACCAAAGGGTCAGACGGATTCAAAGACTTCGGAATTATCCCTCCGGGAACGAAAAATCGAAAGTAGCAAAAAGAAGGACGAAAAGGATTTCATAACACGCAGGCTGGAAGATCATGGATCATCGATTTCAGGCCCGAAAGCCACCTCATAAACCCTTGAATACAATCAGATTAACACCTAGATAGTTAAATTAGCAAAACTTTCATGAAATAAGAGCTTTAGCCCCTTAAAAACTACTCCAAGTAGCCGATAAGGAGAGGGTAGATCTGAAATTAACCCCGAACCACCATCACCCCAATGAACACATTCTCCAGAAAAGTTGACGTTTTCCAATACAACCCACCCCTTAGAGTCTTTTCCTCATACTTCGGCGAGAAAGATTTAAGCGCGGAAGATTTTCGATTCGCCCGCCCAAAGCTCAAACGCCAGATCGCCCACGATCGCGTATCGCGCTATTTTCAGAAGTCGGGAAATCGAGATCACTCTCAACTTGACTAATCCCCAGGAAGCATAAATGAATTTTCGAACCGGGCTCATTGCGTGCCCGGTTTTTCATTTGCCCGAATCCGCGAGACATCTCTCCAATCGGCATCGTCTACTAGAATCTTCACTTCCCCTATGTCTATGAAACACGAGATTGAAACCCAACTCTCGGTCACTATTGAAAACGAACCAGGACAAATCGCTCGCATAAGCGAATTGCTCTCGGAATCGAATATTCACATCAACGCCATTTCCATAGCAGAGAATATGGACGGCGGTCACTTTCGCTTCATTGCCAATTCTCCTAGTGAAGCTTCCGTCGTCCTTGCAGAAAACGGTTTCCAAGCGAAATCTGAATCCGTGCTAACCATTCGACTAAACGATAGTCGAGGTCGCCTAGCCGGCATCACGATAGCACTGGCTCGAGCCCATATAAACATCGACTACGTCTACGCATCCGTAGACCAAACCGGATCCTCCACGAGACTCGTCCTTAAAGTCGAAAACATACCTCTCGCTATTCGCATTCTCGAAGAGATAGAAGTCGCAGCCTAGCGCTCCCTTCAATCTTCAAGTCGATCGAATAACAGAAGCCCTCTAACTACTCCCTTTCCGGAATCAACCACGATTCTCCGTCGGCCAAGGTCGCCCGGACTCGCTCGCTTTCCGAGAGATCGGACACGGATGCGATAACCGATCCATCCTCTCTCGCCAATATTGAGTACCCTCGTTTCAAGGTCGCGTCTGGACCGATCGCCCTCAATTCCGTGCCGAGCTCTATAAATCGCTGCTTCAACACCGACAATCGGCGGTCAAGCTCGCGGCGATTTCGTTCGTCCAACAATCGTAAACGTTGACGGCAATCGGAAAGAAAACGCTCCGGACGGATTTTTCCAAAAACGCCACGGGAATCACCGAACCGGCGCCGCGCTTTGGCTATTTCGCGCGTCATGGTCGTCTCGATACGACTCGCCATTTCATCTATCTTCAATTTGGCAAATTCCAGGCGCCTCTCAGGAGCCACTGCTCGTATGCGGGCGGCCCAATCGCGTAAATCACGGCGATAATTCGACAGGCGATCATCCCAATGCTCGTCCAGCGATTCACCTGCTAGCTCAATTCGGTTCACGCAATCAAGATAGGAGCTGCTAATAAGCTCCGCGGCCGCCGACGGCGTTTCCGCTCTCAGATCCGCAGCGAAATCCGACAATGTAAAATCGATCTCATGCCCAACTGCCGAAATCACCGGAATCGTTGAAGCCGCTAGAGCCCGAACCAGACGTTCGTCATTAAAGCACCACAGATCCTCCAAGCTTCCACCGCCTCTCCCCAGGACAATCACATCAAAGCAATCCAGTCGCTCCGCTGTGATCAATCCCTCAAGCAATGTATCTGCGGCGTCCGCTCCCTGCACCTTGGTCGGCAAAACAACTAATCGTCCCAGCCAACCGCGACGCTTCAAAATACGCATGAAATCCTGCACAGCAGCTCCGCTTGGCGACGTTATAAAAGCTATAGAACGAGGCGCTGCAGGCAACGGCCTTTTTCGATCCTTATCGAAGAGACCCTCCTCCAGCAATTTGCGCTTTAGCCGTTCGAATTCGCGATGCAGCTTTCCATGCCCCGCTTGGGTAGCCGCTCGAGCGATCAACTGATAGCGGCCATGCGGCTCGTACACGCTGATTTCTCCATACACGAGAATTTCAACGCCATTATCCAACTCGAAATCGAGCCCGACCGCATTTCCTCGAAACATGACAACCGGAAGTTGAGCCGATTCGTCTTTCAAAGAAAAATAAAGATGCCCACTCGCCTGTCTTCTAAAATTGGATACTTCTCCCTTTATCCACCCAGCCTTAAGCGAACCTTCAAGAAGCCGTTTGATTTCGCGCGTAAAGCTCGAAACGGTATGAGCCTCTTCTTCGCCAAACTGCAATCCCGACGAACGACTCACGCCGACTCCTCTGCTAAATATTTCCGCTTTAGACGAGCCCGCACCTGACGGACAATCAAACCTAATGCAATGAAAAGACCAACCGCCAGCATCACGACGGTTTTATTTCCCTTCAAAATAGCATCACTGAAAATGATGATGCTGCTAGCCATAGCCAGAGTCAGCGGAACCGAAATCGCCATGTACCACGCGAATGGCATCTTGGCCAAGCCCAGCAGGTAGTTCTGCAACGGGAATGGCAATCCCGGAGTAATGCGCAACAAGACCGCAATAGAGATCATCGTTTTCGGAGTAACCTCCGGCACGCTATAGCCAAATCGATGAACTAGCCGCTCGAACGCAGGTCGAAAAAGCTTTCCCGCCAAAAGCCAAGAGATCGCCATATTTATGGCCAAAGCCAACCCACATCCCCCTAGAGCCACAGGAAGATCGTAAGCAGCGCCGGCCACAATCAGAAACGGCGATACCGGCGCCCAAAGCAAAGGCAGAATCGCCATTGCTGCGAAAAATGGAATCGGCCCAAAAGACTTGATCCACTCAACCATCGCACGAATGTCAATTGCTCGGATCTCATCCTGGTATCGCCAAACAAGCAATCCACCAACCACCAAACCGAGAATCGCCAAGCCTGTCATCATTTTTACCTTACCAAGGGACACGCCCAAAGAATCCTGGACCGCTCGGGAATAGCAAAACAAATTGCAGCCAAAGGCCGGGTAGCTTTACCGACGGAATTCCGTGGCGTATTTGCAGTCCAAAGACACTCTTTAGAGGTGCGTTGCAGCCCAAAGCAAAAACTCAGCCGTAGCTATTTGTATGATTTCCCGTTGCATTTCACCGGACCATTCATAAACCTTCGTTAGAATTTATGTCAGGAACGACCCAAACAACGATACTGATCATCGACGACGACGAGAGTCTTCGAAACCTTTTGCAGATCATTTTGGAAGCCACGGATATACAGACAATCCGCGCAGCGAACGCTAAAGAAGCGCTCGCAGCGCTTCACGACCAAAACAATTCGATACAAGGCGTTCTTCTCGACCTAAACCTCAATCAACTGAAAGGCGAAGACCTCTACGATGAGATCATGGCTATCGATCCGAATATCGCAATTTTTCCAATGAGCGGAATTTTAAAAGAAGAGATCGAAGAACGTTTCGAAGGCAAAGCAATCGCTGGACTCATCACGAAACCATTTTTGCCCGGAAGTCTCATGGAGACAATCACGGAAGGCTTGACCCGAAAACCGAACAAAAACTCCCCGAAGTCGTTTAAGACATCACCTTGAACACCAAGGATCCGCTTCTTCAAGCTGTTGTGTTTAGGTGCTTGCCCGAGGGGCCACCCGCGTAGGGAATTTCGAAATACAAAGTCTCGTCATCGGAATTTCCACCCTCTCCGATTTCATCACCCTCGAGTCCGGGACTCGTGTTCATCGGAGATTGCTTTTCATCCTTCTCGCGGCGTTCGCGATAGTAAGGGAAAGACTGTTCTAAAGTATTTTTATTGTGGAGCGGGTCCATGCTCTGCGCTTCTAGCTTCCATTCGTTTCGGCGGAATATGCCTTGGTAGAGACATCGACGGACCAAAACCAATCTTTATGCGTAATCCACTCTTTGCATTCCTTTTTATAACTGAATTTTCTTAAGGTTTTGATAAAGCGACACTTAGGGATATTCGATTTTTTATTACAAAATTCCACATATAACAAATAATCATTCACCCCTAAGTAATTGCGCTCGTTATTCATAGGGCCGCGAATCTAGTCATTCCCTACCACTCCAAACCAGACACGGTGCGCATCCAAGTTCGAAACGTACTGCCGTACTGCGAATTTCGAGATCGAAATTTGCTCCTTCGCTATTGCGGTCACCTAATCAATCTGCATGCTTCCCAACGTGCAAGGCGACCAGATTACAAAGGAAGAGAAAGATGCGCTTCTGAGTCTTCTAGACGATCCCAGCCCCATTGTTCGAAAAACGATTCTCAGAACCCTAGACCAAATGGAGGGCAACGGAATCGACTTGTTAAACAAAGCCATCAAAGGCTCCAACCGCTTGCTCAGCTGGCACGCGAGCCGCTATCTATCAGAGCTGCAAAGCTCCTCCCCCGCGGCCGAATTCAGGGCGTTTATTCGCTCGATGAACTACGAGTTGGAATCCGGTTGGATTATGATCAGTCGCGTCGCCTACCCCGATATCAACATAGGCAAGGTTTGCCAAGAACTCGACGAAATAGCCAATCGATGCATAGAGCTCATCGCCCGGCCCGCGAGCTACCGCGAGCAATGCCTCGTCATCAACCGAGTCCTTTTTCACGAATACGGTTTCCGAGGAAACATGGAAAGCTACAGCGACCCGGACAACAGCTTCATCAATAGCGTTCTCCAAACCCGCAAAGGCCTTCCCATCACCCTTTCAGCCATTTATTTGCTCGTCGCCTGCAGACTCGGCATTCCCCTCGAACCGATCGGAGCGCCAGGCCATTTCGTCATCGGCTGCTTCGAAGAAAGCGCTCCTTTCTACATCGACTCCTTCGAGCGCGGCAAAATCCTCACTGCCGGGCAATTCCTCAAACGCGTAGAAGCCGTCTGCATGCAGCCAAACCTCAGTCATCTCGCCCCTGTTTCAACTCAGGAAACGCTAACGCGCATCTGCCGGAACCTCGTACCTCATTTATCGAATTCCGGAGAAGAACCCATGTCAGAGCTCTTTCAGGGCTTTCTACAAGACTTTCAAGAAACCTACGAGAAACACGTGTAATTTCTTCCCAAATTTGTCTCGCTCAAAGCCAAGCAATCCAATTCGCTCCCTCCCAGCATGGATAGCTTCCATTCCGAAGATACCTACACTCTAGACGACCTCTCTCACTGGCAACGCGACGGCACCAGTCTCGCCGTACTCGGTTATCCAGTACGCCACTCCATCAGCCCGGCAATGCACAATGCCGCTTTGGATGAACTGACCCGAGAGAATCCACAATTCGCAGACTGGAAATACTTCCGATTCGAAGTGAAGCCCGAAGAGCTTTTAGACGCTCTTCCCCTTTTCTACGAAAAAGGATTTTTCGGTCTTAACTTAACCGTGCCGCACAAGGAAATAGCCTTGCCCGCATTGCCCCAAGTCGATCCTGCTGCCAAAGAAATCGGAGCCGTTAATACTCTCAGGCGAATGGATACCGGTTACATCGGCTTCAATACCGATGGCTTCGGACTCGAATCAGGCATTCGCATAGAACTAAAGAGAGAGCTAGCCGATAGTGAAGTCATCATACTCGGCGCAGGCGGAGCTGGTCGAGCCGCCGCCGTGCAAGCCTTGCGAAGCGGTTGTCGATCTCTAACAATCGTCAACCGAAACCCCGAAAGGCTGGCCAAGCTCATCGAAGCGATCAACCCGATTGCCCAAGAAAGAACGATCCCTCTCGTCGGGAAAGCGCCAGACGACCCAACTCTTAAAATCCCGGAAGGCGCTTTACTAGTCAACGCCACTTCGCTCGGGCTAAAACCCGACGACCCGCTACCGTTGCCCGCGAATGCGCTTTCGAAATCGCTCGCGCTCTACGACATGGTCTACAACCCACCGCGGACTGCTCTGATGCAAACAATCGAATCGCTCGGAGGCCACGCGGCCAATGGTCTTTCGATGCTCGTCTACCAAGGCGTTAGAGCCCTTGAAATTTGGACAGATCATCCGGTCAACCCTGACACAATGGATCGCGCCGCAAGAAGCGCCATAGCCTAAATCCCCTTACGCCATGTTTTCAGACCTCAAAGCCATCGATCAGGAATTTCCCGCCTTCTTCGCGTCCATGATCTTTATTCTGGGAGCGCTCGTGGGAAGTTTTTTAAACGTATGCATCTATCGAATACCCGCTAAAAAATCAATCGTGCATCCCGGATCTACCTGCGCCTGCGGGAAACCGATAAAATGGTACGACAATATTCCAATTTTCAGCTGGTTTATTCTCCAAGGCAAAGCTCGCTGCTGCAAAGCCCCCTACAGCTTTCGCTATCCATTCATCGAACTTCTGACCGCTGGGCTCTTTCTCGCCGCGTGGCTTCAACACCCGCACGCCAAAGCCGCTTGCTTGCTTCTGTTTATTGCGCTGATGATCTGCGCCGCATTCATCGACTTCGATCACATGGAAATCCCTGATCGATTTTCCTACGGAGCAGCGCTTTTCGGGACTATACTTTCCGTAACCGTTCCCTCCTTACATGGATTTCAAGACGTCGCTCCAATGATCGCTCCGATCAAAGGTTTCTTCGAAGCCATTATCGGCATCATGATCGGTTCCGGACTCATCCTCTGGATCGCTCTCGCCTCTGAAGCGATTCTCAGAAAAGAAGCCATGGGTTTCGGCGACGTAAAGCTACTTGGTGGGATTGGAGCGTTCGCCGGTTGGCAAGGCGCCGTATTCGCCCTTTTCGGAGGCGCTGTCATCGGCACCATTGGGCTCGGAATTTGGCTGCTAATCAAAGCCCTCATCCCGAGCCTGCGCAAGAAGGCTGCCATCGAGAACGAGGAAGATGCAGACGGACTTATCGGCAAGCAAATGCCCTTCGGCCCAATGCTGGCTGCAGGCGGATTACTCTACCTGCTTCTCCTTGAAAAAGAGGTCGATCAGTATTTCGCATTAGCGATCGAATTGGTCCAGTCAAAGTAAACGGATACCTTCGATCCCCGAAACCTACTTAGACGCAGACTCCAACACCCGAGCTCCATCCGCAATTCGGCAGCGAATGACCACCGGCGTTTCCCCAAAATATCCACGATACGCCGACGCAACCGATTCGGCATAAGTCTCGGTAAACGCTTCGCCCGCCAAGGCCATCGCCGCGCCGCCAAAACCCCCGCCTGTTAAGCGAGCGCCAACGACGTCCGGCATCGACTCCAAAATCCGGACAAGATAATCAAGCTCTTCTACACTGTTTTCAAAGAGATCGCGCGAGCTCGCATGCGACTCGAACAGCAACCTGCCCACTTCGGCTGATTTGCCTTCCACCAACAATGCCCGGACACGTTTAACTCGATCGATTTCATAGACAATGTGCTCCGCACGCTTAGCGATCTCAATATCCAAGCTCTTCTTATTGGCTTCGAACTCCTCCGGAGTAACATCCGCCAAATATTCAATTTCCAAGCCTGCCGACTTCAGTTGCTCAACCGCTTTCCGACATTCCTCATGGCGCTGCGAATACATTGACTCGACCAAAGAGTGCTTTTTATGCGTATTGAAAATCCATATA
Organism: Opitutaceae bacterium; assembly: GCA_028822375.1. Lineage (GTDB taxonomy): Bacteria > Verrucomicrobiota > Verrucomicrobiia > Opitutales > Opitutaceae > Pelagisphaera. The sequence goes on along the minus strand of JAPKDW010000043.1, from coordinate 4,847 downwards.
CTAAAGTCATCCCCCAAGGGCATTGTCGAAAACTTCAGTTCACGACAATCGATATGCACGAGGTGGCCCGCTTTCCCGCAAGCGGAAACGCCCTGATCTAAAATTCCGCATGGCACGCCCACGAATTCATTTTCCGCTTCGCGGCCCGCAACCGCCAACTCATCCAAGCCGATAGTCAATCCATACGCTTCGCTAAACGCTTTACCCGATGCCAATTCCAACGCGGCGCTGCTGCTCAACCCCGCTCCAGAAGGTACGTCTGATTCTACTGACATCTCGAAACCGCCACTCGCTTTCAATCCGCGGCGTATCAAAGCATTGTATACGCCAAGAGGATAATTCAACCACGAAGCCACTCCTCGTTGCCGCTGACTTGAATCCGAAATTTCGATCACTGAAGAATCTGCGCTAGAAAATCTGAATACTGCCTCATCGATTCTCCTCAACGCTACGACTACCCCCCGATCGATCGCCGCGCCGATTACCGGTCCTTGGTTATAATCCGTGTGATTCCCGATTACCTCAACGCGCCCAGGAGCCGCAGCGATTACGGCAGGGGACGCCTGATAATTGCTCTTAAAGCGTTCCTTCAAACGTTCAATCATAGTCATCGACGAATCTTAAAAACGAAAATCCCGCAGCCTTAGAGCTGCGGGATCAAAAAGTTTAATCTCTAAAGAAATTCTAGAGCTGGTCCTTAAGACCTGCGCCAACCTTGAATTTCACGGCTTTGCTAGCCTTGATTTTCAAAGGAGCTTTAGTGAGTGGGTTGATTCCAGAGCGTGCATTACGGCGTGTAACCGAGAACGTACCGAATCCAACGAGTTGAACTGCGACAGCTGGCTTTGCTTCTTTATCGCTTATCTTAACGGTCTTGCCCGCCTTTTTGACTGCGGTCTTGATCGAGCTCAATACTGCGCTCAATGCTTTTTCCGCATCCGCTTTAGAAGCGTCGCCAAGGTTGTTTTGAATTTCTGCTACAAGTTCAGCTTTAGTCATATGTGGGAATCGTAATTAATTAATTAGAGGTTGAGAATGTTTCCTACTGGAAACGGACTGAATCGAATAAGCTTACACACCCGCGTCAAACGAATTGTTCGCATTCCCTTAAAATTCCTCGCCCTCACCGCTCCGAGACCGTTTTTCGCTCTCAAATCCAGGCGGAGTCAGGCCTTGTCGCCCCGAAACGACCAACTCCAACAAACGTTGCATTGCTTCGACGCGATCCATCCCGCGCTCCTCAACCCACTGATCCGCCCGCTTAATAAGCTGCCCCGCCATTCGTTTCGCCTGATCCTCAGGCGAGCCCAACTTCTGACACAAAGCCACCAACTTTGAAAATTCGTCTTCCGCGTTCATCCGCTTATTCCGCCACCCTCTACTGTTATCGGCTCAACAACCACGTCCGCCTGGCCGTCGATCGTAAATGGGCCATCCGCCCGAGATCGCTTTAGCATCGCCGATCCGATAATCGATCCCTCTTCCGAAAGGACCCTTCGCAATTCGCCTACGCGCTTTCCCTCGCCGTCCAAAAGCTTCCACGAACTCTCGCCTTCTGGAAGACGTGATACCGAAACGCATCGAAGCTCCCGCCGAGCTTGCCCCATAGACTTCAACCGAGCCATTACCTCCTGTCCAATATAACAACCTTTTGAATACGAAACTGCACACTCGCCCAATCCGGTTTCTTGCGGTAGATCGGACCCCCAAATATCTCGATACAATTCGAAATTACCTGATCGCATCGCCATCAAGCTAACCTCGTTCGTATCCAAAAAATGAACTTTAGAATCGACCAAAGCTACCTTCAACGATTCAGCTAACTCGCCACTAGCATAAACTACTTCGAGATTTCGATCACCATTTCGGCGTCCCCAAAATACGAAAACATCATCAATTGAAAAGAAACCATTTTCCGACGGCTCTTCCAATCCGAGTAGATTTAGGGCTACCTCAATCGCTGCCCCCCAAAGCGAAACCCCAATCCAATCTGAATCAGTCGTCCGCGTCTCCACTTCATCCATTATGATCCGATTTTCGAGATTCTCCCTCAGAAAGTCCGTTTCGCTCGAATAGCTAACCGCCAGAAATTCTTCCGACGACAATTTTAAAACGAAACTGTCCGCCAAAATCTTGCCTTTCGAATTTAACCACAGGCCATAAGCGACTCCTTTATCCTCAATTCGGAGTTCCTGAGAGAACTGGCCCTGCAAAAAAGTCGCCGAATCCTCGCCTTCGATAAAAAGAACGCCTTTTGGCGAATAAAAACACGCTACGGAACCTACCATATATCAATGAGTTGTGAAAATCGCTGATCTTTTCTCAATAAATCCATTGACAGACACCACTCAATTCCTATCTCAGACGTCAACAACAAAGACTTTCCCGCCTAGCGGGATTTTGGGGTAACTAAGAAAACAAGATGGCGGGTAGCTTAGGGGTAGGCTACCCGCCTTATTTTTGCCCAAATGGCAGGCTTTTCTGCATCATTACGTGAATTCGCAATTGAAATTCACCGAGCAGTCTCCCAACTATGCGCCCTGTGAAGAAAACCTCCGACATCAACGTCACGCAGACCGTCACGCTTCCCGCGCCTCACGCCCTGATCGACGAAATTCCTAAATCAGAAGCTCAAGCGGAATTCATAAGCCAATCCCGGCAAGAGATTCATCGCATTATTTTCGGCGACGACAAACGACTCCTTCTGGTTGTAGGCCCCTGCTCGATTCACGACATCGACGCCGGCCTCGAATACGGTAAACGCCTCGCAGCTCTCAGCAAAAAAGTTAACGACCGCATTTGCTTAGTAATGCGCGTCTACTTCGAAAAGCCACGCACCTCTCTCGGATGGAAGGGCCTCATAATGGATCCTGATCTCGACGGCTCCGCCAATATCGACCAAGGCCTGCGCGTCGCTCGCAATTTTCTTCGCGACATTATCGACCTCGGCCTCCCCACCTCAACCGAGCTGCTCGACCCAATCACTCCACAATACATCGCAGACCTCGTTTCTTGGGCGGCCATCGGCGCCCGTACCACTGAATCGCAAACGCACCGTCAGATGGCCTCAGGCCTCTCCATGCCCGTCGGATTCAAAAACGGGATGGACGGCACCTGCCAAGTCGCGATCAACGCGATCAAGGCCGCTGGAGGCGTGCAAACCTTTCTCGGTATCAATCGCGATGGGCAAGCTTCAGCTGTAACCACCGCCGGCAACCAAAACTGCCACGTCGTCTTACGCGGCGGCAGTAACGGACCGAATTTCGATGCCGACAGCGTTGCCAAGACCGTGGCCGACCTCAAGAAGGCTGGCCTGAAAGAAGCGATCATGATCGATTGCAGCCACGGCAACAGCAGCAAGCAACCCGAGAAGCAGCCAGAAGTACTCGATACAATCATCGCCCAAGTCGAAGCAGGCAACAACGCGATCATCGGCGCCATGGTGGAAAGCAATATCAATGGCGGCAGTCAGAAATTCCCAGTTCCCAAGGAAGACCTCCAATACGGCGTATCCATCACCGACGGATGCATCGACTGGGAAACCACTGAAGCTTCCATCCTCAAGACCTACGATAGCTTAGCCGCTCGCTTCTCAAACGCGTAGAATCAAACGCCCCCCTAGCGCCGCCGCTCATTACAGAACTTTTTCCCTTCATAAGCGGGCGAACTTCTCGGCGAACCCAATGCGTTTTTAGTCGCATTCAATATCGGCTGCCCTAACGCTTTTCCCCTATGAAAGCACCTGTTCATGTCGCAGTCACCGGCGCCGCCGGTCAAATTGGATATTCGCTGCTCGTACGTATCGCGTCGGGCCAGCTTCTCGGACCCGACCAACCGTTGGTCCTTCGCCTCATCGAGATAGAGCCAGCTATGCAGGCCCTCGAAGGCGTCGTCATGGAATTGCAAGACTGCGCATTTCCTCTTCTCAAAGGAATCGTCCCGACCTGCGACCTCAACGAAGGTTTCAACAACGCAAGCTGGGCATTGCTCGTCGGCAGCGTACCACGCAAAGCCGGAATGGAGCGCAAAGACTTGCTCGGCATCAACGGCAAGATTTTCACCAGCCAAGGCAAAGCCATCCAAAACAACGCCGCTTCCGACATTCGTACGCTCGTAGTCGGCAATCCTTGTAACACCAATTGCTTGATCGCGATGAACAACGCTCCAGACATCCCCAAGGATCGCTGGTTCGCAATGACCCGTCTCGACGAGAACCGCGCCAAGACACAGCTCGCAATCAAAGCCGGGGTCGACGTCACTTCCGTTAAGAAACTAGCAATCTGGGGGAATCATTCCTCTACGATGTATCCAAATTACTTCGACGCTACGATCGACGGCAAAGCCATCCCCGAAGTCATCACCGACGAATCATGGTTCAAAGACGACTTCATCCCAACCGTCCAACAACGTGGAGGCGCCATCATTAAGGCGCGTGGGCTTTCTTCAGCAGCTTCGGCTGCCAATGCTGCAATCGACACCGTCAACTCGATCATTACCCCGACCGCCAGCGATGACTACTTCAGCGTCGCCGTGCATTCGAAAGGCGAATACGGAATCGAGCCAGGCCTCATCTATTCCTACCCAATGCAAAGCGACGGCCAAAACCTGAGCATAGTCGAAGGTCTAGACATCAACGCCTTTAGTCAGGAAAAGATCAAGGCCACCGAAGCCGAGCTCAGCGAAGAGAAAAGCATGGTCAGCGACCTGCTTCCATAAAACGGGGAAAGTCGCTCTTCACTCACTTTCAAAAAAAGGAGGGCCTCACGGTCCTCCTTTTTTATTGAACGCGCATACCCAACAATCTGGTAGCGGCCGATCTCCGAGCGGCCAGTTGGAACAATCCGAGG
>JAPKDW010000274.1 GCA_028822375.1 Opitutaceae bacterium | reverse complement strand
CATCACTGCGCGATCGGCGTGGGGCATATCGGCGACAAAATCGAAAAACTGGGCAGCTTGCTGGGGATTGAAGTCAACCGTGTCTGTTGATCTGAATACCTATTTTAGAGTCTTCGATCAAACTGGCTGACTGTTGGAGATTTGGATGCTGGCGGCGTGTGCTGCTCGCCGAGCTGCTAAAACTGAGTTTGGACTCTGGTTTTGTGTGAGAATTGTGTGAACTATTTCAGCTAATCCTCAAGTAGCTGATGTATAGCTACTTGAGGATTGAATTGGTGCCCAGGGGTGGGTGGGTTTGAGCTAGAATGCTCAAAGTCCTTCGGACTAACGCTGCGCGTTACCCCATCTTCGCTCCTTATGTCGCTTCGTCGAACTTCGTTCTCGTCCCCCTCTGGTCACAAAAAAAGACCGCCTGAAGCGGTCTTCTTTTTTGGTGCCCAGAGGGGGGTTGGGTTTGAGCTAGAACGCTCAAAGTCCTTCGGACTAACGCTGCGCGTTACCCCATCTTCGCTCCTTATGTCGCTTCGTCGAACCCCTTTGCTCGATCGCTGCGCTCACTCGGGGGTGTTCCGGTTCTCTTCGAGCCCGGTCTTGTCGCTCGCGCTCGGAACTCGTCCCCCTCTGGACACAAAAAAAGACCGCATGAAGCGGTCAATTTTTTTGGTGCCCAGGGGGGGACTCGAACCCCCACACCTCGCGATACCAGATCCTAAATCTGGCGTGTCTACCAATTCCACCACCTAGGCCTGTGAAATATGAAGGGCACAAACAGATGCCTTTTTTTATTGATGGCAATCTTTTTTATCGATCACGGCGGGATTTCAGTTTTCGAGCGATTTTGTGGACGAGCATTTCGGTTTCATTCCAGCCGATGCAGCTGTCGGTGATCGATTGTCCGTAGGTGTGTTTGTTCCCAGCTTGGAAGCGCTGGCTGCCTTCGATGATATTGCTTTCGAGCATTATGCCGGCGATTTCGGGGGAATCGTCGAGGAAGCGTTCGGTAGCGTTGATGGCGTTGGGCCCTTGGTTGCGATAGTCTTTGTTGGAGTTTGCGTGCGAGCAATCGAGCATTACGGGGCGTTTGAGCGTTGAACTGGCTAGGGATTCAGTCGCGGATTGGATGGATTGCCGGTCGAGGTTAGGGCCTTGATGGCCACCTCTTAGGAAAACGTGGGCGTATGGGTTTCCGGGGGCTTGGATGATCGCGGGGGCTCCTTGAGCGTCGATACCGAATATGCTGTGGGCTTGGTTGGCGGATTGGATGGCGTTTACCGCGCTTTGTAGGTCGCCTTGCATGTCGTTTTTCATTCCGATCGGGATCGACAGGGCGCTTACGAGCTCGCGGTGAATTTGGCTTTCGGCTGTGCGAGCTCCAATGGCACCATAGGAAATGAGATCTTCCAGGTAGGGAGCTATGACTGGGTTGAGGAATTCAGTAGCGCAGGGCAGGTCCATCTCGTTTATCTGAGTGAGTAGACGTCGAGCAATACTGAGTCCGTTGTTGGGAGCGGACGCGCCAGCGAGTTCGGGATCGTAAACAAGTCCTTTCCATCCAACGACGCTGCGGGGTTTTTCGAAATAGGTCCGCATTACGATAGCGATTTCGTCTTCGACGGATTTTGCGAGATTGGCGAGTCGCCTAGCGTATTCCATCGATGCGTTGATGTCGTGAATCGAGCAGGGGCCGCAGACGACTAGGAGGCGATGGTCGTCTTTGCCGGTTAGGATCTCCTCGATTTCGGAGCGCGAGCGATTGACGGTCCGTTCGGAATTGGGAGTTCGCGGGATGGTGCCTCGGAGTTGGTCCGGCGAGGGAAGTGGGACTGATTTCAGTGTTCGGTCCGTTTTCGTAATAGCGGTTTGAGCTAGGGTTTCGGTTTTCATGTTTTGAGTTTGGTGTATGAATGCAAAAAGCCCTGGGTTCCAATTAAGGAGGCCCAGGGCTTTTTGCTAACGTTGCGTTAAGATTGCGTATGGTCAGCCGGCCACTGGGGAGTTCCAGAAGGTATAAAACCAAAAATAAAACGCGGCTGACTGATGCATGATCTAATTAACCAAGGCGTTAATTGGGTAATTGTAAACCTCAAAGTCTGAATAGAACCCTATTGGGTCATTGATTCGCGCATGGGGGTTAGTCTTAGGGAGTGTTTTAAAGTCATGATTTGTAGATGCCATGGAGGCAGTTGTCAGGAGCTACTGCATCGCATTTGCGGACAATGTCGAAAAACACTGCTCCGCGCTTGATCTCGTTTGCAGATTTTTTCAATGTGCTTCGCTTATGATCAAGCCAGAGACGAAATCCTTGCATGAGGAACTAGAAAAGCGCGCCGGTTATCTTTGGAGGTATCTTTGACGTCGATGGCAAAAAGGTCGAAATAGCTAAGTTTGAGGAAAAAATGGCTGCGGAAGGTTTTTGGAATGACCAGAAAGCGGCCCAGGAAATAATCGGCGAAGCGAATAAGCTGAAACGGGTCGTCAGCAGTCTGTCTGGTTTCAAAGCAAAGCTCGAGGATGCGCAAGGTATGGAAGAGCTTCTGGAGGAAGAGGGTGTTGACGAGAATTCCGAAGAGGCGGTCGAACTGGACGAAGCGGCGGAAGTCCTAAAGACCGAGCTCGATGAGCTGGAAATCCAGTGTTATCTGAAAGGACCGCACGATCACTGCAATGCGATCTTGAGCGTGAACGCCGGAGCTGGCGGAACCGAGTCATGCGATTGGGCGGATATGCTTTTTCGCATGTATATGCGCTGGGCTGAACGTCGCGAATTCAAGACGGAGATTATCGATATTCTGCCGGGCGAAGAAGCGGGTTTGTCCAAAGTGACAATTCGAATCATAGGTCCCAATGCATTTGGTTATGCGAATGCGGAGCGTGGAGTGCATCGTTTGGTGCGGATAAGCCCGTTCGATTCGAATGCCCGGCGTCACACCTCGTTTTGCGCAGTTGATGTGGTTGCGGAAATCGAAGATGATGCCGAGATCGAGATCGACGATAAGGATCTGCGCGAAGACACGTATCGCGCGAGCGGCAAGGGCGGTCAGCACGTCAATAAAACGGACTCGGCGGTTCGGTTGACTCATCTCCCAACGGGAGTGGTCGCTGCTTGTCAGACGGAACGTTCTCAGCACAAGAATCGGGCAACTGCGATGAAGATGCTCAAAGCGCGGCTATACGAGAAGCAGGAAGATGCTAAGCGTTCGGAGCTCGAGAAGGTCTATGGCGAAAAGGGCGAGATCGGCTGGGGCAGTCAGATTCGAAGCTACGTTTTTCAACCTTATCAATTGGTTAAGGATCTGCGCACAGGAGTAGATTCGGGTAATCTCCAGAACATTATGGATGGCGATCTCGACAAGTTCATCAACGCATGGTTGAGAGCGGGATCTCCGCGTCACCGGAACAAGGATATTCAACTGGATGAGTGAGTCTAAGGCTGAAGGCGTAAGGTTGAAGGATGAGGTGCGGATACCTTCTGTAGGGCCTGTGTTTGCGCCGCGCCGCGTTGGTCGAGATGCGTTTTCATTCGCGGCATGGCGCAAGCGCCAGCCCTACGTTTACGTTCTAATGGCTATGCTTTGCTCAGGCTAAAGCTCTGAGCTACTGATTTTTACATAATGGAATTTGAAGAATTAAAGGAAGCGTTTGCTCGTCAGGAGTTATTCGAAGGGAAGACCTGGCGAACGTCTCCGAAGCCGTGGGAGCTGAGCAGCGAGATTGTCGAGTCGCTCGAAGCGATTGGACAAGCGAGCCTGGATTTCTACAAAGCTCTAGAGGTTTTGTATTCGCGTAGCGCTGACGGGAAGAAATTGCTGCGAAATAAGGAACTCTACGCTCCATGGGTAGCGGAGTACCTGGATCGCGGTAAACCGAAGGAATTGGTGGCTCTCAGTCGGAGTAAAGCCTGCAAGGGTCGCGTGCCACCGGTTATACGTCCTGATATTTTGGTGACAGAGGATGGTTTCTCGATTTCCGAGCTCGATTCGGTTCCTGGAGGTATTGGGTTGACTGCTTATTTGAACGCTTTGTATCAAGAGGATTCGGAGCACCCGATGCTTGGAGCCGATGGAGCGATGGAAAACGCGTTTTACCGTCGCTTGGCTTCGTTGGCTCCGGATAAGGATCATCCAGTGATCGCGATCGTGATCAGCGAAGAATCCGTGACCTACAAACCAGAGATGGACTGGCTCGCTGAGCGGCTTCAGTTAAGAGGATTTCGCGTGTTTAGTTTGCATGCGGATGATGTGTTTCCTCTCGGTGGCGGGCTCTATATGGATGTTGACGGAACACCGGAAAAGATCGATGTGGTTTATCGTTTTTTCGAGTTGTTCGATCTGGCGAATATCAAGTCGGCCGAGTTTATTATCGAAGCTTGGGAAAACGGCGAAGTCGCTTTGGACCCGCCGTTGAAGCCTTTTTTCGAGGAGAAGTCGGCGATGGGATTGTATCACCATCACTTGCTTGCAGAGTTTTGGAAGGAAGCAATTCCGAAGCGTTCCCGCAAGATTTTGGATTCGTTGATTCCTAAGACATGGATAGTCGATCCTGCGCCGCTTCCTCCGGGCGCGGTGGTGGATGGACCGTATGCTCAAGGACGCCCTTTGCACTCTTGGATGGATTTGGCGGAGGCGAGCCAGAAGGAGCGGAATTTGGTGCTTAAAATTTCCGGGTTTCACGAAACTGCTTGGGGCTCGCGCAGCGTTGTGATCGGGAGTGATGTTTCCAAAGACGAATGGACCTTGGCTCTCAGAGAAGCGTGTTCTATGGCGGATACTCATCTGCACGTTATTCAGGAATTTCGAAAGTCGATTCGCCTCAAGCATCCTTTGTATTCGGATAGTGGAGAGGTTTACGAAGCCTCTGGTCGATTGCGTTTGAACCCCTACTATTTCGTCAATGGCGACAAAGCGGAACTGGCAGGAGCTCTAGCAACTTTTTGTCCTCCTGATAAGAAGATTATTCACGGCATGGAAGACGCGGCAATGTTGCCGTGTTGCGTGAAAGGGTAGTTTCGTCAGGAAGGGAGCTAGTCGCTTGTAGGTCCAGCGCTTGCCCTGTGCCGCGTAGTTAGATACTGGTTTTGTTCTGGTAGCGGCCGATCTCCGAGCGGCCATAGTCATCA
>JAPKDW010000273.1 GCA_028822375.1 Opitutaceae bacterium | reverse complement strand
ACGTCTTTTCCAAAGGTATCGCGTAACGCGAAAATAGCATCGGCTTCGTCATCCGGCGGAAGAACTCCGCCTTTGAGTTTGATCGATTGAAAACCGTATTCATCGATTAATGACTTGGCCTGTCGAACTACCTCGTCAGGCGATTTGGTGTTCATTTGGCGAACCGCTGCCCAGCCTTCTGCTTTGTCATCGGAGCCAAAAGCGAAATCTCCCCCTGCGCCCGGTTCCTTGTAGAACAAATACGCTCCAAAAGGAACCGCTTCTCGAGCGGCTCCACCGAGCAAATCGCACACGCGTACTTCAAATCGCTTTCCCAGATAGTCCAGGCAGGCAACTTCCAAGGCGCTACGGGCATGGACCCAGATTCGTTGATCCCAAGGAGAGTCGCCACGCGCTTCGTCTTCTCGCTTCAGCGATACCAGACTGGTTTTGGCTTTTTCCAACAATCTCGTAAGCTGAAGCGGATCTTCTCCGAGCAAATGTTCGCAAATGTGATTCAGAGATTCGTCCACGCCATTCGTACAAGGTATTTCGGAAAATCCAGTGAGTCCGTCTTCGCAGGCAATCTCGAGAATGACCCGTAAAGCGAAGGGGGCATGCAGTCCCGAAGCGGCTCTCAACGGAGGATCAATCGTGGCAATTGGGGTAACTTTGTAACTGGTGATCTTCATAAAAGATCTTGGTTTAGTTAATAGGCTATAAGAGGGCGAGCTCTATGCGTGCAATCTTTTCGAAATCAGTTGGATTGGAGAAATTGATTGCCTGCTCGTAGTTGACAGTGAAAATTTGTCGTATTTAGAGGAGCTTTAACGCGTGCTTACAAGAAGAGAGATTATCGGATTTATCGGAAAGAGCGGCATTCTTGCTGGTGCTACGTTCATGCCGCTATTCTTAGTATCTTGCGGAAGCGATCAAAGAGATCCGCAGGACGCTTTCGACTCCTTTCAATCTGCTTGGAAGAGCGGGGAGACGCATCGTATTGATGATTTGGTTAGCGAAAGTTCCCGGACATATTTCAAAGGGCTTCAGCCATGGATTATCCGAGGAGAGGAAGCGTCCATGAAGGGACTCCAGCCGTTCGATCGATACATGATTCTCAAATTGCGCATGTATCTGGATTTTCTGACCGTGGATGATTGGAAGGAATGGAATGCGTCCCTTCGGTCGGATACGGAAAACCACGCAATTAGCGGCTATCTAACGGATATGCTGGAAGAGGAATTTTTCGAGACGTCGATCGGCAAGGTCGACTCGATCAGCGGAGTGACCGCGGGGCGCTTGTTGCGGTCAGGGCACCCAACGGGGTCCAGCGTTCGTTTTTCGAACGAAGGAGGCTGGAAGATCGATTTATCCCGCTTTTTCAAGGACAGCTTCGAGCATCGTATGAAACCGTACCTATCGGAGCGCTTCAAGAATCGCGATCGCGTTTGGGAAATGCTCAGCGAGCAATATGGCGAACGAGCGAAGCGGTCCTTGTTCGCTTCTCGGGTCGATTAGATTGTTGCGAGACGAGTGCCGTATTTCTTTAAAAGGTCTTCTCGAACGCCTCTACGGAAGGGGTGCGATTAAAAGAGTCACCTCGTAGGGCTGCTCGACTCGACCAGGCGTGGAAGTAGTGCAGACCACTGCGGCTGCTCGGAACGGAAACCCCTACCAACATACGGTTTAGGAATAAGAGGTGACCGGAATAATCCTACCTTTGCCAGGAGGCTTTTGTGCACTAAACTCAATCACGTGATTAAGTTTAGTGCGCGATCTGCTTTGTTTTGTTCTTTGCTATTTCGGTATTTTCGCTGCTATGTGGCGTGAGCTGTGTAGTCAGGTGTTGCTGCTTCGCTATTGCCATCGCCGGGATTGCTCGGTAGTCATACCTTCCATATGAGTAGCTCTGAAAAGATCCGAGTAGGCGTGATTGGCGCGGGAACGAATACGAAATTAAAGCACATACCGGGGCTCCTGGCAATTGACGGAGTGAGCGTCGATGTGGTTTGCAATCGTAGCGAGGAATCATCGCAGAAAGCAGCCGATGCTTTTGGCATACCTAGAATCGCTTCTGAATGGAAGGCGGTAGTGGCGGATGAATCGATCGATGCTATTTGCATTGGCACCTGGCCCTATTTGCATGCGGAAATTTCGATCGCAGCATTACGTGCCGGTAAACATGTTCTCACTGAAGCCAGAATGGCGATGAATGCCGTGGAGGGTCAGGCAATGATCGATGCATCTCGCGAGCGCCCGGAATTGGTAGCGCAGATAGTTCCAGCACCGTTTACTTTAAAATGGGACGCGACGATCAAGGCGGTCCTCGACTCAGGAGATCTTGGCGATTTACGAGAAATACGATCGATCAAGACATTGCCGATGAATGTCGATTCCAGCGCTCCGCTTAGTTGGCGCCAAAACATTGAATACAGCGGTAACAATGCGATGATGCTAGGAATCTATTATGAGGTAGTCCAGCGCTGGATTCAGCGTCAACCGAGTCGCGTATGGGCCTATGGTCGGGTCTTTTCCGAAAACCGATTCGATCCGGAAACAAGCACGGATCAAACCGTTAGGATTCCCGAGAGCCTCACTTACACAGCTGTGTACGATGACGGCTTACACCTTACGGGATTGATGACTGGAATCGAATTGGGAAATGGTCGCGATGAATACGCGATTTCCGGATCGAAAGGAACGCTGAGGCTCGATCTACAAACGGGAACTCTTTACCAGACGCTCATTGGCGAAACGGAGACAATCCTTGAACCGAAGCCCGAGAGCATTGGAAGCTGGAATGTCGAAGCCGACTTCATCGATAGTATTCGGTCCGGAAGTCCGGTGACATTGACCTCCTTCGCCGATGGCTTGGCCTACATGAAGTTCACCGATGCGGTAAAAGCCTCGTTTGATGCCGACGGCGCTTGGCAATCGATTTAGCTTGAAGCGTCAGTCGACCGGACAGGGAGAGGGCTTGCCCCGGGGATGCTTTATTAAATCGTTTTCATATCACTTTCTTGTATATCCGTACTAATTTCGTTGAGGTTTCTTTTCGCCAGGTCATTTCTAGACCTCAGGAAGGATCTCGAATTCAGGCGCTATCACTGTATTTTGAAAACAGACGAGCTATGAAAGAACTCATTGGAACTCAGGTGTATCCGTGGCTGCAGTACTACCGGGCGGATGGCAAGAACTGGAAGGATCACTTACCCGAGATATTGGATCAAGTGAAGGAGGCAGGCTTGGATGCCTGGGAGCAGACGATCGAGTCGGAAGCGGAGGCTGATCGACTTTCCGTATTATTACGGTATCGCGACTTGGAAATGGTGTCGATCTATGCGGGCAATGAATTGCACGGAGACAATTTCGAAGAGGAGGTGAAGTCTGTCCTGACTCAAGCTCGATTGGCGAAACCGTTAGGCGCTCGTTATGTCGTCTGTAATCCGAAGCCGATTTCTTGGACCGAACCGACCGGGAAGAATGACCAGCAATTGACGCGACAGGCGAAGGCCCTTCAGCTTTTGGGGGAAGGTTTAGCTGAGGAAGGCATGCAGCTTTCGTATCACGTGCACACGCCAGAATTGCGAAACGGCGCAAGGGAATTCCATCACATGATGGTAAACGTCACTCCTGAAGCAATGGGACTGTGTTTGGAGACGCATTGGATTTATCGAGGATGCGGCGATAGCAATCACGCTGTGCTCGACGTGATGACGCTTTATGGGGATCGGATAAATACGACCCATTTGCGACAATCTCAAAAGAGCATTTGGGATGAGACTTTTCAAGACGGAGATGTGGATCATCGAGAGATTTTCAGGAGATTGCGCAAGCTCGATTATTCGGGACCTTTGACGCTCGAGATGGCGATTGAAGAGGGAACTCCCAAAACGATGAGCCATGCTGCTGCCCATCGGCAGGCGAAAAAGTATCTTACTGACATCCTGTAGGTCGGATAGAGCCGTCAGGGTAAAAAGCGAATACAGATCAATTTCTTAGCCAGTAGAGAGAATGAAAAAGAAAAACCTAAATCGTAGGCAGTTTGTGGGAGGTTTGGCCGCAGCCGCGCCTTTGATGGCTGCATTTCCTCAGGTCGTTGCTGCTAAGACCTTGGGTCTTGGCGGGGCCGTGGCTCCGTCGAATCGAATCAATCTGGGCTTTGTCGGATTGGGAAAACATGGGCGCGGTGTAAATCTTTGGAACCTAGCTGGGTTTAGCGACTGTCATGTGAGGGCTCTTTGCGACGTGGATCGTCGGCAAATTCCATTGGCTTTGGAAACGATGAAAGAGGTCGGTGCAGAGGCGGTTTCTAAAAAGAACATTACTCAAGATTGGCGAGAGGTTTGTAGCCGATCAGACGTCGATGCAGTTGTTGTCTCGACGCCTGATCACTGGCATCTACCCATTTCCATGACTGCAATACGTGCGGGCAAGGACGTTATTTGCGAAAAGACGAGTCACACGATTAAAGAAGGTCGCGACTTAGTGAATACAGTTGATCGCTACGGGGCAGTTTTTCAGATGGCTATGGAAGATCGGGCCTTGCCGGAATATCGTCGGATGGCTGAAGTTGTCCGCAATGGAGATATTGGAAAGCTCCAGCGCATCGAGATCACTATTCCTACTGGCACGACGAGTCAGATAGCGTTGAGAGAAGATCCGATCCCGGATTACGTAGACTGGCAAATGTGGCTGGGTCCAGCGCCGGAGGTTCCCTTTCAAAAGGAACGCATCATGGCGGACTATAAGGATTATATCGGTTGGCGCACGATTCGGGATTACGGCGGGGGATTGCTGACCGACTGGGGTGTTCATTTGGGCGATACTGCCTTGTGGGCAATGGACGATTGGCAGGATCAGTCGTATTCGATCGTAACGAATAACGAGTATTTAGGCGAAGGGTTGTTCGATCATGCTAAGGTCAACGACGTGCTTTATCGGTTTGAATCGGGTGTTGAGATTTCGATCAAAAGTGGCGGGCCAAGCCTGAGGTTTATTGGCTCGAAGGGATGGGTCGGCAATACTGGATGGAGAACGCCGGTCGAAAGCAGTCATCAGGAGATTATGAATAAAGTATATGGAGCGAATGATCTGCGTTTACCGGTGTATGTTGGCGAGCATCGTAATTTCGTGAAT
>JAPKDW010000272.1 GCA_028822375.1 Opitutaceae bacterium | reverse complement strand
ATCAAGCACCGTGGCCTTCTTATTTCGCCAAGCCTCTTTCTCCCGCGAGATGCTCTTCTCGACACTGACCCACTCCTTCAAGGTGGCCCGAGCAAGATCCAATTCCTCTGACCCAAACAGCGGCGATATTCCAAAAAGCAAGATTGTTAAAAACCTATTCATAATCAATCCGCCAGGTTAGCAAAAGTCGAACCAACTCTCTACCCCGTAACGGATTCAAAGCGCTCCAAAACGGATTGAGTAAGGTAACAAGATAATACGAAACTCCTTGATCGTAAAACTCGACGAAAAATCGCTCGATATAACCACCGAACGCGTCATCGATTTCTTCCGAAAACCGATTCAAGAAAGACTCTCGCTAGAATTGAATTCTGAGTTCTCTTCAACTAAGAGCCATTCCCTTATTTAGCTTCAGACAAACGCTACCTTATATTAAATCAAGTCGCTCTTCGGTTTTGCGGAAGTGATGCCTCTTAAAGGTGAAAATACAGCGGTGGCGATGCGGGAGGCAGTCATAGACTTTATGTTACTCGCTGTTCTCCTATACATTTCAAACTCGTCAAATTCGAGAAACGCCAAGAACAAAGCGATACAGATCCACGCAGTAACTCGCTCAAGTTGATTGCAGCCAGAATCCCATAGACATAGGGAAAGAACATCAAATCCTTGACACGCTCTTGATACTGATTCTCAATCGCATTAATTTAATCCAAACCCATGACAAGCTGCCTTTTCAAACGACCAACTCACCACAAGATAACGCTGGAGCAAAACGAAATCGAAGCCATTCGCTTCGAATCGCGAGAAGGCATCTCGGCCACCGTTCTTTCCGCTCCTCAGCTAGAGCTTCAAATTGCTCCGACTCAATGGCCGTTCAAATCCTTTTCGCAACTCGTTTTCGTCATGAAAGGCAAGATCAGCATTACTCTGCCAGACTCGGGAACTCAGAACGCCCTAACCAACGAGTGGCTCGTCTACTCATCAAATGGATGGCCAGCAAGCTGCCGGTTTTCCGGACCCTTGCAACTCATCGTGGTCGAACTCTCCAAGGAGTTTTGGGAATCTCTCGCAACCGATCTAGACGCCCATCTACACTTAAAGCGTGCTTGCCTCGGTTGCCCAAAACGTAACGAATCTCTATTCGTCAAAGGCCAAGCATGCGAGAGCATGCTGCGAATCTGTCAGGATATTTGTGGCTACACCAGTTCCAGCGCCCGCGAAAGCCTTCTAGCGGATGCTAGAACATTGGAACTGACGACTCTCGTCGCGGATCACCGCGAGCTAAGCTCCAAGCCCAATGCCGAACCCTGCTATCGCGGTCACGATGAAAAAGCGATTGCCAAAGCCGCCACCTATCTTGAGGAAAATCTCGACTTTGAACATTCTCTGGCGGGAATTAGCCGCAAAGCCCATATCAATGAATTCAAGCTAAAGCGAGGATTCCGGCAACGCTACAAAACAACCGTATTCAGATACTTAAGACAAAAACGCATGGAGCGTGCCAACAAAATGCTCAGAGCAGGAGGCTCCACAGTGCTCGAGATCGCCAATGCCGTGGGCTACAGCAACCCCAGCCACTTCGCTCGCGCCTTCCGCCAAGCCTTCGGATCGAACCCTAGCGAGCTCGCCGTGCGCTAGTCTCACACTACCCCAGGTCACTGCCCAGGTCACTGCCCAGCTCCAGGGGCCGACTGTACTTCGAAATTACCTTTTGGAGCTTTCCTCATCCGTCTCAGGGTTGCCGCGATAACTTCAACAGGATAAGGTATCGACTTCCCACTGTGACCTAAGTCGAACAACAATATTTAAAAGGCTATCAACGAAGCTTTTAGGCGCTGCGAGGAGATTATCGCCCTGTTTCAAGCTCCACTAGCTCAAGCGGACGCTTTAACGCCCCCCTTCGCGAGAGCGATTTTACGAATTCGCTGACCGGCTGTTCGCTAGCCTAGTACCAGTATCGTGTCAAACTCCTGCACAGTTATAAAGGATCAGATTGCGGTTATCCCAGCATGGAGATTCTAACCGACGGAACGATTTTTCCTACGACCTACATTAAATACAGGCCTGGCAAAGAGAAACACTCGATGTCAGCGTTCGGTTCAAGCTGGAAGATACGGACGAAATACTGAGTAAACAGATTCGCAACAAATACCACTTTTCATTAAAAATGAAAACGACGTACTGGCGCGTCGCGTTGGTTGTATCTTCATACGCGGCACGCGTATGCGCTCAGCGGGCTCGTTGCCCTACCTTTTCCTCCATGTGTAATTTGACGGGTCAAAATCGTAGGCTCCTTTGGTCGGCACTTCCTCCGCGTAGCGAATGGGTAGCCAGGCTTTGAAGGGGCCCACTAGATCGCGGTGTTTGCCGATGAGATTCGTCCATTCGTTGGGATCGCTCAACAGATCGTATAGCTCCTCTCCTTTTCTGCCTTCGTCGTACTGAATGTAGCGCCAATCCTTGGTGCGAATGGCCGTGTTGCCTCTCAAATAATCGATGATTGCGGGATGCTTCCACTGCGCCCTTGGATTCTCCAACAAAGGTCCGATGTCGACGCCGTCCAATCCATTTGGCACCGGTAAGCCGCACAGCTTCGTGAGCGTCGGATAGAGACAAGTCAGGTCTACTGGACTATCCGTTCGGGAACCGGCCTCAGTGACACCTGGAACGACCATAATAAACGGCACATGCGTCGATCGCTCCCAGAGCGTGTTTTTCGCGTAATGATCTTTTTCCCCGAATGCATACCCATGATCAGACCAGAGAACAATGATGGTGTTCTCCCGGTAATCACTCTGATCGAACGCATTCATCAACTCCCCCACCATCGTATCCGCATGGGCGATACTCGCTAGGTAAGACTGCACGCAATGTTGCAGGTCATCGTGCTCTTCGATCATGCGAAGATCATTGCGTCGGGTTTTCGCCATGATTTGACCGCCCTCCGGAATATCATCCAAGTCCCCAGCTTTGTTTATGGGAAGTTCGACCTGATCCATCGGTAAATCATCAAAGTACTTCTTCGGCGCATAAAACGGCAAATGAGGTTGAAATATTCCGACCGCAAGAAAGAAGGGTTTCTCATGTTTGCGGGAGAGAAAATCGCTGGCCCACTCTACTGTGCGACCATCTCCCATTTCCATGTCCGGAACTTCCATGGGCCCCCAGTCGAGAGAATTGTTCGGATGGCGTGGCATTGTGGTCAAAAATCGACGGTCTTCGCCGCGTTCGTGAAAGTAATCTACAATCAGGTCCTTATCCTGAACCAAATCGAAATATTCATCCCATTGGTCCGGTGGATTGAATCCATCGGTGTGATGGTGTACCTTCCCGCCACCGGCAGAAATGTAACCATGATTCTTGAAATACTGAGGCAAGGTAACCAAATCTGGATACGCCGGTCGCCACCAGTGACCATTGCTATAAAGACCCGTTGTAGACGCGCGTTTCCCAGTTAAAATCGCCGCACGACTAGGCGCGCACTTCGGGCTCGGAGCGTGGGCATTAGTAAAGAGCAATCCTCGTTCAGCCAAGGCATCGATATGCGGAGTCGGAACACGATCCGAACCGAGGCACCCCACCCAGTCATTCATATCGTCAACGGATATGAAAAGAACGTTTGGCGACGGAGTCGCCTTCAATTGCAAAATGAAAAATGCAAATTGTAGAATGAAGAGCGTTTTGAGGAATTTCATAATTGAATGGTAGGGCAACGACCCCCGAGGGTGCCACGTTGCCTGTCATGAGCTCGTCGTATCGGTTTGATCTTCTACGCGGCACGCTCCCGCTCAGTGGGATCGTTGCCCTACCTAATAAGTTTGATGGGGATTCTAGCAAAGGCGATGTCCTTATCTTTCTCGTAGAATAGGCCCACTTTCCCATCGGGTAATTTCGCGAGCGACGAGTAAGCGGAAGGGCCTTCGTACACTTGGAGTTTCGAGGGCCAGGTTTTTCCATTGTCTCGACTAAGGTGAATCGTCATTCGCTCGCGCGGTCCGCGCTCCAAGCTCACCGGCGGACTCGGATTAGAAAACAAAATGCGTTTGTTGTCATAGCGAATAATACTCGCTTGGCAGATAGGGTCGCTAAGTTCGCCGTCAGAAACTGGATCGCTCCATGTCACTCCACCGTCACTGCTAAAAGAGATTGATCTATAACCCGAATAAGGTCGCTTCGTATTCGGAAATCCTTGAGTACGCATGTTCATCATGAGTCGCCCATCCGAAAGCTCAACCACCTGACTTTCGTTAACGGTAGGTTTGATAAGACTGCTAATCGTCCAGGTATCTCCGCCGTTATCGCTATACAAGGTATGCGCTCCAAAGGCGCCCTGCTCCGTATAATTGGCAGGAATCACAAGGCGTCCTTTGTGTGGACCTTTCTTTATCTGAATCCCAATTCCTGGTCCCGTAGCATACCACCACCAAGATGGATCCTTTACCGATGAGGTGATTTTTTTAGCATCGCTCCACGTCAGACCATCATCGTCTGAGTGCGTCTGATAAACATGTCGCGTACCTTTGCTCGTTCCTGAGTGCAGGTCTTTTCCGTGATCCGTACCCAAATTCCAACACATTAGCATCACGATCCGACCCGTTCGCTCGTCGATAACCGGACACGGATTGCCCGCCGTATCATCACCAGCATCCCACACGACAGATAGCGCCGACCAGGATTTTCCGTTATCCTCGGAGCGCTTAACGACCAAGTCTATATTTCCGCTATCACTGCGACTCTCCTTACGAGCTTCACAGAAGGCGAGAAGCGTCCCATCTTTCGTTGTAACGAGAGATGGAATACGATAATTCGAGTAGCCCCCCTCGCCAGACTTGAAGAGAATAGATTCATCGAATTCGGCGGCAGCGAAAGTCGATGTCGATGCGAATAGAGCAATCGAAAAGGCTAATAGTATTAGTTTATCTTTCATAAATTGATTGGTAGGGCAATGATCTCACGACTGCAGGAGTGGGCCGATCATAGCGAATGATCGCTTAACTCAAAGGTAGCGGCCGGATCTCCGAGCGGCCATATCCTCATTAGCAATGGCCGCTCGGAGCTCGGCCGCTCTCCATACAATCATTATTTTCATCATTCTGGTAAGGCGCCTTTCCATCCGGCATTTAGAC
>JAPKDW010000042.1 GCA_028822375.1 Opitutaceae bacterium | reverse complement strand
ATTGCTCACTAGAAACCGATTTCCCGATTCCAACATCGCCTCGTAGATAATGAGTGACGGATCCTCCACCTTCGAAGGATCAAAGGGTTGCGTCTCCAAATTCGATCCATCAACCGCAAACTGCCGATTTCTACTATTAGGGCTGCGTCCCATAATAAAATAAACCTGCTGCCAGGCCTCTCCACTCGCTGCTTTGCCAACGACTAGACCACGTCCAGGATAGGGATTCGAGCCAATGTGCCGACTAAAGGTTTCATTTGCCATTTCGAGAGAAGTCATAATTCGGCGACACTTGGCTTGCTCCATGTCCGAATCAATGAAAAATTGACCAAGATTCATTCGTGGCGGATGCCGAAACTGTTTCCCTCCAGACCGAAATGACCCATCGCCTACGTTGAGCCAAACCCATCTCTGAATTTACTCGAAACCCCATACGTTTTTTATTCTATGTCCTTCTTCGACACACTTTTCAATCGCCCCCAAAAGCTAACACAAACTCAATGACTTGCATTTCGAATCACAGGCCTGCCGCGATCTTTGCCTCAATCCCCATCTTACAAACGCTCTTAACGCATTGCTGGGTGGTTCGCCCTTAGCGATCGGAACGCTCACCTTCGAAAAAGGCAGCGAGAAAGCATAACCCGTCCCGCTCAGCCAAAGTCGATCAAAGAAATCCTAGTATTTCTTATGCAGAACCGAGCCATAAGGCTGGTTCGAAAGCTTCTTGTATTCGAATTCCTCAGTCGAGCAGCCGCAGAGTTCAGTCTTACGCATAGTAATCGCAGAGGTCGGGCAAATACGAACGCACTTGCCACAACGGATACAATCCTTGCTGTCGATCCAAATGAAGGTCGCTTCGTGATTGAGATCCGTCTCCAAGCTCGATTCGACATAGTCGTCTTCATCGTAGAAGAGACGAGAGACCTTGTTGATACAATCGCGCGGAGTTACTTCGATACACCAGTTACAATGGATACACTTGTCGTGATCGATCTCCATCTTATGCTGACACCAGTAGCAACGAGTCGCATGCACTTGCAGGGCTTCTAAATCGTGGCCTAGCTCGACTTCCGCAATGCCATCGCGTTGATCGAGAGGCAATGTCGGCATCACTGGAGGCAACTGCAAGTCGTGATCGCGAACGCGACCGGTCTCGCCATTCACACTCGTCATCTCGATTGCGATGTGCTTCTGGCGACGTTTGTTGCCCATCAAAGAAGTGTCGATTTTCTCAGCAGCATCTTTGCCGTCTTGCACCGCTGTAATGACATCCAAGCTACCGTAGTTGAAGTCGCCCGACATGAATACCTTCTCATTGGAAGTAGCATGCCCGTCGTCTTCGTTCTGGTTAACGCCTTCGGGAAGAATGCTCAATGTACGCGTTTGCCCGATCGCAACGATCAACAGATCGCACGGAAATTCTTCTTCCGTACCCTCGATCGCATGAACCCGTGGCTTTCCACCTTCGGTCGTCGAATCTTCCAAGGAATTGCGCTGGAATGAGACACCGATGAGCTTCCCGTCTTCAACGCGAGCTGAATGCGGATTCATCAACGTTTCGATGTGAACATTCTCCACCCCCATTTCCTCGATCTCATCGTACTTAGCCGCCATTTGGCCAGCAGTTCGACGGTACATCATAGTGACATTGCCTTCAGCTCCAACCAAACGAAGTGCGGCTCGAGCACACGAACGCGCGCAATCGACTGCCGTAAAACCGCCGCCAACGATAATCACGTTCTGGCCCTTCATGGAACCATCCTCGATGTTTCCCATGTTGTAGTCGCGCATGAATTTCAAACCGGAAACCGCATGCCCATCCTCTGGAAGGCCTTGCAATTTGAGATTCGAAGCGTGTACGGTGCCAACGGATACGAGAACCGAATCGTACTCGTCGATGATATTTTGCATCATCTGCGCGTCGACTGGAGTATTCAATCTCACATCGATACCGCTATCGATAATCGCCTTCACTTCTTCGGCAACCGTATCACGAGGCAAACGAAAAACAGGAATTCCCTGAACCATCATTCCACCAAGCACGCTGTCTCGTTCGAAAATCGTAACGCTGTGACCATAACGCCGAAGTTCGCGAGCTGCAGTCAGACCAGAAGGCCCTCCCCCGATAACCGCAACCTTCTTGCCGGTTTCTTCGAACCATGCCGGAAGTGGAGAAGGCGCGCTTGTCTTATTATCAGACGCTCCACGCTTTAGGTGACAAATATGTACCGGCCCATTCGTATCGGTCCAGTTGTGACGGCATCCATCTTCGCAAGGGCGCGAGCACACGCGCCCAAGAACACCAGAGAACACGTTGTCCTCTTGGTTAATCAAATACGCCTTATCCGGATTTCCCTCAGCGAGAGCTTGGATATAATGCGGCACACGCGTCTTAGCCGGGCAGGCTGCCTGACAAGGAATATCCTTCGCGTAGCTCTTGAAATCAAGAGGCTCGGCACCTACTCCAGTAAAGGTTGAGTACTCCTGATCGATCGGAGCCATATCGTATTCGATATCCAGCCCTTTGACCGCATCCAAGAATGGTCCTAATGAATTGTCTTCGTTCATTTCGCTGTCCCCAGACGATTTACGCATTGGGCGAGTGATTCTTCGCCTTGTCGTTCTTTTAAAAATGTATCCAATACTGCCTCTACAATACGAGCGCAGTCCTGCGTTTTATATTCTCCCAATATCCTACCGAACTTATCATGCTCGCCGCCAATCCGGACTTCGTAAGCTTCGACCGATCCGATCTGCTCGCGAATTCGCATTCCGCGAAATCCGATATCCGCAATGCGGTATGGTGAACAGCTATTCGGGCAACCTGTAATATTAATATACGCCTTATCCCAAATCTCCGCATACTTCGCTTGCTTCACTATTGGATGCAATACGTCGTACAACGCGCGGGTCTCCGTAACGGCCTTCGGGCAATAGGTCGATCCGACGCATGCCACGATATCCTGCAAACCAAAGAATCCTTCCGTCGCGAAACCGGCTTCCTTGATTTTAGCAGACAACGTTTCAACTTTCTCCGGCTTCACACCGTGAATCTCAACATTCTGACGCTGAGTGAAAAACAAACGTTTGTCGCCAAACTCTTCAGTGAGCTGAGCCATACGTTTCATTTGCGGGTGCGTGAGCTCTCCCTTCGGGACCATCACGCGAACCGTTATCAACCCATCGATACCGACAGGATTCGCTTCGAGCATCGGACGATCCGGATAAGGCACGCCTAGATCTTCAATCGTATCCGTCAAAACGATACCATCGATACTTACGCCTTCCTCCTCGAGTAAATCGACGACCACCTTGCGGCAATAGCCGATACCCTTCTTTTCGACGACAAATTTAAGACGTGACTGCGTACGGTCTCGACGATCTCCGTTATCACGGAAAAGCAACGCAATCGCGCGATTCACTTTCGTGATGCGATCTGTTGGCACGAACGTGAAAAGTTCCTTGCCGATAAACGCTTCCCAGCCCATGCCTCCGCCAATAACGACCTTGAATCCGGTTTCCTCTTCGCCCGCATCGTTCTTGCGGGTCACTGCAATCGCTCCGATACAATTGATAAACGGCTGCCCACAACCTGCGCCGCAACCGGAGAAATTGATCTTAAACTTACGCGGCAGATTATCGAGATCCCGCATCGCCGTGAGCTCTTTCGCCGTTTCCTTGACGTATGGCATCACGTTCAAGCGCTTGTATTGGCACGTTTCAGCCAGCGGACAAGCCACCACGTTTCTCGCGACGTCGCCGCAACCGTGAAAACAGCTCAGATTGTCCTTCGCCAAATCGCGAAGCATGTCAGCCAAAGCCGGAGCCTTGAGCCAGTGAAACTGCACGCACTGACGAGTGGTGATCGAAATTTTACCTTGGCCGTAATCCTCGGCCACCTGCACGATGCGACGCGCTTGACTCGAAGTCACCATACCGCCGGGAATGACGACGCGGGCCATGTGGGCACCTGGGTGACGCGAGCCATAGATGCCGTACCATTTCGAGAGCAACTTCTCGCCGCCTCCAAGCGCACCCTTCCGCGCGACTTCATCAAAGTCAAGAGTCAGGCCGTTGTCCTTGACCTGCTCTTCTTCGCTAACGTGTCTCTTGTCGAGTCTCCACTGCATGTTTATAGATAGGTTTTGGGGCTGTAGGTGATTAGGCGTGTAATCCTAAACGAACGAGCTGCTTTTTTAGTCTTGGTAAAAGAGAAGGGTTGAGACGTAACGCTCGCCTGTATCCGGCTGAATCACGACGATGTTCTTGCCTGCGTTTTCTGGGCGAGCCGCAACGTGCTTGGCAGCCAAAGCGGCCGCTCCAGATGAGATGCCCACGATAAGACCTTCGGACTTGCCCAATTCCTTGGCGGCGCGAATCGCGGCTTGGCTTTCGATTTGAATCACTTCGTCGACCACATCCGCATTGTATGCTCCGGGAATGAAACCCGCACCGATACCCTGAATCATGTGAGGCCCCATTTCTCCTCCGCTTAAAACAGGAGACTCCTCAGGTTCGACAGCAATAATTTGTACGTTCGGATTCTTCTCCTTGAGGAATTTACCCGTACCGGAAACCGTTCCACCCGTTCCTACGCCAGCGATGAAAACGTCTACCTTGCCTTCAAGGTCTTTCCAGATCTCGGGTCCGGTCGTATCGTAGTGGACTTGCGGATTGGCCGGATTACTGAATTGCTGCGGCATAAAGGAGCCCTTAATCTTGCCGTGAAGCATCTCCGCTTCCTCGATCGCTCCCGGCATTCCGAGATGTCCATCGGTGAGCACGAGCTCCGCGCCGAGATTGATGAGCAACTTGCGACGCTCCACACTCATCGAAGATGGCATGGTCAAAATGAGTTTATAACCCTTCACGGCAGCTGTAATCGCTAGCCCGATCCCGGTGTTTCCAGAAGTTGGTTCGATAATCGTGCCACCTTCCTTAAGCTGTCCATCGCGTTCTGCTGCCTCGATCATCGCCTTGCCGATTCGATCCTTCACGCTCCAGCCTGGATTGTAACCCTCGAGCTTACCTATGATACTGCCAGGCAGCCCCGCTCCAAACTTGTCCAGTCGAACAAGCGAGGTGTTACCAACCATCTCACTTAAATTGTTATAAATTGCCATTTCGGAAATCGATTGAATACCGCAAACCCACCCAAACACGATGCGTTTCCCGCAGAGCCCAATGAAAATGCGCCCCGCAAATCCAAGAGCAAGGAGAAAGGCGAAGGAAATAGTGGCATAAAAGACGCAAATTCATCGCGACTAAAAGCCGAATTCCCAGCTACCTAAAAGGGTCGATCGATTCAACCAGGCAAAAAAAGGACCCGCATGATACGGGCCCTTGGAAATTTAACTGAGAACAATTCCTAGTACCGGTAGTGACTTGGCTTGTATGGGCCTTCCACCTTAACTCCGATGTAGTCAGCTTGATCTGGAGTGAGCTGAGTCAGCTTAACGCCAATCTTCTCCAAGTGCAGGCGAGCGACTTCCTCGTCGAGTACCTTCGATAGCAAGTAAACGCCTGGCTTGTAGGTTTCCTTGTTTTTCCAAAGATCGATTTGGGCCAAGGTCTGATTCGCGAACGAATTCGACATAACGAATGATGGGTGACCCGTCGCGCAACCGAGATTCACAAGGCGACCCTTGGCCAACATATAAATGCAGTTGCCGGTCGGGAACGTGTACTTGTCCACGGCACCTTGAGATTCATCCTTGATAACCAACGTTTCGATACCTTCGTAGGCATTGAGCTTATCGATCTGGATTTCGTTATCGAAGTGACCGATGTTACAAACAATCGCCTGGTCCTTCATCTTTTCCATGTGCTCGACACGGATGATGTCCTTGTTGCCAGTCGTTGTCACATAGATGTCAGCTCGACCCAAAGTGTCTTCCACTGGGCAAACTTCAAAACCTTCCATCGATGCCTGCAGAGCGCAAATCGGATCGATTTCAGTTACGATAACGCGAGATCCCATGCCAACCAATGCTTGAGCGCAACCCTTGCCAACGTCGCCGTATCCGCAAATCACGGCTACTTTGCCACCGGTCATAACGTCGGTCGCGCGTTTGATGCCGTCGACCAAAGACTCGCGACAACCATAAAGGTTATCGAACTTCGACTTAGTTACCGAATCGTTAACGTTGATCGCAGGAATCAGCAACTTGCCCTCTTCCATCATTTGATAGAGACGATGAACACCAGTAGTCGTTTCTTCCGAAACGCCCTTCCACTCCTTGGCCACTTCGCCCCAACGGCTGCTGTCTTCGGCATGGATTTTCTTAAGCAGGTTCTTAATAACTTGCTCCTCTTCGGAACCGGAATCCGTATTCACCCAGTCGCCACCGTTCTCAAGCTCGAGGCCTTTGTGAATCAGAAGCGTAGCATCGCCACCGTCGTCTACTATAAGCTGAGGACCGAGGCCGCCAGGGAACGCCAAAGCCTGATCCGTGCACCACCAGTACTCTTCGAGCGTCTCGCCCTTCCAAGCGAAAACAGGTACGCCCGACTTGGCGATCGCCGCCGCCGCATGGTCCTGAGTCGAGTAGATGTTGCAACTTACCCAGCGAACATCTGCGCCTAAATCGACTAGCGTCTCGATGAGAACCGCAGTTTGGATCGTCATGTGCAAAGAGCCCATGATGCGTACCCCCTGCAATGGCTTTTCTGCAGAATATTTCCTGCGGATCGACATCAGACCAGGCATCTCGTGCTCGGCAATATCGATTTCCTTGCGACCAAATTCCGCAAGCGAAATGTCCGCTACTTTATAATCATTTTCTAATTTCGTTTCACTCATATTGAAATAGGTGTTTAGGTGGTAGGGGTTTAGGATTTTGAGATTTTTCTACGGGACCGCAAAAGCGCTCCCAATACTTTCTCGCACTCATCGACTAGCGGCCCTACCTTTCGCACCAGAGATGTATCCAAATAATTTAGCCGTTTAGCCAATGAAAACTGATAGTTAAGTTCGCGAAGAGAAGCGTAGGCTATGTCCAAAAAACGAATATATTCCAATTCGCTTTCTCGAGCGCACCCTTCAACAATATTCGAAGGGACTGAAACCGCAGCTCTCCTCATTTGAGAGGTAAGGCCATAGAGCTCGTCTTTAGGAAATCCTTTCGTAACTCCGTACACCTCAAGAGCAATGGCATCTGCCAACTCAAACGCGCGAAGTTTCGTATGATCTCTCATCCTAAATACCTAAAACCCTACAGCCTAATAACCTCGAACTAAGCGCCAAGCTTAGCGACGGCGCGCTTCAGCGCGACAGCCTTGTTCATCTGCTCCCATGAAAGATCATCCTTACCGAAGTGACCGTAGTTCGTAGTCGAACGGTAAATCGGCCGCTTCAGCTTCAATTGGCGAACAATGGCCGCTGGCTTGAAGTCGAATACTTGCGAAACTGCTGCTTCGATAATTTCCTCGTCAACCTTACCCGTTCCGAATGTATCGACAGAGATGGATACAGGCTCGGGGTGTCCGATTGCGTAAGCAACTTGAAGCTCCGCGCGATCCGCCAATCCCGCAGCCACGATATTCTTAGCCACCCAGCGGCACATGTATGCTGCGGAACGATCGACCTTCGACGGGTCCTTTCCGGAGAAAGCGCCGCCGCCGTGGCGACCAGCCCCACCGTAAGTATCAACGATAATCTTGCGGCCAGTTAATCCAGCGTCGCCTTGCGGTCCGCCGATGACGAAACGTCCGGTTGGGTTGATCAGGAATTGCGTATTCTTAGTGATCAATTTCTTGGGAAGGCATTTCTTGATGATCTTCTCCACCATGAATTTCTCGATTTCCTTGCGACTAACGTCGTCCGTATGCTGCGTGGAAACGACCACTGCGGTGATTTCGATCGCCTTGACACCTTCGTAGCGAATGGAAACCTGCGACTTACAATCAGGGCGCAACCACTTCGCTTGGCGGCCCGCATGACGGACCTTCGCGATTTCGCGACCGATACGGTGAGCAAACATTACCGCCGCCGGCATGAGTTCCTTGGTCTCATTCGACGCATAGCCGAACATGATTCCCTGGTCACCCGCGCCTTGCTCGGCAGTGTCCTTGTCCTTGGCCTTTTTCGCATCAACGCCTTGAGCGATGTCCGCCGACTGGCTGGTCAGGTTGTTCGTGATGAAAACTTTGTCCGCGTGGAAGACGTCGTCATCGTTGATGTAACCGATCTCGCGAATCGCCTGGCGGACGATTTCCTCGTAATTAAGCTTAGCTTTCGTGGAGATTTCGCCGGCGAGAACAACCTGGTTGCTCTTAACGAGCGTCTCGCACGCAACGCGACTGTTCGGATCCTGCTCGAGGCATGCATCCAAAACGCTGTCGGAAATATAGTCGGAAACCTTGTCTGGATGCCCCTCGGCAACGGACTCGGAGGAAAAAACGTATTTCTTAGCCATATGTCTCTTGTGTTCGTGGTCGTGTATTCGCGCTGAGCACGCAAAACATCAACATATCCGGATTTATTGATATGTTCTTCGGAAACTCAAGCCCATAATACGTGATTTAACGTAAACAGACCTCGCTTTCAGGCTCAAAAAAAAGGAATGAGGTTTAAAAAAGCCTAACCGAAGCTTAACGCCTCAGCCCAAAGAAATGGCAAACAGCTTACTTCGAACCGTTTTTAGACTTAGCCAAACGTTCTTCGCGTTCCTTACGGTAGCGTTCGCGCTGAATCATGCTACTCGCTAGAATGTCGCTAACAAACAAACGAGCGGCTTCTTCTTTTTTAATGGTCTCAGGATCCTTTACTCGCACCGGCTTCTTCGGCTTAACACTAGCCGTCCTCGCAGCGACTTGCGGCCTCTTAAGCGCCGTCCGAGGAGGAGCCACTCGTTTAAGCGTCACTATCTCGTTTTCGTTGATCACGATAATTCGAGACTGGCCATCAAGAGTGACTGTAATCGTCCCACCCTCTTCATCGAAATCTCCTACGGAAACACCTTCTTCCGAGCCGTCCAATGGTACCCAAACGCTTTGTTTGGTTTGAGGATCGTAAAGGCTGAAAGTCACTTCGCGACCTACCGCGAGCAAGCCCGTGAACTCAAGTCCATCCAAACGAGTTGGGGCAGACTTAGCGACCGGAGCCTTAATCGCTGCTTTCTCGTTCAAGGAGCCGAATACTGATTCATGCTGACCCATCGCAGAAACGCAGACAAAACCAAGAAAGAGCCAGCTTACCGCTAGCCTCCCCCAATTCGCTTCCCTTAAATTCGCCCTCATCATCCTTCCTCTATACGTAACGGCAACATGCATTAGATCCGTTACAACAAAATTATCCTGACTTGGGCTTGCATGGCAAAAACAAAACCGGCCCCTCCCGAAGGAAGAGCCGCATTGGTTACCGCATTTAAACGTTCGCCCGTATTATTATAAGACAAGGTGACTCCAGTTCCCCTTCGGTAATATTCCCAAGAAGCGTTTAGGTTGAAAATGGACGAAGACTGACCCTGCAATTCTCGAGTAGGAGACAGGTCCGGAAAATCGGATGTCTTGCGCTCGATCTCCAGTTGCGAACGATTAACCTCAATCGAGGTATCCTCATGTCGCAATCCACCTATCAATCGAACATTCTTGGTGATTAGAAAATCCGCCATTACATAGCTTGCGAGAATCTCCCGCTTGCCCGCGTATCCAGGATAAGCGTCGGTTAAGTTCACCATTACCACTACTCTCGAGATTGATCATACTCGGAGATAGAAAGCTTTCTCTATCGCCTTCGTATTCGACAAATCGATCGCCATCGCTCCAGCTAAAAGACAACTGGCTATACTCCCTTTCAGAATTAATAGTTCTGAATCCAGACTTCAGATACGATCCATTTCTGTCTCCAAACCCAAACGGTAGCTCGATATCAATTCCGTATTCTTCAGAATTCTCATTAAGCCCACGAAGCTTCCTCCATAATCCGCATCCTGAATAGTTCCAGAAAGCGTGCCCAACGGGGCCTCCTGCGAAAAGGCGATCAAGGGCGAACAAGACAGTAGAATAGCCAAAACATTCTTTGTCGCGAAACCGAGCACTTGTGAATTACGGAATTTGAATCTAAATGAGTTCATGAATTTGAACTCTAGAAAACTGGATACAAAGAGGGTTATATAACCGAAAATACCTAGCGTCACTCATTCGTAACCACGGCGTCACAATTGCCTTACAACCGTAACAACGGCGTAACATCCGCATTCAAAATCTCAATTTCCGTAACGAATATGGCGCGCTTCCGCGTTTAAACCTCCCATTTTGTAGCGTTCGATGAAACTAACCGACTATTCCAACAGAATCTCAATCTATCAAGATCCTCAAACTCACGCCAAATCCTCAAATTTAACTAGATCCAAAAAAGCCGT
The DNA here is from genome assembly GCA_028822375.1 of Opitutaceae bacterium. GTDB lineage: Bacteria > Verrucomicrobiota > Verrucomicrobiia > Opitutales > Opitutaceae > Pelagisphaera. The sequence goes on along the minus strand of JAPKDW010000042.1, from coordinate 12,087 downwards.
CTCGGATTCGAGACGGCTTTAAAAGTGGCGGGATAGACGAGACTTGAACTCGCGGCCTCCTGCGTGACAGGCAGGCGCTCTAACCAACTGAGCTACTACCCCGTAGTTGTAAGAGGCCGTGAATTTACTTTTCGCAAAACCCAAGTCAAGCGTCCTTTCGAAAAAATACTCGTTTTTTTCAAGCCAGCCAACCTCCAGCTACCGACAACGAAGCGGTAGCCCTATCCGGACCCGAGAAAGACGATTATTCCTCGCGGAAATCACCTCCAATGCAACGATACCGTATTGACCCAGAATCGGATATCGCCGAGCATAGAACCCTAGCCATGCACAATCCAAGCGAACCTACACCTCTAGGATCAAAGGAATCGAACTCCGAAAACGGAGCGCGGGCGACTGGCGACCCCTTCTCGCTTTCTAACGAACAAGGCGATCTTTTCGAAGGCAACACCCCTCCTAAGCCTTCTTCCAAGCTAGAACTCAATTTCGCGATCCTTCGCCCGCTAAATATCCTCGTAGTCGACGACAACGACATTAATCGAAAGGTTATTCGCACCATCCTGGAAAAGCTGGGCTATCAAAGCCTAGAAACTCCGGGAGGGAAGGAGGCCCTCGAGATCCTAAGCTCCAACAAGATTGACTACATCTTTACGGATCTCGACATGCCAGAAATGAGCGGAATCGAGACCGCCGCGAAGATTCGGGCAAACGAAGCCAATTCACCGACGAACCATAAAATCGAGATCATCGCAGTAACCGCCAATATTTCAGACGAAACGCGATTGATCTGCAAGCGAGCCGGCATGAACGGTTTTTTGGAAAAGCCGATATCATCTGCTCAAATCAAAGACCAACTCCTCAGGAGCTGGGCTCGGATCCGCCCGAAAACCTAAGCCACCCCGGATCTATCATTTTAAAAAAAGACGCGCCCCGAAAGGTGCGTCCTTTAAAAATTCATTGCTACGGTCTTCTATTAAGAAGCGTTCTTCGCAGCGGTAATCAAGTCGCAGAACGACTTGGAATCCAAGGCCGCTCCACCGATCAATCCACCATCGATGTCAGTCTGAGACAAAAGCTCTTCCGCATTGGCTGGCTTCATCGAACCGCCATAGAGGATGCGTACTTTCTCGCCAACGGCGCTGCCGTACTTCTCGTTCAACAAAGCGCGGATCGAACCATGCACTTCCTGAGCCATTTCTGGTGTAGCAGTCTTACCGGTACCGATAGCCCAGACAGGTTCGTAAGCGACGACAACGCTGCCCATCTGAGAAGCCTCGACGCCTTCGAGTCCACCGAGAAGCTGCGTCTTAACGACCTCAAGAGTCTCATTAGCTTCACGTTGCTCGAGCGTTTCGCCGATGCAAAGAATCGGGTTGATCAAATTCTCCAAGGAAAACTTCACCTTCTCGTTCACGAACGCATCGGTTTCACCAAAGTACTCGCGTCGCTCGCTGTGTCCGAGAATCACGAATTTAGCGAAAACCTCGCGTAACATTTCCGGCGAGATTTCACCGGTGTAAGCGCCATTCGCTTTCGGATAGAGATTCTGAGCGCCTAGCTTAACAGCTGACCCCTCGATTGCCTGAGACACACGATCAAGCGCCGTGAATGTCGGGCAAATAACCACATCTACCGATGCATCCTTAGATACGATCGAAGCGATCTCGGAAGCCAGCTTTTTGCCTTCCTCCGGGGTCTTGTTCATCTTCCAGTTACCAGCGATAAAGTATTTTCTGCTCATTGTACTTATTTTGAAATTAAAACTTATGATTTAAAAAGCGGATACAAAACTATTTCTCTTCGAGAGCCGCGACGCCCGGCAAACTCTTGCCTTCGAGGAATTCGAGACTCGCCCCGCCACCCGTGCTAATAAACGAAACTTGGTCGCCAAAGCCAGCTTGCTTGACCGCCTTGACCGAGTCGCCGCCGCCGATAATTGAAATCGCATCCTGATTTTTGGCAACCGCTTCCGCGATAGCGAAGGATCCTTTCGCGCAGGCTTCGATCTCGAATATACCCATCGGACCGTTCATCAATATCGTTTTGGCTCCCGCCAATTCAGCAGCGTAAAGAGCCGCCGTTTTAGGTCCGATATCGACACCTTCCCAGCCATCGGGGATGTTGCCGCTCTCGTCCGAAGCGCCAATGTTTCCGACACTCATGTTGTCGAAGTCGAGAGAATCGACCGTTACGTTATCTACCGGCAGCATGAACTTAACGCCCTTTTCTTTGGCCTTCTTCATCGCAGCCTTCGCCGTCTCGATAAACTTCGGCTCCGCCAAGCTATCGCCCACCGTTTTGCCGTTTGCCAACGCGAAGGTGTAAGCCATCGCTCCACCGATCAAAATAGTATCCGCTTTGTCAAGAAGTCGATCGATCACCGTGATCTTATCGCTCACTTTCGCTCCACCCAGAATAACGACGAATGGGCTTTCCGCGCTTTCGGTTTTCTCGCCCAAGTACTCGAGTTCACTCTGAATTAAGAAGCCCGCAACCGCTGGCTTCAAAAACGAAGCAATACCCGCCGTCGACGCGTGAGCTCGGTGAGCCGTGCCGAAAGCATCGTTAATGAATACATCGCCCAACTTTGCGAAATCCTTGGCGAGTTCGGGATCGTTCTTCTCTTCACCTTCATGAAAACGAACGTTCTCCATAAGCGCGACCGATCCTGCGGAAAGTTCGGAAACCGCTTTTTCAGCCGCTTCGCCGCGAGATTCTGGAATGAATACAACGGGCTGTCCCAATTCGTCCGCCAGTGCTTTCGCAACCGGAGCGAGCGAAAACTTCGGATTAACCTGCCCCTTGGGTCGACCAAGATGACTTAGCAAAATCGCCGTGCCTCCTTGCTCAATCACGTGCTTGATCGTTGGAAGCGCACCGAGAATACGCGTGTTGTCGGTAATCTTTCCACCTTGAAGCGGTACATTGAAATCCACGCGGATTACTGCTTTCTTACCCTTCAGGTCTATGTCTTCGATCGTCTTTTTCGCCATGGCGATGATGCTTGGCTATCTGCCAAGCGCTATGAGATTGCAGATTTGAAATTCGAGATGAAAGACGCCCTTGCCCAATTTCCAGGTCAATCGTCGCCTCTCCTTTGTCAGCTCTTCGCGAGAGCCTGTCCTATAAAAAAGAAAGCCCTTTGCCCGCGCAATTGCGAGCAAAGGACTGAAAGCTTACGTCTCTTAAAGAGCAGAGATCTTCTTGAGAAGATCAACGACGCGGTTGCTGTAACCCCATTCGTTATCGTACCAGCTCACGAGCTTGAAAAAGGTGTCGTTCAAAGCGAGGCCAGATCCAGCATCGAAGATCGAAGAGTCTGGGCAGTGGATGAAGTCGGAGGACGCAACTTCGTCTTCCGTGTAACCGAGGATTCCCTTAAGAGAACCTTCAGAAGCTTCCTTCATCTTTTGGCAGATTTCTTCATAAGAAGTAGACTTCGTGGTCTTAACCGTAAGATCGACAACCGAAACGGTTGGAGTCGGAACGCGGAAAGCCATACCCGTTAGTTTACCCTTAACTTCAGGAATAACGATTCCTACAGCCTTAGCTGCTCCAGTCGCAGATGGAATGATGTTCATCGCCGCAGCGCGTCCACCCTTCATATCCTTAGGAGAAGGACCATCACATGTTTTCTGCGTCGCAGTGTAGCTGTGAACCGAAGTCATCAGACCTTCTTCGATTCCGAAGTTGTCCAGTATAACCTTGGTGATAGGAGCCAAGCAATTAGTCGTGCAAGATGCATTCGAAATCAGCGTGTCCTCTGCGGTCAACGTATCATCGTTAACTCCGAGAACAATAGTCTTAACGCCATCTCCCTTACCAGGAGCGGAGATAATGACCTTCTTTGCGCCGGCGTCGATATGCCCTTGAGCCATCGTGTCCTGAACGAACAGTCCGGTCGACTCGATCACGATGTCGATGCCGTTCTCAGCCCAAGGCAGGTTAGCAGGCACGTCGCGAATAGCGAGGCACTTGATCTTGTGACCATTGACCACGAGCGTGTCATCGCCTTCAGCCTCAACCGTTCCGTTGAAACGGCCCTGGGTCGTGTCGTACTTCAGGAGGTACGCGAGGTTTCCGGCGGGAACCAAATCGTTCACTGCGACAACCTCAACTTGGTCGCCCAGGAGACCCTGGTCGACAATTGCGCGGAAGACTAGACGGCCGATACGGCCAAATCCATTAATAGCTACTTTTACAGCCATTTTCGTATTTTTTATTGTGTTTGACGTGCTTATATCGAGAGGAACCGCCCCTCAAAATCACCCAGAAATCGAGCGAACGGGGAGTAGAGGGTACACTTTCGAGAAAATCAAGGTTTTAGAACGCTTCGATTTCCAAACCGACAAAGCTAAGCCATTGCTGGGTCAAACGAAGGACCAAACTCAATCATTCGCCAGCCATAGCCCGCAACCGAGCGATGGAATCGCAATCTCTTTCGAAACGTCGTTTCGCAAAGGCTCTGGATCAAGTCCCCAAAACCGATCGCGATCCGCAAGCTGAGTCCAAGGCCCCTTCCATTGTTCTATAGAAAGGGTTCTCGGTGACAAATCTGGATTGATGGCAAACAGAAGCCGTTGCTGCCCCTGGCTTCGGTCAGCATTATAAAGACAAACCAGAGCATTGCCTTCGCCTGCTCTCTCAAATTCGAAAAAACCATCCGTCGCCCGCGAAAAATGCCTCACCAAAGATCCGAGGTCCGATTTTCGAAATTCGATCCAAGCCCTGAAATATTCGCTGGTCGACGCAAATTCGAATCGTCGACCGTAGTCCAAGGCATTCAAATCGCCCTCCTGATACGTGTTTCTCACGCCTTTTTTTGAAAACAGAAAGTCCTGTCCCGCATGCAACAAAGGCATGCCGATGGACATCATCATGATCGCCCCCATCATATGGGTACGCCGCAAATCATTAATCGTCGGGACCGAACCGTTTTGGTCCCCCTGCTCAGTGATATCGTCGATCCAAACGCGATCGTCGTGCGATTCCGTGTAATTCACCGTTTGCGACGGCCAAGACGCATAATCTCCCGCCGACCCTTGCAAATAGTACGCCAAAGTATCCGCGCTGGCCTCGCCATTCACGTATTCCTTAAGCGATTCGCGATAGCCATCATTCCACGAGGCAAAGCCGGTATCCCGCAAATCCCTGCCGATGTGACCGCGAAGACTCCATGGCTCGGCGATCAAAATAATGTCCGGCTTCACCGCCTTCAATTCACGCTCAATCTCCTGAAGAACCGGCTTCCCGACCAAATCGGCCAAATCGAAACGAAAGCCATCCACTCCATAGAACAACGTAAAATGCTTAAGGCTCTCGATGATCATGCGCCGCGCCATGGGAGCATCGCACCGCAAATCATTGCCGCAACCGCTCCAATTCACCGGAGTGCCATCCCGCTCCAAGTGAAAATAATAAAGTTTGTCGATGTACATCAAATGAGCCGGTTCGCCTACGTGATTATAGACCACGTCTAGAATCACCGCCATTCCTCGCTCGTGCAATCGAGTCACCAACGACCGAAACTCCTCTACCTGAGATCCGCCTTGAGGATCCCTCGCATAAGATGACGCGGGTGAAAAGAAATTGGCTGTCATGTATCCCCAGTGATACTCGCCGTAGGATTGGCTATCGTTTTCCTGAACCGGTTGCAGCTCGAGAGCATTCGCCCCGAGAGACTTCGGGTAAAACGCGTCACTCTCCACATAACGCTCCAAGTCGGCAAATCCAAGCGGACGCGAAATATCGTTAAACTCCGGCAACCCAGCCACCAAATCCCGCGTATGCGCCTCCATCGTCACCAAATCCTGCCAAGCAGCTGGATGAAAAGCCGGCATTGCGGCATACTCTCGATCATCGACCACTATCCCGGGACCCTCTCGGCTCACCGTCGCCCTCGCATAGGGATCGAGAATCTTGAATTCCGGATCGAACAAGCTGCAAAAACCCTCGGGACCATCCAGTCGAAACCAATAATAAGCCCCGGCCAACTTCCGCGGAATCGTCGTCTCCCAAACGAAATCCTCCGAACGCTCCAGCAAAACCCAGCGAATCGCCTCCTCGGATTCACCAGGCATAAAAACGCCAACCTTTACCCACTTGGCCCGAGGAGCGAACAAACGAAAAACCGTTTCATCTTCTCCGACAATCGCTCCAAGCGTTTTGTCCGACTTCAATTCATAAAAAAACGGCCCTGGTTCGAGAAACACACGCTGGGAGTGAACCCTTCCGTGATAAATCAGATAATGAACTTCCGAAAGATCCACCGGTCGCTGCAAAGCAAAACGAAACCGGTGACGTCCACTCCGCTTATCGGAAAACACATAATTGCTGTTGCCCTCACCGTCATGCTCCACATTCGGCGCTTTAGGATCTACCGGAAGCCAAGTGTGCTCCTCCGTTACGAATTTAAATGAAACTTCGCCCGCACCTAACGCTGCCATCGGACATCGAACCACAAACGCCGGTTTTCCATCGATTTCCTCAAGCTTCAATTGCCAAGCTTCTTGCCCGACAGCCTCTTGCCATCCATTAAACGGCCCTGCCACATACACCCCAACGTTATCGTAATCGACGTACGGATACAAATTCGGATCGAAAGTGAAAACAACTCGCCCTTGCCCATCGACGAAATAACGGCTCTCCCCAGCGAAATCGCTCGGCGACAAACGTTCGAGATCCAAATGCCCGACCAATTCTCCTTCGACGCTCAAATGCGGAAGACGCAGCGCCCTCCAATCCGAGACCAACTCCACGACACCTTCCGTGAGCGAAGCCAAAAATGCTTTAGTAATGCGATGCGTTTCAGACGACATAAAGTTCGATCCCCCAGATCGAATTCAATTCGCCCCATATGACAAGCCAGGACGATGCAAACGCAAAGAAAGATCACAGTCGCGAACACGCTTGCCAGACAATAGGGTTCACATCAACAGTTTCGATCTTCCGAGCTGAATGAACGAATCGCCCAAAATTTCAATCGTAACGCCCTCCTATAATCAAGGAGCCTACCTGGATGAAACCCTTCAAAGCCTCGTTGATCAGAATTACCCGAACCTGGAAGTCATCATTCAAGAAGGCGGCTCGAGCGATAATTCCGTCGAAATCGCCCAGCGCTTCGTAAACCAATATCCGTCGATCTTTCAGCTTCACGTCGAAAACGACTCCGGACAAGCGGACGCCCTGAATCGCGGCTTTCGCAAAACGACCGGCGATATCCTAGGTTTCCTAAATTCCGATGACCGCCTTCGGGCCGGATGCCTACTCCGCGTAGCTGAAAAGATCGACCCTACCCGCAACCGGCACATCGTCTTTGGCCGCAGCCTATTTTTCGGAAACGATCCTTTAAAAGAAGGCATGGAGCACGCATGCGATTACACTTCCCATTTCGAACAGCTCGCCATCTGGAAGCGCCACTTCAATCAAATCCCCCAACCTTCCACATTCTGGACCCGCCAAGTCTGGGAGCAATGCGGCGAGATCGACAACGACGTTCACCATGCCCTCGATTACGATCTATTCTGCCGATTCAGCCAACACTATCGATTCCACAAGGCCCCCGAGATCTGGAGCGACTACCGTCTGCACAACGACTCCAAGACCGCCAACAAAAGCCATGAATACCTTATGGACGATTGCGACGAAATCAGTCGACGCTATTGGGGCTCATGGCTCCGCCCCTTGCGCTGGCGCTGCGAAATCTCCTACGCGCTCCACCAACGATCCCGACGTCCTGCAGCGATTCGCTCCGTCCGCAAAGCCGAAACCGCCCTCCTAGAAAACCGTTCGTTTGACGCGCTCCTCCTTGGAATCATCGCTTCCTGGAACGCCCCCCTCGCCTTGGGGCCTCGGCTTCTACTACCGATCGCAACAACGCGAAATTGGCACCGACTCGCTCGATTCTTCTATCGGGACGAAGGACACGACCTCTGCCCCAACCAATGGATCGGCCCCTACCACGAGTTCATTTTGGATCGCCCGAAGAAACCTCAATTGCTTCGTATCGCTCTAGAGCTGCCCGAACGCTTTAGAAACAAGCCAACCCAAGTGACGCTCCTAATCGACAATGCCCTCGCCGCTTCCGAAATCACTACCGAAGCAGGAGAGCTTTTCTTAGAAGCGCCAATGCAACCAGCCGATGCTTATTCGACTGCAATCGTCATACTTTGCAATCGCTACTTCATCCCGGCCCTACAAGGCGAAAATGAAGACGACCGCCTCCTCTCAACACGACTCGTCTCGCTCGAATTCCATCCAGCCAGCCGCTAAAAAGGTGCACAGGCTTCCAGCCTGTTTCTTATCAGACCTTAAGCAGCCTCCAAAACCTTGAGCGACACTTCACTCACAAGATCTTTCACGCGCTCTCTAAAAACAAGCATGTGCGGAGCCACGAGATGCGCTTTCAAATCCCCTAAACTGTTCCATTTTTCGATTATAGTAACGACTGCCCCATCCACACTCTGAGCGCCTAATCCCGAATCATAATCGATTGTCGGGACATATTCAATACACCCCACCTCCTCTAGGACAGCAGGAACGTTAGCTTTGAATATTTCAACGAATTCGGACAAGCGCCCTTCGTTGATCTTTATTGATGCGATAACATTTATCATAATTCTATTTCTCCTAGAGCGGTAAAAAACTCATTCCAATTTCCGCTGATCCAATCGATCCCCTGCGGGCTTCCTAAACGGCACGTCCAAGGCCCCCGACGCTTCGAGTTCCTCGAACATCTGATCGCGTAACTGGCCGATCATCTTCTGATAGCCAGGCACCTCAATCAAGTTGTGTCGTTCGATAGGATCTTCCTCCAAATCGTAAAACGCATCGATATCCCACGTACCGTGATGATACACGTACTTATATCGATCCGTCCGAATCGAAAATAACGTTGGCGTCGCAGGAAAATTCCATTCCCAGTGATACTCGTAGAGAATATGATCCCGCCACGGAACCTCCCGACCTTCGAGCAATGGCAAAAAACTTTTCCCGTCCATCTGCCTTGCCTGCGCTAAACCATCCGGCAGCGATACACCCATCGCATCCATCACCGTTGAAGCGATGTCGATGTTTTGTACCATTGGCGACACTACACTTCCTCCCTCTATCAGCCCTGGAGCTCGAGCCAACATAGGCACACGAATGGAAGGTTCATACGCATCACGCTTGTCATAAAACCCATGCTCGCCGAGATGAAATCCATTATCGCCCATGTAGATCACGAGCGTATTTTCCGCCAACCCTGCCTCATCAAGATAACCCAGCACTCTACCAACGTTTTCATCCACGCTGTGCACCGCTTCGCAGTAGTCCCAATAAAGATCATCGAAATCCGGCACCGGATCATTGTCGAATGCCCCCGTCTCCATATGATCGATACCATGAATCGAAAAACGACGATCGCGAACCCAACGTGGAGCAGTACGATAATTTCGTTCCGTATTAGCCATTGTCTCCGGATACGGAATTGGCTTGCCGTGATAGCGACCTGCGTGACGCATAGCTGGCTGAAAGGGATAATGAACCGCTTTGTAGGACAGATACAAAAAGAACGGCCGCTTTTCATCACGCTCTTCGCTCAACCATTCCACGGCCTGCCCCGTTAGAACATCCGCATTGTAACCTTCGAAATCCCGACGAGCGCCATTGATATTGAGCGTTGGATCGAAATACTTGCCCTGCCCCAGAAAACTGACCCAATGGTCAAAGCCCTCCCGGGGCGAATCGTCGTCGTGGCCCATATGCCACTTCCCGACAAATGCCGTCTGCACTCCAGCCGCTTGCAAATAACTCGGAAAAAAGACCGTCCCCTCAGGCACCGCTCTCTGATTATCAACCACGCGATGGTGATGCATGTACTGCCCGGTCAATATCGAGGCGCGACTCGGCGAACAAAGCGAAGTCGACACAAACGCATTCTTGAGATGCGCGCCCTCCGCCGCCAATCGATCCAAACTAGGCGTCTCTAGCCAATCCGGAGCCTCCTCCATAAAACCCATCAAATCATAGCGATGATCATCGCTTAAAATGAATACGACGTTTTGAACGGCTGATTTCTGAGATTGCGCCCAGGCGACATTCAAAACCAAAACGCTCAGCAAAGTAAGGGAAATTGGGGCAAGTCGAAGCATAGCCATTATTGGTTCTCAATTTGAGACTCCTCAATGCAATGGCAAGGCGTATACTCAAAAGTGCAAAACTCCTAGAACCTTGGCTTACGCAAAGGCGCGAAGCAGAACGCCGACCACAACAGTTACTTAACGAAGGCTTTTCTAACTCCAAAATCCTTTGCGGCTTTGCGTGAAATTATTCAGCCCCCAAACTACTACACCCACATCCACTCTGGCTTTTCTTCAAGAACCTTCACGCATTCCTCCCACAGGTCGTTTCCAAGCAATTGCTTCAAAGCCAATGTATTGGGATCTTTCGCCTGGCCCCTTTCCAAACGGATTTTCAGAAAATGCAATACCTGCTCCAAAGAGCCGTAATCGCCGTTCTTCGCCATCTTCTTCGCAGCCTCCAAAGAATAGCTGAAAGCTGCTAATTCGTGTTTTACTGGATCCTCTGACTTCGATCGGTTTCACGATTTAATCTTATATGCCCATATTCATGATACAAAACGATAAGATTTCATATAATTAGCCTGTCCCTATTTATACAGTGAGGAATAACGAGACCATCAGCCAGCTCTTATTCATGGAGGAGGGCTCCAATATCGATGAGTTTTCCGTTGTCGCTTAAAACTTAACGGAGTCCGGGTATTCCGGATTCCAATACGCGTACTTCATTCATAGAGTATGGGGTATCCGGGCGCCGCAATTACCCCCCTCTTCGCATAAGCCACACGAACGCAGCCACGGCGGAGATTGCCACGAGAGCGAAGAGCCACCTCAGCCTGTAGGGAACCGCTGTAGAGTCTTCGGTTTCGACAGTATTCTCATTGTCTGCAATTGGCTTTTCCCGATTAGGGGCAGGGCCCTGCGGCACGGCGGATTTGATTTCCTTCGAACCAGTGTCGGCTGCCGATGCGGATCTTGCGTTGGCCATCGCCGCGACCCGCTCCTTGTTTCGGCTAAAAATTTCCTGGACGGCATCGTCCCTGAGATCGTCGATGTCCTGCTTCCATAATTCCAGATCCTCTTGCATCTCCTCTATATCCTCGGGAGACCACTTTTCCGGATTAAGTCGAAGCGGCTGGGCTTCTTTTAAGGTGCGCAAAAATCGCAACACTTCCGGAGGTCGACCCAGTTTGCTGAAGGATCCGACAGCAGCTTCTCTGACAATGGGATCCCAGTGACCAAGGAGCGGATAGAGCAATTCGACGTCCCCAGGCTCCCCGAAGTACCCGATACCCAGTATCGCCAGCTTTCTGGCGTCTTTGAGGACGCTGTCGGGCACGCCCGCCGACCCGTCGACAATAGGCGCGAATATCGCAATCTTCTCGCTGTTGTCCGTTACCTTGACAAGATTCACCGTCCCGACCAGACGACTCGTCAGGCGCTCATCTTCGACTTTTTCCTCAAGCAGTTTCCTCCTGATAATCGGGAGAACAAGGTCCCCGCTTTCCCTGATCATCCTTATCAGCCGCCTTTCATCCTCGTCGGCAAACAGTTTTGGTCCGGAATAGCCCTGCAGGTGCCAGGAGACGTACTGCTCGACGTTGTCCGCCGTTATCGGCTCGTCGAAGATATCCGAATGCAAGGGGCCTGCCGATAGGAGAAGGACGGCGATGAGCGCTTTCACGCGAACTAGTTGAAATATATCTATGCAGTTCATTTCAGGATACCTCCGGGGTTGGTGAGAATTCTGGTTCGCTAGTATTCGTCGAATCGCTTGGAACCTTCGATATCATCAGTATGGACGGGCGATTTTACCATAATATTCCGAAATTCAGTTTGCGGCAAGTGAGTTATAGTACCCGTGCTTGAGGCGACATTGGTGGTTAGGACCAAATGGCCAAGCTCATGCGCTGCGGTAAAAATCCCTGTATCACGTCCAGAAATCAAGATGTTATTCTCGTACCCCGACTGAGCGGAATCTAGGTGCGTCTTAGCAGGCGCTGCTCCTCTCAATATACCGGTTAGG
>JAPKDW010000271.1 GCA_028822375.1 Opitutaceae bacterium | reverse complement strand
GCAGTGCAAGGCGACCGCAAGGTCGAGAGCTTGCTCCGGGGATTATTTACTGCTGCGGTTGCTCGGGACGAGCAACCCGAGCATATGGCAGGAAATTACAATCCTGTTTGATCCACAGTGGCGAAAAAATACTAAAAAACTTCTAATTAGTACAAGCGGAATAGGCGCAAAATAGGCATAATGGGGATTCTGGAAATGATTCTTTGGATTCATTTAAACCCATGTACCCCAATTATCTAAATTTATGTTTGATAAAGTGAATATCGCCCTGGTTGGGCTTGGCTTTGGAGCTGAGTTCATCCCGATTTATCAAAAACACCCCAATGCCAATATAGCCGCGATTTGCCAACGGAATGAAGAATCGCTCCACAAGATTGGAGATGAGTTTGGAATCGAACCGGCAAAGCGCTACACCTCGTACGAGGAGCTTCTTAAGGATCCGGATGTCGACGCAGTACACATTAATACGCCAATCGGGAGCCATGCCCCACATTCGATTCAAGCCCTTAAAGCAGGCAAGCATGTGGCTTGCACAGTGCCGATGGCCACGACTGTGGAAGAGTGTCGTGAGATTTGCGAGCTGTGCGAGGAAACGGGCCTGACCTACATGATGATGGAGACAGTCGTCTACAGTCGCGAGTTTCTCTTCGTCAAAGAGCTTTTCGACAAGGGCGAGCTCGGTCGTATCCAATATCTGCAGTCGAGTCATCAGCAGGATATGGATGGATGGCCGAGTTACTGGGACGGTTTGCCGCCAATGCACTATGCCACGCACTGTGTGGGGCCCGTACTCGCTTTGCAACGCAATCGGGCGGAAACGCTATCCTGTTTTGGATCGGGTCGTATTCAGGAAGAGATGATCGGAATCCATGGGTCGCCCTTTGCGATAGAATCCTGTCAGGTGACATTTAAAGATTCAGACGTTTCGGCCCGAATCATCCGTTCCTTGTATAATACAGCGCGTCAGTATCGTGAGAGTTTTGATGCCTACGGTTCGAAGAAGAGTTATGAATGGCCGCTCGTTGAAGGTGAGAACCCTGTCATTCATACGATTGGCAAGCCGGAGCCAGAAATCCCAGAACGGGTGGAAGTTCCAGACTATGCCCACCGGTTGCCGAAAGAGATACAGCCCTTTACGGGACGAGGGGTTTTCGATGCAGATGAAAATCAACATCGCTCGTTTACTCAAGGTGGGGGCCACGGCGGTTCTCATCCGCATCTGGTTCACGAATTCGTCAGTTCATTGTTGGAGAAACGAGCCCCGTATCCGAACGCGCCAGAATCGGCGAACATCACCTGCGTGGGAATTCTTGCCCACGAGTCCGCATTGGAGGGAGGCGCATTGAAACGTATGCCTGAGTTTACGCTGAAGTAGCTCACTCGCTTTAGCGTGAGCATATATTGAGAACTAACGAGGCTCGGGCTAAAGCGAGTGAGCTACATATTGAAAATTAATGATGATACTCCAATTTAGATCTGCCTTCCTACCATTGGTTCTACTGTTTGTAGCCCTTCTTAGCCCACAATCGGCGGATGCCCGGCCCAATATCCTCTTTTGTATCTCCGACGATCAGTCCTATGCCCATACTGGAGCCAATGGCGATCCGCTCGTAAAAACGCCTGCGTTTGACCGCGTGGCTAGGGAGGGGCTTCGTTTTACTCACGCCTTTTGCGACGCGCCGACCTGTGGGCCGTCGCGTAGCGCGATTCTTACCGGACAGTCTATTTGGCGTTTGGAAGAAGCGGGCAATATTCACAGTACGCTCCCGGCGAAATTTGCTACCTATACAGAGATGTTGCAAGATGTGGGCTACAAAATTGGATACACAGGAAAAGGTTGGAGTCCCGGGCGCTTGGAGCCGGGAGGAAGAACTGAGAATCCTGCAGGCGCGCTTTACGCGAATCGTACGTTGAAGCCGTCATTCAAAGGAATGAGCAACAAAGATTATGCGGGAAACTTCGAGGACTTTATGGGGGACGTTGCGGACGACCAATCATTTTGTTTCTGGTTGGGAACGCATGAATCACATCGCGGGTTTGATCACGGATCCGGAGTCGCTACAGGCAAGGATCTCAGTAAAATAGTCGTGCCCGCAGTCTTTCCCGATAACGAGCTCGTTCGCAGTGACATTGCCGATTATTTGGTGGAAGTAGAACACTTCGACTCAATGGTCGAACGGGCTTTGGATACTTTAGAGAAACGCGGGCTGCTTGAAAGTACAATCGTCGTGGTGACGAGTGATCATGGAATGCCGTTTCCCAGGGCGAAAGCGAGTTTGTACGATTTGGGATCGCGAGTGCCACTTGCGATCCGCTGGCCGGAGGGGATTAAAAAGCCAGGGAGAGTAGTAGAGTCGTTCGTCAATTTGAGTGATCTTGCTCCGACCTTTTTGGAAGCGTCTGGTTTGAAACCTTCGAGTATGATGAACGCTCGCGGAATGCTCGACATCTTCGCAAATAAAAAAACCAAGTCTCGAGAAGCGGCCTACATCGCCATGGAGCGCCACGATGGATGCCGAGCAGGTGGCAAGGGCTATCCTTGTCGGGCGGTTCGGACGGTTGAATATATGTATATCTACAACTTCGAACCGACGCGATGGCCATCCGGTTCTCCGGACGCATCTGTATGCGCTCGGGCAATACCCTATGGGGAAGTGGATAGCTCTCCGACCAAGACCTACATGATGGACTACTCGAATCGGTATGGAGTAGCCCATTTAGCAGAACTCTCGTTCGGCATGCGTCCGAGGGAGGAGCTCTACGACATTGAGAAAGATCCGCATCAAATGAACAATCTAGCGGGCGCTTTAGGGTATGAGGAGGTGCAAAAAAATCTTCGTGAGCAGTTGCGAGGTCACCTGACCAAAACAAAGGATCCTCGCATCGTAGGCGGAGTCGTGGATTGGGATTATTATCCCTATTATGGAAGAATTAGAAATGAAAACTGGAAGGTAGACGAAAAACCAGGGAGCGAACAATGAAACAGTATAGTATGCTTGGTTTGACCCTTTGTGTTGCGTTCCTAGCGGTAGCGCAATCAGCAATCGCGCGACCAAACATCCTCTTCTGTATTTCTGACGATCAGTCATGGGCGCACATGGGTGCTAACGGCGATCCAGTGGTGAGCACACCGGCGTTTGATCGGGTAGCGAATGAAGGACTACGGTTTATAAACTCTTTCTGTGATGCACCGACCTGTGGTCCATCGCGAAGTGCAATTCTTACCGGGCAGCACATCTGGCGATTGGAAAAGGCGGCCAACATTTGGAGCACCTTACCAGCCAAGTTTGCGACTTATACGGAGGAGCTTCAAAAGGCTGGCTATAAGATCGGTTACACAGGTAAAGGCTGGGGGCCCGGACGATTGGAGCCAGGGGGACGCACCGAAAACCCTGCTGGGCCTGTATATAGTGAGAGGACTCTTGAGCCTCCATTTCAAGGGATTCGTAACACCGACTATGCCGGGAACTTTGAAGACTTTATGTCCGAAATGTCCGATGATCAGTCGTTTTGTTTCTGGCTGGGAACCAGTGAGCCACATCGTGGTTATCAGGACGGGGCAGGCAAGTTGACTGGAAAGGATCCTTCCAAGGTAATTGTGCCAGCCATTTTTCCTGACAACGACTTAGTTCGAAGTGATTTACTCGATTACTACGTGGAAGTTGAGCATTTCGATTCGATGGTTGCACGAGCTATCGCTTCACTCGAAAAGCGGGGCTTGTTGGACAACACCATCGTTGTGGTTACAAGTGATCACGGTATGCCATTCCCTCGAGGCAAGGCCACCGTTTACGACTGGGGGTCGAGAGTTCCATTGGCAATTCGTTGGGCGGATGGGATTGAAAATCCAGGTCGGGATATAGAATCATTTGTCAATCTTAGTGATCTTGCGGCTACTTTCATAGAAGCGGCTGGAGTGAGAGTTCCAGCTATGATGACTGGGCGGAGTCTTATCGATATTTTTGATGGTAACCCTACCGTCGATCGTAAGGCGGCATACGTCGCTTTTGAGCGCCATAGTGGAGCTCGCGCCGGGGGTAAAGGCTATCCAACTCGCGCTATAAGAACAGCGGACTACCTGTATATTCATAATTTCGAACCCAGCCGCTGGCCAGCCGGTTCTCCAGATCCTGATGTATGCAATCGACTGATACCGTTTGGAGAATACGATTCTAGTCCAACGAAGACTTATATGCTTGAACATCGATTCGATCACGGGGTAGCCCGGATCGCCGAATTGGCATTTGGAAAGAGAGCTGCTGAGGAGCTTTATGATTTACGAACCGATCCTGAGCAGCTCAACAACATCGCCGGATCAGTTAAATATGCCGCCGTTCAACAAACGATTCGTCGTCAATTATTTGATCATCTGACCAAGACTAAAGATCCGCGTGTGGTCGGCGGCACCGTCGAATGGGATTATTACCCGCACTACGGACGTCACTCGAACAAGAACTGGAAAGTCGACGAAAAACCGAAATGATTCATA
Organism: Opitutaceae bacterium; assembly: GCA_028822375.1. Taxonomy (GTDB): domain Bacteria; phylum Verrucomicrobiota; class Verrucomicrobiia; order Opitutales; family Opitutaceae; genus Pelagisphaera. Next base: position 682 of record JAPKDW010000271.1, on the reverse strand, counting down.
AACTATACTCCACTATGAAGATAATAATATCCGTAATCTCCTTAGTCATCCTATCGGTCTCCCTCTCGGCCAAGCCGAATGTCATAGTTGTTATGACAGACGATCAGGGTTACCCGGAGCTCTCCGCTCATGGAAATCCGATTTTACAAACGCCGCATCTCGACCGTCTGCATGGTCAAAGTTTGCGTTTAGAAGATTATCATGTGTCGCCCATGTGCGCGCCAACGCGCGGCCAGTTGTTGACGGGTTTGGATGCGGCCCGCAACGGTTGCACGAATGTAAGTAGTGGGCGAGGTTTGTTGCGCCCTGAGGTGCCGATTATGGCTAACTTCTTTAGGGATGCCGGTTATGCCACAGGCGTTTTTGGGAAATGGCATTTGGGTTCTAACTATCCGTTTCGTCCAGAGGATCGAGGATTTGACGAGACGGTTTGGTTTCCTTCATCCCACATTGGATCGGTTCCTGATTTTTGGGGTAATGATTATTTTGATGACACCTATGTAAACAATGGGAAATGGAAGCAGTATAAAGGCTACTGCACCGACGTCTTTTTTGAGGAAGGAATCGCCTTCATGAAAAAGGCCGCCAAAGAAGGGAAGCCCTTTCTTGCTTACATAGCTCCCAATACACCGCATGGACCCCTAGTTGCAAAAGATGAAGATGAGAAGGTGATTGCTGATAT
>JAPKDW010000041.1 GCA_028822375.1 Opitutaceae bacterium | reverse complement strand
GAATGCCTTTACATTGTGGAGGGGGCTTTGTTGGGTTGGGGTATGGCCAAACCGAAGTCTTCCTCGCGGCGTAAAGCGTCATTTCCAATCCTTATGTACGCGGATACGCGGACTTCTTCGGATCAATTGTATCTTGGTAAATTTGGAGTCCCGGATGCATTCATTTCGTTTAAGAAGGGCGCGAAGAGTTATGCGGTCTTGAGCCAGTTGGAGTTTTCGCGGGGCTTGAAGGAGTCGGCCTTCGATACGATCTTGTCGCTTGAAGAGTGGATCGCTAGCGCGCGGACGAAGTTCCGGCGAGCGGATGTGGGAATTGCTGAAGTGATCGCGACTTTGGGCAAGGCGTATCGAATGTCTGGATTCAGGGTGTCGGGCGATTTTCCTGCGTGGTTGGCTTTTGAGCTTCGAGATTTGGGTTTTGAGGTGAAGGCTTTGCAAGGTACTATATTTCCAGCTCGGGAAACCAAATCTGAAGAGGAGATTTTGCACTTAAAAGAAGGCAATCGTTGCAGTGCGGTTGGAATTCGAGCCGCGGAAAAAGCTCTCCAGGCATCGGCGATTAAGCGGGGTTATCTTTATCTCGATGGCAAGCGACTGACTTCGGAGCGATTGCGAGAGATTATCGAAGTCGCTTGTTTGATGGCGGGGGCGGTTTCATTGGATACGATCGCGGCTGGCGGGGATCAGGCTTGCGATCCGCATTGCGCAGGGTCGGGCCCCATCAAGGCGAATGAACTGATTATCGTGGATGTCTTTCCACGCGTATCCAAAACCGGCTACCACGGCGATATGACGCGGACCTTTTTGAAGGGTAAACCTTCCGATGCGCAACGGGCTTTGGTTGCCGCTGTTGGGGGCGCTCAGAAGCAGGCTGTGGATCAGGTGACTACGGGTGCGAACGGAAAGGCGGTTCACACTTCGATCGTAAATTTTTTCGATGAACGAGGTTACAAGACCGAACGGACTGAAAATGGCGCGGTAGGGTTCTTCCATGGGACGGGGCATGGTTTGGGATTGGATGTGCACGAGGCTCCGCGCATATCGAGCGTCAACTATAAGCTCAAGCGCGACTCGGTCGTGACTGTGGAGCCAGGATTGTACTATCCAGGTCTGGGAGGTTGCCGTATCGAGGATGTGGTAGCTGTGCGCGATGATGGGCCAAGAATGCTGAGCTCGTATCACTACAAGTGGATCGTGAAGTAGGGTAGGCTTCGGACTACCGGAGAATTGATTGATGCCGGAATTAGCGGAAGTCGCGTATTATTGTTCTCGCTGGAACTCGGGAATTGGCAGTCGGGTGACTGCTGTTGAAACGCACGGGCAAACGCGTTGCTTTCGAGATGTCGATGCTGATTGCGTTCGGACGGATTTGACGGGCAAACGGTTGATCGGATCGAGAACTCATGGGAAACGGATGTTGTTCGAGTTTTCTGAAGGGAGTTGGTTGGGCGTGCACCTAGGAATGACTGGTAGACTTTTGGTGAGGGAAGCGAGCGAAGCTTTGGAAAAGCATGACCATTTGGCCCTGAAAACGGGTGTTGGGTGGCTCGTGTTCAATGACCCTCGGCAATTTGGGAAAATCGAATTATTCGAGAGCGATGGTTTGCCGGCGGAATGGCAGGCGTTGCCGACGGAAATTTTGTCTAAGAAATTTGACTACGAGTATTTTGGAAAAATCCTGGAACGTCGCAGTCGGTCGGTTTTGAAATCACTATTACTCGTTCAGGGGTTGTTCCCAGGCGTTGGAAATTGGATGGCTGACGAGATACTCTGGCGAGCGAGGATCCGACCGGATCGTCGAGCCTCTTTGTTAGACGAGAAAGAGCGAAAAGCGTTATTCGATTCGTTGCGATTCGTTTGCCGCGGGGCAATGAAGTACGTTGCCCCGGATTACACGGACCCGCCTAAAACCTGGCTTTTTCGACACCGTTGGAAAGCAGGCGGAATTTGCCCCAAAACGGGGACGATTCTGGAACGCGACGAAGTGGGAGGACGAACTACCTGCTGGTCAAGCGCGTGGCAGCGTTAAGGGGGGTTGATAGGAAATTCAATTGTTCTGATGGATATAAAAAAGCCGTGCAATTCGAAGTGTTATGTTCTGTTAAAAAATTTAGTGAGCAGTTTTCGATTTCTCTATTGGAAAATACTCTTGGAAGTAGTATCCAGCGGAGAGTCAGTCGTCCGACTGCTTAGGGCATACGCGTCAACTTATCTCTATTTGAAGGAATTATTGCAGATTCCACGCCGAAGTCTCGGCGTAGCTACCCCGACACGTCGGGGTGGTTTTGCTTCGCCATCTGCGCTCCACTCCGTCAGACGATTTCAGTTAAGTTGACGCCAATGCGCTTAGCGGGACCACGTCTGTTGAGCTTGGATAATAGGTCGATTTAAGGATGGGATCTGCGGTTGCTTGGGACAAGCAACCCTACCATTATAGGGTCGGGTCCTTTCGGTGTGGGATTGAGTTATCTTGGATTCACGACCCGCGTTTGTTTCGCTCAAAAAAGTTGGACAGTTACTTTTCTTTTCTTATCGATGATGAGTTTACCTCTCCCATCAGTTTCGATTTCACAATATGGGTACTATTCTGTCCTTTCTTTTCTTTACCGGGCTTGTCGGGTTCATCACGTACCTGAGGACTCACAACGATAATCTACACACTTCCAAAGGCTATTTCCTGGCAGGGAATAGCCTCAGCGGCTGGGTTATTGCTGGGTCGCTTATGCTGACGAATCTCAGTGCTGCGAATTTCACCGGGATGACGGCTAATGTCTATGCAGGGAATCTCTCTCCGATTGCCTGGACCGTCACCGTCGTTCCTCCTCTCATTTATTTTTGCGCAGTTCTCCTGCCTACTTTCTTAAAAGGTGGATTCACTACGATTCCCGAGTTTCTGGAGAATCGGTTCAGCAAATCGACGCGACGGCTGGTAGCGGTCATGTTTCTGTTTGTCTATATCCTGAGTTCGATGCCGGCAGCTCTCTATGGGGGCGCAATTGCGATCAACCTGCTCTTCGATATTTCCGGATCGTTCGGCTTGAGCAACGAGACCGTCATTTGGATAGTAGTCTGGTCCCTTGGAATAATCGGAAGCGTTTATGCCTTGTTTGGAGGGCTCAAGGGTGTTGCAATTTCGGATACGCTCAATGGAATTGGCCTGCTTATCGGTGGGGCCTTCGTCCTCGTAGTCGGCATCTATGAAGTGGGCGACAAGAACTTCTTTGCCGGAGTCAGCACTATCCTGACTAAAAATACCCATATTCTCGATGCTGTGGGTGATGCCACCGACGGCGTTCCTTTCTCCATCCTCTTTACGGGCATGATTATTCATAATCTGTTTTTTTGGAGCACCAATCAATTCATCGTGCAGCGTACCTTGGGAGCCCGCAGTTTGAAAGAAGGCCAGAAGGGTGTGATGCTTACCGCCTTTTTCAAGATACTGAATATCTTCTACATCGCCTTCCCCGGGGTCATCGTTTACCATCTGTATGGCGGTAACTATTTTGAAAACAACGACTGGGCTTATCCAACTCTGATCCGGGATATTATGCCGGCTACGTTTGTCGGGTTCTTTGCCGCCGTTATCTTTGGAGCCGTTCTCAGCACCTTCAACTCTGTCCTAAACAGCGCTGTGACCATATTGGCGCTCGACATTTACAAGCCGCTATTCGGGAAAAACCTCAGTGATCACGAGATAATACAACGCAGTAAGCACTTTGGGATTATCATGGCTATTGTCGCGATGGTGATAGCGCCGTTTATCATGTATTTTCCTGAAGGCCTCTTCACTTTCATGGTGAAGGTCGACAGCCTGTTTGGAGCGCCGATCTTCATGGTCATGCTGTTGGCCTACTTTTCAAATCGAGTTCCCCCCTTCGCGGCTAATCTATGTCTAGCCTTGTTCGTCCTGGCTTATGGATCGGTCATGTTTTGGTTAAAACCAGAGCTGCATTTCATGCACAGCATGGGCATTCTTTTTGTATTTTTCACAGGACTCGCCTTGATTCTGGGGTACTTCTTCCCGCATGCGAAGCCTGAGCTTCCGACTGCCGGCCCTGAGGGCGTCGACATAACTCCCTGGAAGCATTTTAAATGGATTAGCGTTCTGGCAACTATCGCTATGGTTGCCGCTTATCTCTTTTTCTCTCCTCTGGGCGTGGCCAAATCCGACAACTCGAAGACCATTGAATACGGCATTATTGTTACCGGTCTCGTCTTTGCCTTTGTTCTCTTTGGGGTGCCGCTTTTATGGAGGAAGTATGCCGCTAGCAAGGAGAGCTGATTATTGAGAATACCTCGGGGCTTGGAGGGTATTGAAATAGTAGCCCTCCCGTAGCTCATTTGGCTAATTGTAGGAGCGGGTTTATCCCGCGATAATTCTCATTTTGTCTTTTGTCGTCTGCTATATCGCGGGGTAAACCCGCTCCTACATTGATCTTTTAAACAATCTCTCAGGCGATTGCGTTTCGCTCTCTTACTAGATCCTTCTCGGTGGGCTGTGGCGCGTATTTCTGTTCTAGGGCTTTACGCAGGTCCATGTATTCGGGATCGTTATACAAATTCCTAGTCTGGGAGGGATCGGTTTTCAGGTTATATAGTTCACCATAGTCCCGCGCTTCGTAGGATACGAGTTTGTATTCTGAATTTATATATGTCCGCTGGATATACGGTCCTTGGGCGGGGCGGAATTCGACTCGGCAATGGTCGCGAATCTCGGTGAGCGGGTCGATCCACGCCTGAGTTTGCAACACTGCCTGACTGCTATCCAGTGGGGCGAGTCCAGCGGCATCGAGAAAGGTAGCCCCTATATCGACAAGCGATTGAAGCGCTTGGCTTTTCTTTCCGGGTCCAGCCACTTTGGGATGAGCGACGATAAAAGGCACACGCTGAGCGCTTTCGTAGGCTGGCAGACCCTTGCCCCATAACCCGTGATCCCCCAGGTAGTCGCCGTGGTCGGATGTAAACACGATAAGCGTGTCTTCAATCGTACCGTCTGCTTCCAATCGATCCAGGATTCGACCAATGTGGTGGTCCATCAGACTTACCATTCCGTAGTACACGGCCCGCAAGGAGAGAATGTCCGAGGGACTGAGCTCAGGCCGGACTTTCACGTCCCCCCAGGCTTTGTGCTGAAGCTGAGGGTCGTCGCCGTAGAAATCGCCCTGAGCCAGGCTACGATAAAACTCCGGCAAGGAGTCGAGCTTGGGAGTCTCGATCGGTTCCGGTAGGGTTGAAGGGTCGTACATCGATGCCCAAGGTTCTGGAGTGACGTAAGGGTTGTGTGGATCTTGAAAGCTGGACCAAAGAAAAAAGGGCTTCTTTTTCGCTTGGGCTCGGTCGATGGCGGCAATCGATCGGTCAGCCACCCAGGCGGAACCGTGATACTTTTCCGGAAGCGACCAGGGTCCGTAGTGATCGTATTCGTGAATATCGAAATAGTCGGTCGAATCGACACCCTGTTTGCGGAGCCAGGCCCCGTAGTGCATTCCCGAGGCGTGCGGCTCGGAGGTATGGCCAATGACGAGTTCGGCATTATCGAATCCGAAGTAGGGGCCAGACCAGTCATCGAAGTGGTCCAGCTCATGGACCTTGGGAGCGGATTCGATACTCGCGGGATCCTTGCAGGCCTGAAAGTGAGCCTTGCCAATTAGGTTCGTTGCGTAGCCCGCCTCCGAAAAACGATGCGCCACCGTCGGTCCATATTCCTCCGGAAGGGAAGTGCCCACATGAAAACAGCCGTGTCTGGAGGGATACTCGCTGGTCAGGATCGAGCATCGGGATGGAGTGCATACAGGGTTAACGGTGTAGGCCCGTTCATAGAGTATTCCGCGATCTGCGAGACGGTCGAGGTTGGGGGTTTGAATCGCCGGGTTCAGTCGGCCTAGGCAGTCCCATCTTTGTTGGTCGCTGGTTATTAGAAGGATGTTCATAGATTGCTACGTGAGATGTACGATTTCGCGACTGGTTCGATTTCTTGTGTGGTTGTTGTTAGAGGTAGGGCTGGATCGTCCTCTCGCTTAGCGCATTGGCGTCAACTTAACTGAAATCGTCTGACGGAGTGGAGTGCAGATGGCGAAGCAAAACCACCCCGACGTGTCGGGGTAGCTACGCCGAGACTTCGGCGTGGGATCTGCAATAATTCCTTCAAATAGAGATAAGTTGACGCCAATGCGCTTAGCGGGACCACGTCTGTTGAGCTTGGATAATAGGTCGATTTAAGGATGGGATCTGCGGTTGCTTGGGATAAGCAACCCTACCATTATAGTGGTCGGGTTCTTCCGGAGTTGATGTAGCTTCTCAATTGATTTTTGAGCGTATCCACTACCTCCGGATGCTGTTCGAATACATCGGATGTTTCGTAGGGATCGTTTTGGATGTCGTATAGCTGTCCGGTGTCGCTCATGTCGGGACGCCAGGGCGACATGGTCGTGTGTCTTTGGACTTCGGGCGAGTAGCGGTAAAATCCACCGGAGCCTTTGGTGTCGAGAATGAGTTTCCATCTACCATCTCGGACAGAGAGGATGCCGGTGTAGGATTGAGTAATCATGGATTCGCGACCTGCGTTTGCTTCGCCTAGAAAGTTTGGCAGTTGATCGAAACTATCTTCGCCGGCCCAGTCAGGTAATGTCGTATCGAATATAGAAGAGAGAGTGGCCATAATGTCGGTGAGGCTTAAGAGTTCATCGTTTGTAGTGCTCGGCTTTACCTTTCCCGGCCAGCGCACAATAAACGGGACTCGGGTTCCGCCATCCCAGGCATCGGTTTTGAATCCCCGATAGGGACCGGAAGCATCGTGTCCTTCCTTAAGGTCGGATCCCCGTGCAGCAAACGGACCATTGTCAGAAGTGAAAATGAGTAGGGTGTCTTCGTCTTGCTTCAACTTGGCAAGAGACTCGGTGATCCTGCGCACGCTTTTGTTGACCCACAGAACTTTGTCCGCACGACTAGACACGCCGCTCTTTCCCTGGAATTCTTTCGGCACGCTGACCGCGCCATGGGCAGCATTGATGGGCAGGTAAACAAAGAACGGCTTTTTCTGCTTAACAGAGCGCTCCATGAAGGCAATGGCTTCATCGACATAAAGATCGTCCACAGTATCTCCACGCATTTCAGGATCACGCATCAGACCGGTTTCATCGCGCGTAGGTGAACCGACAATACGGTCATCGCGCATGAAGACGGGGATTCGGCTTCGGTTCGAAGGCGTGCCGAAAAAGGTGTCGAAGCCGATGTCGGTAGGCCCGCCTTCGATGGGAGCGAAATGATTAACGCGTTTACTGATATCGGCGACTGCCTGATTAGCCGCATGGATTTGAGAACCGTAGTGAAAATCCCCAGGATCTCCTTCCACTGGTTTCCATCCTAAACCAATGTGCCACTTTCCGAAGGCACCCGTTGTATAACCCTGTTCTTTGCAAAGGGAGGCCAAGGTCATGCGCGTTGTTGGAATCAACGGTTTCGAGTATCCAGGTAGGACCCCTTCACGCAAAAACGTGCGCCAACAATATCTGCCAGTGAGAAGGGAGTAGCGCGTCGGTGTGCAGACTGCATGCGGCGCGTGGGCGTTGGTGAAACGCATTCCTTCTTGCGCTAGTTGATCGACGGCGGGGGTCTTGAATTTATTTGAAGGTTGATTCGCGCTGATGTCACCCCAGCCGACATCGTCTGAAAGGATCACTACTATGTTGGGCTTGTCCAGAGTTTGTCGAAGTGGTCTAGCCGTTTCCGCATTTAGAGGCGATAAAGCTATAGCTGCGAAAAGGGTAGTGGAGAGGCTGAAGAGAATAGGGGCCAAATGCTTCATAGAATGGAGGATAGGGTATCGTATGCATTGGTGAAGCGAATTCCTTCCTGATAATACAAAAGCTCTAACGCAAAATCTCAGTGACCACCCGGCGTTTCTCGACTCCGGTAAGGCGGGAGTCGAGCCCCTGATGGCGGTAGGTGAATCGCTCATGATCGATACCGAGGTTGTTTAGTACCGTGGCATTGAAATCATTAATATGAACCGGATCTTTTACGATGTTGTAGGCAAAATCGTCGGTTTCTCCATAGTCGAACCCCGGTTTGAATCCACCGCCGGCAACCCAGGTACTGAAGCAGCGCCCGTGGTGGTCCCGGCCGTGATTGTCTTTGGTTAGTTTACCCTGACTGTAGATGGTGCGGCCGAATTCGCCGCCGAAGATGACGACCGTATCATCCAGCAGGCCACGCTGTTCAAGATCTTTTACCAAAGCGGCAGCAGGTTGATCGACGGATTTACAATTGTGGGCCAGATCCTTTGGCAGATCGCCGTGCTGGTCCCAACCTCGATGAAAGAGTTGAACAAACCGGATGCCACTCTCGGCCATCCGGCGGGCTAGAATACAGTTGGCTGCGAATGTGCCTTTGTCTCTCGATTCGGGGCCGTAGAGGTCGTGGATATGATCCGGTTCCTCTTTGGTGTCCATCAGGTCGGGGACCGATGCCTGCATGCGGAATGCCATTTCGTATTGGGAGATTCGGGCCTGAATTTCCGGGTCGCCCACGCGTTGAAATCTCTGCTGATTCAGACTGCCAAGGCCGTCGAGCATATTGCGGCGCAGGTTGCGATCGATTCCCTTCGGATCGTTCAAGTAGAGAACGGGTTCGTTACCGCTGCGGAACTGAACGCCTTGATGCTGCGATGGTAGAAACCCGCTACCCCACAGTCTCGCGTAGAGCGCCTGTCCCGGTTTTTTACCGACCGAAATCATTACCACATAACTGGGGAGGTCATTGCTAAGGGATCCCAGGCCGTAGGACATCCACGCGCCCATGCTGGGGCGACCAAATTGTTGAGTACCGGTATTGATATAGGTTATCGCCGGATCGTGATTGATCGCCTCGGTATTCATCGTACGGATGATACCGATTTTATCAGCGATTGAAGCGGTATGGGGAAGCAGGTCGGTATTCATCCAGGTGCCGCGTTCACCGACTCGCTCGAAATTAAACATCGGAGCGACGCAGGGAAATGAAGTTTGATCACTGGTCATTCCAGTAATTCTCTGACCATTACGAATCGAATCAGGTAGCTCGGTGCCATGGAGTTCTTGCATCGCAGGCTTGTAGTCGAACATATCGATATGCGATGGGCCACCTGCCATAAACAGGTAGATCACTCGTTTTGCTTTGGCGGCAAAATGCGGCAGCGGTGGCGGTAGCGATGCCGCAGCAGCTTGTCGCGGTAGAAGCGATGAAAGGGCGGCTCCTCCAAGCAGGCTACACGACCGACCGAGAAAGTTGCGACGATTCATGGACTGCAAAATGTGATCGGTATTCATGATTAATTACGGGTAAGGACCTCGTCGAGGTTGAAGATCATGCTGCAGACCAATGTCCAGGCGGCATGCTCAGTTTGATCGATAGATCCGTCGCGTTTCGATTCACCGGCGCTGAGCAGCTCGGCTCCTTTTGATTCATCAGCCGAATAGGTAGCGCGACTGTTTTCGAATACCTCCAGGACCGTGGCGGTTTCATCGGATGTTGGCGATCGCGCGGTCGCTAGCTCGAAGGCAAATTTAGCTTTCGATTTCAAAGTTTCCCCACCTTCTTTGATGACTCGCTCGGCAAAGTGTCGGGAAGCTTCAATGACCTGGACATCGTTTAGCGCGGCCAAAGCTTGGAGCGGAGTGTTCGTGTTAGGACGTTTCAATACGCAGGTTTCCCGATTCGGAGCATCGAAGATAACCATGGCTGGATGTGGGGCGGATCGTTTCCAGTAAGTATAGATACTGCGACGATAAAGGTCCTCATCGTGGTCCTGCACAAACTTAGCCGTTCCTCCCAGACTGACTTCTTCCCACAGGCCGGGTGGCTGGTAGGGTTTAACTCCCGGGCCGCCGATTTCATCAACCAGCAATCCACCGACGGAAAGCGCATTGTCTCTGATCATTTCCGCAGGCAAACGAAATCTTGGCGCGCGGGCGAGCAGGCGATTGGATGTGTCGATTGCCAGGTGTTCAGGGCGTACGTTTGACACCTGTCGGTAGGTTTGCGTCATCAATATCTTTTTGATCATTCGTTTGATGTCCCAACCGCTTTCACGCAGGTCTACCGCCAGCCAATCCAGGAGTTCAGGATGTGATGGAAAGTCCCCTTGATTACCAAAATCCGACGGGGTCGATATAATTCCGGTGCCGAAAAACAGCTGCCATAACTGGTTTGCCGTGACTCGTGAGGTTAGAGGGTGATCATCGGAAAACAACCAGTTCGCGAGAGTCAGACGATTGGCCGGAGCGCCTTCGGGCAGTGGTGGCAGAGCGACCGGTGTGGCCGGTGAAATCTCCTCTTCCTCCTTTGGCGCATCGTAGGCTCCCCGATTGAGGACATAGGTCGTGCGACTCTCTTCTTTCGAGTTATCTGCCATCACCATACTGGTGGGTTTTCCGTAGATAATTTTGCCTCGATCAAGACGTGAGAGAAGGAAGCGACTTCGATATTCACGGTAGGAATCGGCCGTCATCGCCAGATAGTTCTCGGAGATAATTTGTTCTTGTTCAGGGGCGCGTTTTTCCGGATCGGTTTGGAGTGAAACGGCAAAGCTGTCCTCCAGGGTCCAGTTGATTTCTTCCGCCGACAAAACCCGGTCATAAATCCGGACATCGTCTAACTGACCTCTAAAGAAGGACTCGTCCGCGCGTCCGCCGATTCGAAGCGGGGCGCTATTGATAATGGTGCCTCTAAGCATTCTTGCGTCGTCTTGGGCGTCCTCGGGGATTTCGGATTCGTTTTGCACGGAGTGACACGATAGCTCTCCATTGACATAGATCTTGATACCTTCGGATTTTCCATTGCCAGCGTAGGTAGCCGCAATGTGCTGCCACTCTCCCTGCATGATCGGCTCATCAGTCAGGACTTTGATCGCATTCTCAGGCCAGGAGTTTACCAGGTGGATTCCCGGACGACCTTGTTCGATCCAAAAATCACAACCTCGGAGGTTCAGCGCTTTATCCATCTTCGAGAAAATCGCACCCGTGAAGTCTGAGTCGATTTTAAGCCAGGCTGAAAACGTGAACTGTTGCATTTTGTTCGGCTCCGGCATGTCGGGGGCGATGTAGGCCGTTGAGCCGTCTAGCGCGATGGATCCTCCAAATTTCCCCGGGGCGCTCGTAACGGGCATTTTTCCAACGGCATCCATGCGACTACTGGTATCGGTCAATTGATGGCCGGAAGGTTCATCCAGCGGGTAGAAATGCTTCAGGTTTTTATATATATCAGCATTGTCCTCAGGCGCTTCGGTCGACCCGTTCTTTTCGGCAAGCCACTCGTTGAAACCTGCGAGAGCTTTTTCTCTGGCTTGTTCGGCATCGATTCGGGCCGCTTCGGTTTCGGCATCGATTTTCTTCAGTTTTTGCTCGTCCGTTTTGGAAACGACCTCGACGAGGGGGGCCTGATTTCGTCTCCGAGTTTGCATACCAGGATCAGCGGTGTTATTGAAGTAGGCATAGAATTGGTAGTATTCTTTTTGGGAAATAGGATCGTATTTGTGATCATGGCACTGGGCGCATTCCATCGTTAGCCCAAGCCAGACATTGGAAGTCGTTTTTACCCGGTCGACCACATAGCTGACGCGCAATTCTTCAGGGATAGCGCCGCCCTCGTCGGAGGAAGGATGATTGCGGTTAAACCCGGTCGCGATTTTCTGAGACAGGGTTGGATTGGGCAACAGGTCGCCGGCCAGCTGTTCGATGGAAAATTGGTCGTAAGGCTGATTGCTGTTGTAGGCATTGATCACCCAGTCGCGCCACGGCCACATGTTTCTGGGCCCATCGGCATGCATGACCGAGGAGTCGCCATAACGGGCTGCATCGAGCCACATCAAAGCCATGCGTTCACCGAAATGGGGTGATGCCAATAAACGGTCGACTTGTTTTTCGTAGGCATCCGGAGATTGATCGGATACAAAAGCGTGAACGTCTTTCAGAGGGGGAGGAAGGCCTGTCAGGTCGAAACTGAGTCTCCGCGCCAGCGTAGCGCGGTCGGCTTCTGCAGATGGCGTTAGCCCCTCTGATTCCAACCGTTTGCGAACGAAAGCATCGATTTCGTTTTCCGGCTGGTCCTTGGCAAATACAGGGGCTTCCGTTTTGGTGGGCGCGACGAAAGCCCAGTGCTGATCGTACTCGGCTCCTTCATTGATCCACTGATAGAACGTGTCTTTCTCTTCCTTCGTCAGAGCGCGGTGATGCTCTGGCGGGGGCATTCTATCTTCCTCATCCTCTGCATTGATCATCCAGATCAACAAACTCTCTTCTGGATCACCTGGAATAATAGCCGGTGAACCATCGCGATCGGCATAGGCTCCCTCGGGAATATCCAAGCGCAGATCGGCTTCACGCTGGCTGGCATCCGGGCCATGACATAAAAAGCAGGTGTCCGACATGATCGGTCGTACATCGCGATTGAATAAAATTTCGCGTTGTTCTTCGGCTTGGCCTGAAGCGGATAGGGTAGAGGCCAAGATAGCTAAAAGAGGTATTCGATATCTCATCGATCGATTCATTAAGAAGTCATAGGTAGCGTAGAATGGAAGTGACCTTGGGTTAAATCATATTCTTTTCCGATTTAGCCTGGATAAAGCACGCTGAGACCAAAGTGCATTTACCCTGAACAATTGTCCAGTTCTACAAATGGAAATATTGTCATGGGCCTTCAAATCGCCTGGACGTTTAAATGAACCTGTCGTCATTGCTTTCTCGAAACTACCTTTGTCTCCTTTGTTGCCTCCCTGCGGTGTTGCGCCTGGAGGCTGAAGCTTCCGAGCGTATCTGAGATATCGACCGAAATGGATTAAGGATAGATAGCCTGGGCGCGCCAAACCTCCTGTGGCGATGTTTTGGCCGTATAGTGTATCCAGCCGCTCATTTCCCTCCTGACAAATGATCCGCGAAGGAGACTGGAAGTACATCCACTTCCCGCACTTGGAGGGTGTCGACGAACTCTATCACCTTGCGAGTAACCCACACGAGATGCACAAACGTATCGAAGATCCTAACACTGCGCAATTAGTCAAAAAACTGAAGCGCCGGATCGACTCGGAAATCGGTATTTTTAGCAAAGCCCGCTCCAACGACTACTAGGCGACCAATAAAACTGAGCTATTCAGAATCTACCGTATTGGGTTTCAATTGTAGTGTTCATTCCTATTTATTTAGCAGTCTCTTGGATGTTATAGGTACATGCATCGCAAATCTCAGGTCACAAACGTAGGGTGAAAGAGGTGCTACGGACCGGATACATAGCTTACAGTTAATGAAGCGTTATCCCTTGGAAAACTGTAGAGCTGATGGATCTTTGGAGGAAACCGTCTAGACGGTACTCGAGCTACGCGAAGATAAAATTAAGATTTGCCGTGCCGCATCCTTTGTTCCATAAAGCACTTGACAATTAGTAACTCATGTTACTAGTTTCCCGAACTATTATGCGAGCCTCTAACCCTCTTCCCTTTATTTCTGCGGTCGTCCTATGCACGCAGATGAACAACGTTCAGGCGCAACGTTCGAACAATTTTGACGATTGGGATGCGGACAAAGACGGGTTTGTCAGCAAATCCGAGTTTCCCGAACGATTTCCCCCTGCAGTATTTGGTCGAGTAGACACCAATGAGGATGGCAAGCTTTCTCGCGAAGAGGACGCTACGTTTAAGGCTAATCGCAGAGGTGGAAGCGGGCGAAGGAATCAGCCGCAGACGGTTTCGCCAGCAGCTCCAACCGTTAGCGACGGAAGCGATCCCTTGGTCCCAATGGGAACACGTGTTTCTAAGGATATTGTCTACGAACGAGTGGGAGAACGGGAGCTGCTCTTGGATCTTTATCTGCCCGCGGGCGTTGAGGAACCGATGCCGTTGGTGATTTGGATACACGGCGGCGGCTGGAAGGGCGGGAGTAAAGATAGAATCAGGAATGGCTCTGGCGCTTTGAAGCGTGGATACGCTTTGGCCTCTGTAAGTTACCGTCTTAGCGGGGAGGCTATTTTTCCAGCAGCGATTGAAGACTGCAAAGCGGCGGTAAGTTTTCTTCGTCTCAACGCGAAAAAATTTGGCATCGATCCCGAACGGTTTGGTGTATGGGGATCCTCGGCGGGCGGGCACCTCGTCGCATTGCTTGGCGTGACCAACGATGTGGAGGACTTCAATACGCATCCGGTTACGAAGAAGGCGTCTTCGAAGGTACAAGCAGTCTGTAATTGGTTTGGCCCTACGGATTTCTTGCGAATGAACGATGTGAAAGGAAAGATGGATCACAATGCTGCCGACAGTCCCGAATCATTGTTCATCGGGGCATTGATTCAGGACCATCCTGAGAAAACGCAAAAAGCCAATCCTATTAACTATGTATCGCCCTCGGACCCGCCAATGCTGCTTATGCATGGAGACAAGGATGGTTTGGTGATATATAATCAAAGCGAATTGCTTTTCAGCGCTCTGCAAGAAGCCTTCGTTCCTTCCTATTTTTACAGAGTGGTAAATGGCGATCATGGATTTCGCGGAGCAGACGAGAGCGCGGATGCCTTGGTTAGGCGGTCGGTTGATTTCTTTGACCGTGAATTGAGGTAGCTCTAGCCCGTTAGGGCTGGTCAATTTCTTCGCATTGGATGATCTTTGCTTTTCTTCTATGACTCAATCTACCCCTTCAAATCCCGCCGCTCCTCTTAAGGGCTGCCTAATTGCTCTAGCATCGTTTCTAGTAGTTCTGTTCCTCCCCGTATCTGAATCGCTCAGCGTGGAAGGGCACCGGTTGATGGCTCTATCGGTTGCTTGCCTAATACTGTGGGTAACGGAAGCGCTGCCTATACCGGTTACGGCGATGCTCGCTGTCGGGGGGCAGGCTCTGGTCGGTTCTGGGACGATTCGTGCGGCGACAAACAATTTCATCAGCCCGGTGTTCTTCTTTGTTCTCGCGATGTTTCTCTTCGCAGCAGTGGTGAGGCAGACGAAGCTGGACATCCGCTTCGCGCGTTGGCTGTTGGCGAAGTCAGGGACGGACACGCGTAGAATCGTACTCGCTTTCATGGTAGGCACGGCGGCGATGTCTTCGATAATGTCGGACGTTCCTGCGTGCGCGATCTGGATGGCATTGGCGGTAGGAATTCTTCAGCGGGAAAATTTGAAAGCGGGGGAATCCAATTTCGGAAAAGTATTGATGCTCGGCATCACGATAGCCGCGTTGATCGGTGGGATAGCGACTCCCGCCGGAAGTTCGATTAATATTATGGGACTGGTGATGCTGTCGGATCTCGGAGGGGGTACGGTGCCTTTTCTTAAATGGATGGCTATCGGGGTTCCCATGGTGGTTTTGCTCATTCCGATATCCTGGCTGGTGCTCATAAAGTTCTTTCCTCCGGAGATTTCAAATATATCGAGTGGGTCGGAAGATAAGGGTACTTCGAGGAGCCCCTTTAGTTCGGATGAGTTTAAGGTGATCGTTGTTTTTGGGACTGTTATCGGATTGTGGATACTTAGTAACTGGTATCCTCAGACTTTGGATGTAACGATGATCGCGTTGATCGGCGGAGTCGTTCTCTTCTTTCCCTGGATCGGGGTTCTTCGCTGGGAGGATGCTTCCCGCTCAATCGGCTGGGATGTCCTGCTAATGATTGGCGGCGTGACCTCGATTGGATTAGCCAGTCGTGACACTGGCCTTGCGACTTGGGTGGTGTCCTCGACCTTCGACTCGGCAGGAAACGTGAGCACTCTCTGGTTGATTGTCGGTATTAGCGTTTTTACGGTTCTAATTCATCTAGTCGTACCGATTGGTCCGGTGGTGAACGCGGTTATGATCCCGCCCATCGTCGCTCTGGCTTTGGCGATAGGACAGCCGCCAATGCTATTAGCGCTTCCCGTTATTTTTACCGCATCTTGCGCGTTTCTGCTGCCTTTGGATGCTGTAGCCTTGATTACGTATTCGAAAGGCTATTACCGAATGATTGATATGCTGGCCCCCGGATTGGTTATTAGTGTTTTCTGGGTGATCATTCTGACATTCCTCATGATGTTTGTTGCCCCGGCTCTTGGACTGATCCCTTAAATTCGAATGAAATGCTCAAATATCTGACACTCTCTTTGTCCGGACTTCTGCTAGGCCTTGGCCAGGCTCAAGACTCACGGCCCAACGTCCTCTTTATCGCGGTGGACGATCTCAACGACATGGTGGGTTTTCTCGAGAATCACCCGGGAGTAAAAACTCCTAATTTGGACCGACTGGCGAAAAGAAGCGTTTCGTTCACCAATGCCCATTGCTCAGCTCCCGGATGCAATCCGTCGAGGGCGAGCGTGATGACCGGTTTGCGTCCCTCCAGTATGGGCGTTTACTCGAACGGTGATGATTGGCGGGTAATGCCGTATTCAAAAGACGTGCCCACGCTTCCCGACAGTTTTCAGTTGGCTGGCTATCTGACTAAGGGAGGCGGCAAGCTCTATCATGCCCACACGATAAACGAAGCCGCTTTGACTGGGCATTTGGATGCGGAGCCATGGGACGCGTTTTTCCCGTCGAAGGCCCAGCAGATGCCGGCCGAAGTCACGCCTGATGAATGGCCGGTGAATTCGAACAAGAGGTTCTACCGTGGGCGATTCGACTGGTCGCCTTTGGATATCGAGGACGGGGAAATGGCGGATGAGCAGGTGGTTGCTTGGGCCGAGAAAGAACTGTCTCAAAAACACGAGAAACCGCTCTTTCTAGCAGTCGGTGTCTACCGTCCCCACTGGCCTTGGTGGGTACCGCAATCTTACTTTGACCAGCATCCGCTTGAGGACGTGCGGCTTCCAGCGTATTTGGCGAAAGACTTGGAGGATTTGCCTGAAGCAGGCAAGGCCATGGCGCGAGAGGAATGGCATAATTGGATCACGGAGAATGGGGAATGGGAAAAAGCCGTACAAGGCTACTTGGCTTCGATGACTTTTGCCGACGCGATGGTTGGCCGTTTGCTTGAAGCTCTGGAAAACGGTCCTCTTGCGGATAATACAATCATTGTTCTGTGGTCGGATCACGGCTATCATATAGGGCAGAAACGGCATTGGGAGAAATTCGCGCTTTGGGAGCAAACCACGCGCGTCCCGCTTCTCTTTTTGGATACGCGTATGGAGAAACGTTTCAGCGGTAGCGCGGTATGCAGTCAGCCGGCCAGCCTGCTGGATTTGTATCCTACATTGGTTGAGTTGTGCGGATTGGATGGGCCAGATCATTTAGAAGGGAAAAGTCTGGTTCCATTGCTTAAGAATCCGGAGAAAAAGACGGGAGATGCGGTCGTAACCACACAGGGATATAATAATCATGCGGTTAGATCGGAATACTGGCGCTATATTCGATACGCCGATGGAACCGAAGAGCTCTATGATCGTAGAGAAGATCCTCGGGAATACCGGAATCTTGCAGGAGACGCCCAGTATGATGGCATTAAAGTTGATATGGAAAAGTGGCTTCCAGAAACGAATATCGAGCCACAAGCTAGAAAACGCCGGTCGAAGTAGAGCCCTTATTCCTAATCGGTTTTATCTTTAAGAATCGATGAGCTTGTAATTACGGTTCTCGTATTCGTGATAGGAATGGTTCAATTTAATAACAATGTCTGGGATCTCGAAAAACGATAACGCTTACTGGAAGGTGAAAGAGCTGTTTTCCTTGAAGGAGCACGTAGCGTGTATGCTTCAATTTGAAGCGGCTCTCGCTCGGGCTGAGGCGACTGTTGGTGTGATCCCGAAGGAGGCGGCGGTTGTTATTGCGGAAACTTGTGGTGAGGTCGCTTTTGATGTGGCGGCGCTCGAGATTGAGGGTGATCGAGCAGGAACGATCGTGATTCCGTTGGTTAGGGAGTTGATAGCTCGAGTAGAAGATGAATCGGAAAACGCGTCACGTTACGTTCACTTTGGAGCAACAAGCCAAGATGTTTTGGATACTGCGATCGTTTTGCAGATGAAGCAAGCGATTGGCCAGATGGTGAAAGACCTTTTGCGGATTGAAGCCGCTTTTTCGGCGCTTGCTCGAAAACATGCGAAAACGCCCATGCTTGGAAGAACGCTTATGCAAGCCGGTCCACCGATTAGCTTTGGATTAAAAGTTGCGGGTTGGAAGGCGGCGATTACGCGCGGAAGAGCCCGGCTAGTGACTGCAGCGAGTAGTGCTCTGACGCTGCAATTTGGTGGGGCGGTGGGTTCATTATCTTCCCTGGACGAGAGAGGTCTTGAAGTCGCTCGCGCGTTGGCCGGGGAGCTAGGTTTGTCATTGCCTGACGCCCCCTGGCATTCTCACCGAGATCGGTTGGCTGAATTGGTATCCGCAATAGGAATACTGGTCGGGAGTTTTGGGAAAATTGCCCGTGATCTTTCATTGCAGATGCAGCCAGAAGTATTCGAACTGCGCGAATGCCCTGAAGACGGGAAAGGAGGCTCTTCGGCTATGCCGCACAAGCGAAACCCGATTGGTTGCCTGCATACTCTGGCTGCGGCAAACCGGATGCCGGGAATGGTGTCCTCGTTTTTGTCGGGGATGCTCCAGGAGCATGAGAGAGGCCTAGGCGGTTGGCAGGCGGAGTGGGAGACTATCCCGAGCGTGTTTGAATGCTCGAGCCAGGCGATTTCGGCGATGGTCGAAATTTCAGAAGCGCTTGAGGTGTTTCCGAAGAGGATGCTGGGCAATCTCGTATCCACGCGTGAAGGTGTTTTCTCGGAGCGTTTGTCGATGGCTTTGGTTCCGAAACTGGGTCGGACAGCAGCTCAGGGTTTGGTATCGGAATTGGTGGAGTATGCGAACCAATCAAATCGTACGTTGTCTGAGGTGGCTTTCGGAAATTCGACTCTCCTGTCTCATCTGAGCGTGGAGGTTATCGAGGCTGTTTTTAGTGTTGAGAAAGCCCTGGGTTCGTCCGAGCAGTTGATTGATCGACTTCTGGAAGGGAAGGGAGTTTAGACGTGGCGATTGCGACGGTCAGCGATGGAATAGCAATCCATTACGAATTAGAGGGAGATCCATCCCATCCTGTTCTCGTTTTATCGAATTCCCTTGGAACGCATTTGGGGATGTGGGAAGGTCAAGTTGCGTCCTTCTCCGATCGGTATCGAGTTTTAAGATACGATACGCGTGGGCACGGCCAATCGGACGCTCCGGAGGGCCCCTATTCTTTATGTCGGCTAGGTCAGGATGTGGTGGACCTGCTAGATGCCCTGGGGGTTCGGCAAGCGCATTTTTGTGGTTTGTCCCTGGGTGGAATGACGGGGATGTGGCTCGGCATTAACGCCGCGGATCGATTTCGCTCTTTGACCTTGTGTTGTACTTCCGCCTATTTGCCGCCTGCAGAGCTTTGGGACAATAGAATCGAGCTCGTCGCAGCAAGTGGGATGGAGTCGATTGCGGAGCCGGTATTGCAGCGGTGGTTTACACCCGGTTTTCTCGACTCCAATTCCAGCATGATTGATTTGGTTCGCGAGCAACTCGTATTGACTCAGCCGAAGGGCTATATCGGATGCTGCGCGGCGATTCGCAATATGGATCAACGTACCTGCTTGAAGAAAATTGAGTTACCTAGCTTAGTGGTCGCGGCAGCGGATGACTTGGCGACGCCATCGGAACATGGGAAGTTTATTGCCAGAGAAATTATTAATTGCGAGTATGTTGAATTGAGTGATGCTGCCCATCTTTCCAATATAGAGCAAAGGGATGCGTTCAATGCGGCATTGACGAAATTCTTGGATAGACACTGAGTATGGAAAAAGACGATACAAATGAAACGACACATACGCGTGGTACGGTAAATCGTAGAGCCGTCTTGGGCGATGCCCACGTAGATCGCGCGGTGGACGGGACGAGTGAATTCGATGCGGATTTTCAGGATTTCATTGCCCGCTATGCTTGGGGCGAGGTTTGGGATCGTCCTGGACTCGATCGTCGGACGCGCAGCCTACTGACATTGGTTCTGTTGCTCTCTCAAGGTCATGACGAAGAATTCGAAATGCATATTCGAGCGGCGATTACCAATGGCGTTAAGGTTGAGGAGATTAAGGAAACGCTTCTGCATGCTGCGGTCTATTGTGGCGTTCCGGTAGCCAATCGTGGATATAAACTGGCTAAACGGGTACTGAATGAGCTGGGAGTAATTTGAGATTATTCCCAGACACGCACTAGAACGGCAGTCCTACGTAATTTTCAGCAAAACTGGCCGAGGCCGCCTCAGAGTTGACAAGGTAGTCCAGTTCGGCGATCTGTAATTTGCGGTCGAGGACGCTCGTTTCGCTATTAGGAAAACGATGGGTGAGATGGGTGAACCACCAGGAAAAGCGAATCGCTTTCCAAACTCGATTAAGTGCTCTTTGGGAATAGCGATCGAGGCCAAGAGAGTTTCCATTCGCGTAGTAGTCGATGAATCCTTCCGAAAGGTAGTGGATATCTGACGCGGCTAAGTTGAGGCCCTTGGCGCCTGTGGGCGGGACGATGTGGGCCGCGTCGCCGGCGATGAAGAGCGACTTGTGGCGCAGGGGTTCTGCGACGAAGCTTCTTAGAGGAGCGATGCTCTTTTCAAGCGATGGACCGGTTTTTATCCCATTTCCGATTTCAGCTCCGAATCGATGAATCAATGTGTCCCAAAAGCGGTCATCGGACCATTGATCGACCGATTCCGTGAGATCGCATTGCATGTAGTATCGACTTCTTGTTTCCGATCGCTGGCTGGCCAGGGCAAATCCTTCTCCGTGGTTGTTGTAGATAAGTTCATGCGATAAGGGAGGCACGTCGGCAAGCACGCCTAACCATCCGAAAGGGTATACCTTTTCATAGACCTTTAGGAGTGAGGTAGGAAAGTGTTTTCTGGATACGCCGTGATATCCGTCGCAACCAACGACGAATTGGCATGCCACTGTGTGCTTTTCGCCGTTATGAGTATAGGAGAGAGATGGCTTCTTGCTATCGATACCGTCAATTTGAACATCGGCCGCCTCGTATATCGGGTCTCGAGCACGATCCGCGTGGGCCTCCATGAGGTCCTTGGTTATTTCGGTTTGCCCGTAGACGGTCACGCTATGGCCATGGTTCGATGAGTCTAAATCAATCCGATGAAGCGTATTGTTGAATTGAAGTCCGATACCTGTGTGCACAAGCCCCTCTTTTTTAAGTCGTCCGGCGACTTGGGCTTCTTCGAGCATGTTTACGGTTCCTTGTTCGAGGATGCCTGCTCGAATGCGCCCTTCGACGTAGGAGCGCGTGTGTTTTTCGAGAATAATAGAATCGATTCCGTGGACGTACAGAATTTGCGAGAGCAGGAGGCCTGCTGGTCCTGAACCAATGATGCCTATTTGCGTTTTATGTGTCATTGGATAATGATTACGCTTAAAATTCTAGAAAGACCGTTTCGTCGTCTCCTTGCATATGAATATCGAATTGATAGACGGCCCCGAAATCGCTCTGAGCTTTTTGGGCTATCAGCGTGTGACGCCTTTTGGAGGGCAATTGCAGTAGAAGGGGATCTTTTTCGTTGGCTTCCGTTTCGTCCGAAAAATACAGGCGAGTATACGCATGGTGCATAAGCCCGCGCGAGAACAGCGTAAGAGCAATGTGAGGGGCTTGTTCGGAATCCACTCTACCGGGCTTTATTGTATGGAGGATGTAGCGATTTTTCTTATCGGTTCCCGTGCCGAATCTCCCAAATCCGGAAAACGTGTCCTTATCGATTATTTTTGAATACTGGCCTTCGTTATTCGCCTGCCAGCTTTCCACGACCACGTTTTTCATCAGGTCTCCGGTGCCGCTTAAGATCCGCCCGACTATGGTAATGGCTTCACCTTGCGTGTCTTCTTTGAGCAGCGCCCCCGATGCCAGGCTTTTATAATCGTAGCCATATTGTTCCGGGGCTAGTCCGTAGGAGAAAAACGGTCCTACGGTTTGAGAGGGGGTTGGTTTAAAGGGGTTCATCTTAGTCTTCAAAGAGTGTTGCGTTGGGGCCGCGCAAGACGATGTCCCAACGGTAGGCCAACGCGTAAAATTCTTCTGTCAACTCCATGGAAAAATTCGCGACCATTCGATTGCGCCTCGCTTCTGGAGGACCTTGATAGATCGGGTCGAAGGCGATCAAGGGATCTCCTTCGAAGTACATTTGAGTAACTAAGCGGGTCATAATGTTGGGCCCGAAAAGGGAGAAGTGAATATGCTGAGGCCTCCAGGCGTTGGGATGATTTCCCCAGGGATAAGCGCCGGGACGAATCGTGGTGAAGCGGTACCAGCCGTCTTTATCGGTCAGGGTGCGTCCCGACCCAAGAAAGTTGGGATCAATCGGGGCGTTGTGCTCATCCTGTCGGTCGACGTATCGACCGGCTGCATTGGCCTGCCAGATTTCGACCATGGATTTGGAGACCGGAGCTCCGTTTTCATCGAGAACTCGACCGGCAATAATGAGGCGTTCTCCAATTGGTTCGCCGTTTATCCTGCCGTTTTTCGTGAGGTCGTTGGAGTTCTCGGATAAAGACCTTTGATCGAATTGGGGACCGGTGGTCTCCGTTATCGTTTGCGGAACGATAATCGGCTCCTTGCTGGGAC
>JAPKDW010000040.1 GCA_028822375.1 Opitutaceae bacterium | reverse complement strand
CGAAACACGAGAAGCGTTTGGGAGCAATTTTGAGGGAGTCGGGTGTTGGGCGTGTTTCTTTATCATGTGAGCTGTCGCCAATGATAAAGATTCTTCCACGGGCGGAGACAGCCGTTGTGGATGCCTATTTGGCTCCCATTATGGAAGCCTATCTGGACTCAGTACAGGCAGAGTTGCCGGATAGAGCATTAAAGATAATGACCAGTGCGGGAGGCCTCGTCTCTCGTGAGAAGTACCGACCAAAAGATAGCCTCTTAAGTGGCCCTGCGGGAGGTGTTGTGGGCGCGTCTTGCGTGGGCAAGCAGGCCGGGCATGTTCGTAGTATCGCATTCGATATGGGCGGAACCAGTACGGATGTGTCTCGTTTCGACGGGCGGATGGATTATCAGTTCGAACAAGAGATTGGTGGAGCGCATGTATTTGCTCCATCGTTACGCATTGAGACAGTAGCGGCTGGCGGCGGTTCGATTTGCTGGTTCGATGGTTCGGCCTTGAGAGTCGGGCCAGCGAGCGCGGGAGCCTTCCCAGGTCCGGCGTGTTACGGGGCGGGAGGACCGCTGACGATTACCGATGTCAATTTGCTGTTAGGACGTTTGAATCCATCCGAGTTCGGAATCCCGGTTTTTCCAGAGAAATCGGCTGCGCGTTTTGGAGAACTTGTCGAAGCGGTTGAGCAGGCGACTGGGGAATCGATCGTCGAGACTGATGTTCTTTTAGGATTGCTCGGCATCGCTAATGAACGAATGGCGGATGCCATTCGGGGAATTTCCCTTCGCGAGGGATATTCTCCGGCAGAGTATGCTTTGGTTGCATTTGGCGGTGCGGGTGGAATGCATGCTTGCGAGATCGCGAATATCCTAGAGATGGATACGATCGTTTTTCCATCGAATGCTGGATTGCTGAGCGCTTATGGTTTGCAACAAGCCCGTGCGGAAGGGTTTAAAGAGCGGCTGGTCTTGTCTTTGTTTGAAGAATGCCATGGGTCGCTGAAAGACTGGGAAGCGTCTTTGGTGAATGAGGCGACCGAGGCGCTTGTCGAAGAGGGGGAGGATGGTGACGATTTGGAAGTACAGACTTCGCAGGTCGAGATGCGCTTTCTGGGCCAGGAATCGGGATTGCTGATTGATCTAAGAGTGATCGAGGATTTGGAAGTTGATTTTAAGAATGCCTTTGAGTCGCAATACGGTTTTATTCCTGATCAGCCGATCGAGATTGTGTCGCTAAAAGTTTCCGTGGTTGCCCGTGAGCTGGATGCTCGGGAGGAACGCTTTCATCCTCATCGCGACCTTTGGCATAATTCCGGGAAGTATTGTTCGCGAGATCAGTTGAGCGTAGCTGTGCAAGTAAAAGGCCCGCTTGTGGTTCAGGATCGCTACAGTACGGTTTTTATTGATCAAGGCTGGAGGGCCTTGGTGGGAGACCTCGGAACGTTGAAGTTGTTTCGCGATGACGAGTCAGTTGACGGAAAAACTCAAACGCGACTGGAAGCAGTGGAGCTTGAGCTGCATACGAATCGTTTTCTTTCGGTGGTCGAGGAGATGGGCGATTTGCTGGAACGCTCTGCGTTTTCGACGAACGTGAAGGAGCGCAAAGACTATAGTTGCGCGTTGCTTGATGCGGATGGGTATTTGATCGCCAACGCCCCGCATATTCCCGTTCACCTTGGTGCCTTGGGTGTGTGTATTAGAACGTTGATTAAGACGATAGACCTGGGCCCAGGTGACGTTGCGATAACGAATCATCCTGGTTATGGTGGTTCTCATTTACCGGACGTTACTCTGGTGGCTCCTGTGTATTCGGATAACGGTCGGCGGATTGGTTACGTCGCAAACCGAGCCCACCATGCCGAGCTTGGGGGAATTTCGCCGGGGTCAATGCCTCCGAATGCAAAGTCGCTTCAAGAAGAAGGCGTCGTTATTTTGCCGGCTTACTTAGTTCGAAAGAATGAGGTTGATTGGCCAGGGATTACTGAGGTTTTAACTGGAGGTCCTTATCCAACGCGTCGCTTGGAGGAGAATCTAGCGGATTTGGCGGCGCAGTTGGCATCGATCCGGTTTGGCGAACGCGAGGTGGGAGAACTCGTTCGCCGGGAGGGAGTGGATACGATAAGTCACTTCATGAACGGATTGAAGCACCGGGCCGAGTCGGCTTTGCGAACCGCTCTGGAGAATCATTCTTTTCCGGAAGAAAGCGTCGTTGAATGTTTGGACAATGGAGCGGAGATCGCGGTTAGCATAAGTAACCCCGGTCCGAAATGGTTGGTGGATTTTTCGGGAAGCGCGGCGATGCAAGCGTCTAACTATAATGCCACACCAGCAATTGTCACGAGCGCCACGATTTACGCGTTACGATTATTGGCGAATGAGTCGATCCCGCTTAACGAAGGGTTTTTGGATGCGGTGGATATTCGAATTCCGGAAGGGATGCTAAATCCACATTTCGATTCGGATCCAGCGCGTTGCCCGCCAGTTGTTGCCGGGAATGTGGAGATAAGCCAACGTATAGTCGATGCCTTGTTGAGGGCTTTGAGCTTGGCGGCTTGCAGTCAAGGCACGATGAATAATCTAATCTTCGGAAATGAGCGAGTGAGCTATTACGAGACGATTGCGGGAGGCGAGGGGGCTACGCCCGATCGATCTGGCGCGAGCGCCGTCCATACGCATATGACCAATACGGCAATAACGGATCCAGAGATTCTGGAACGCCGTTTCCCTGTACGATTGGAGTGTTTTGAAATCCGAGGTAGTTCGGGGGGGAGGGGAATCAATTCGGGTGGAAATGGCGTTAGAAGACGTATTCGTTTTCTGGAACCCGTAATAATTTCAATGTTGATGCAGCATCGTGAGATTGCTCCGTTCGGTATGGCCGGAGGTGAGCCTGGGAAGGTTGGGAGACAATGGAAAATCGACCGAGAGGGGAATCGGATTCCTTTGTCGGGGAATTTGTCTTTATCTATGGATGCTGGCGAAGCGATAGAGATTGAAACGCCTGGTGGCGGCGGTTTTGGAGTGGATGAGACCGTCGAATAGACTGAATGTAGGAGCGGGTTTATCCCGCGATTTAGAAGGATCGTTAGAAGTGAAGTTGGAGGTATCGCGGTCTACGCCTAGCGCATACGCGTCAACTTAACTCTATTTGAAAGAATTATTGCAGACTCCACACCGAATGGCAGGCCTAGCTCTTCGAGCTGAACTCGGTGTAGCTACCTCGACACGTCGGGGTGGTTTTTAGATGATTTCAGTTAAGTTGACGCCAATACGCCTAACGGGACCGCTCCTACAATAATACCATCTCTGTTTTTTCTATTCGCGGGTTTTTAAAACGATTTGAAGTCGGGCGGCTTTATCGTTTTCTAGAGACTTTTTAGATCTGTAATTAAATGTTGGTTACTCTTGAGATTATTGGTTGAAGAAAGACTGCAGCTTTTGGAGATCGGATTCGGTGGGTTTGTCGATCGCAGGCTTAGGAGCCGTTTTCGTGCTCTGGGGCGCGGCGGGGGCGGCTCCGGCTTTGCTGAACTTTTCGTTGATGCGTTTGGCTGAGACGGGAAATGCCGTGCCAAGTTTTTGAGCGAAGAGGGAGAGCGCGTATTCTTCGATGGTCCAGGCGATTTCTTCGATGATTTCTTGCGGAGCGGAAAGCGCTTTCAGACGTGATTGAAAGGAGTCGATTTCCGCTTGTCTACGCCGGTCTCGTTGGGGATCGCTTAGACGATTGCTTGCTCTGAGTTCGATGCCCTTGAGGTAGGTAGGAATCCGCTTGAGAGCCCAATGAGGCGTGCGGACGATAAAGTCGCTAGGGACTAGTCGGTCGACTTCGACCTTCAGATCGGCTGGTAGATTGATTGCGACCTTGAGGGATTGCCTGGCGTCGAGGATCGCTTTGATAAGATCGATGATCTTGTAGGTGAGGCCTCGCGCGTCGGTCTTGGCCTTATCAACGACACGAGAAATCTCGATAATACCTATCGTAGGGATATTATGGGTGCAGAGCAGTCGCTTCATATGAGCGAATCCTTGCTGTTTCAAATCATTGAGCGGAGCGAAGGCGATTGCGACAGGACCCAGTTTGGAGAAGTCGCGCAAGTCCTCTTGGATCCAAGCGAGTTCTCGGCGAAGTTCGTGCCCTATGAGGGCAGCGATACCTGATTTGTTGGCTGTTTGAGCTTCGGACGCCGTCTTGAAAATCGAGAGTTTTAGTTGATCGCCGAAAAGACGAAGGGCGGGGTATCCGTAGATGGGAACTCCGTTGTGTTCGCCAATTTGGACTTTATCGGACTGGGCTTCTAGCTTGTCGAGTCCGTCGACAAGGCGGGTCCATTTCTGGCGAGCCTTTTTCCAGATGGCCTCGGTTTGTCCTTCGTTGCTGGGATTGGCAGTTGACTCGTGTTCGCGAAGGGCGTCCTGAATGGCTTTTGCGGATCGACCTTCTACGATGGTCTTTCCTTTTGAGTCGTGTACATCGACGCGAACTTGAAGATGGGTTGGTATGGCATCTTCGTTCCAATCGCTCGCGTAGGTTTCTATAGCGTAGTTAATTTTGAGATACGCGGCTAGCGACTGACAAAGGCTACCGTGTGTGGGGCGGATGTTTTTCGATATCTGGGCAGCGGTTTCTATGAGCGGTTGGAGCGGACGCCGATGGTCTTTGGGGAGGGCTTTGATTAGGTGAAGAATCTTGGTCTCTAAGTGGCCTGGTACGAGCCAATCGAGCATAGGACCGTCGAGGGTATTCGCTTTGGCGTAGGGAACTTTGAGAGTGACCCCGTCGTTCGCTTCACCTGGTTTGTATTGGTAAACGATTGGAAGAGCCGCGTTTTCGAGTTGCGCGGTTTCCGGAAAAGCGGCGAGATCGATTGGGTCGTCGCTTACCGGTGTTAGGTTGACTTCGCTCATGAGGAGCGGTTTGCCAGCTCGCCCGCCGTTTGCCTTGAGCCATTGGTTTAGGTCGCTGATCGAAGCGATTCCTTCGAGACGTTTCGAATAAAATTGATAGGCCGCTTCCTCGATGCCTATCCAGCTTTGCATCTTGGCGATCGTTTGAGCATTTTGCATCCGGTTTTTAAGTTTCCGGTTTGCATCGAGGAATTCGTAATTCGTTTCGAAATCTTCATTTAGGAGCGCTTCTCTAATGAAAATCTCGGTCGCCTTGACGGGATCGACTTTCAGATAGGATACGGTTTTTCGCTGGAGCTCTAATCCGTGGATACGGATACTCTCGAGACAAACGACGCGTCCTTGGTCGATTTCGAAGTTGGGCTGGCTATGGGAGTATTTGAGGATGTGGCTTCCGATCTGAATGAGCCAGGTTGGATCGATCACCGCTACGGTGCGGGCGTAAAGTCGATTGGTTTCGACAATCTCGCCGGCAAGGATCCAACCAGGGCTGGGCGTTTTGGCTTCGAGGTCTTGTTTCTGTTTTTTCGTTTTGGCGTGTTGAGCTTTTCGGTTGAACAGTCCGGAGCCGGGAAAGATAAGCGTTTTGCGGTCGCCGGTCGCTCGATAAAGATTGGGCTCTTCTTTGCGGGCCGGGTTGGCTAGGAGTCCGGATGCTAGGCAGTGATGGATGGAGCTGTATTCGGCTCCTCCATACTTGCGCTGCTCGAATTTTTCCTCGGGCGTGTTGTAGCGAGGCGGTTCGTGTTTGATCCGTTGGGAGCGCTCGAAATCTGCGAGCGATTGGGTAAGCTGTTTTTTTACGTCCATCCATTCGCGCATGCGAAGATAGGAAAGAAAGTGAGACTTGCAGAATTTGCGGAGCTTGCTTTGCGAGCGCTTCTCGAATTCGTCGTGCACGCCTTCCCAAATATTGAGCAAAGTGAGGAAGTCGGATTCGCGGTGAACGAAACGTTTGTGGGCGGAGCGAGCGAGCTCTTCCTTTCCGAGAGGACGTTCTCTGGGATCTTGTATCGAGAGAGCTGATGCGATTACGAGAAGTTGTTCGACGACGCCTTCGTTTTCCGCTTGGAGGAGCATGCGTCCGGCGGTGGGGTCGATGGGCAGCTTGGCGAGTTTACGTCCGATCGGAGTGAGTTGTCGGCGAGAATCGATGGCTCCTAATTCTTCGAGTAGCGCGTACCCGGATTTGATGGCGACGGGAGTCGGCGGGTCAATAAAGGGGAAGCGTTCAATGTCGCCCAGTCGAGAGGCCATCATGCGTAGGATGACTTCGGCTAGGTTGGCTCGTTGGATTTCCGGGATGGCGAAGAGAACGCGTTTTTCGAAGTCTTTTTCCGAATACAGACGAATGCATATTCCATCTTGGACACGGCCGCAGCGGCCTTTCCGTTGATTGGCGCTGCTTTGCGAAACGTCTTCGATGGGCAGGCGCTTTGTACGGGATCGAGGATTGTAGCGACTGATGCGAGCCAGTCCGGTGTCGATGACGAAACGGATGCCTGGGATGGTGAGGGAAGTCTCGGCGATATTGGTCGCGAGGATGATTTTCCGCTTAGGCGATCTGGAAAAGATACGTTGTTGGTCGGAGTTGGATAGGCGACCGAAGCAGGGAAGGATTGCGATGTGGTTTCCGAGACGACCTTCAAGCAGGTCCATCGTCTCGCGAATGTCCTTCTCGGTAGGCAGGAAGGCGAGGATGTCGCCTTGGCCGAATTCGTCGAGGATGCGGTCGACGGATTCGGAAATGCCGTCGATGATCGTGAAGTCGCCGCTATCTTCTAGGAGTTCGTCTAGCGGGGCGTAGATCACATCGACTGGATAGACGCGTCCTGAGACTTCGATGACTGGGGCGTTGTCGAAGGCTTTGGAGAATTTTTCGATGTCGATGGTGGCCGATGTGATGATGACCTTGAGATCGGGACGTTTGAATCGAAGCTGATTGAGGTGCCCAAGAAGGAAATCGATGTTGAGGCTTCGTTCGTGAGCTTCGTCGATTATGACGGTGTCGTATTCGCGCATGCTCGGATCCGATTGTATTTCGGAGAGCAGCATGCCATCGGTCATGAATTTGATGCGCGTTCGCTTGCTCGTTTGATCGGCGAAGCGAATCTTGCTCCCGACTTCTTGGCCATACTCGACATTGAGCTCTTCGGAGACGCGTTTGGCGATGGAGAGGGCAGCAACCCGTCGAGGTTGCGTACAGGCGATACGTTGCGTTCGTCCTCGACCTGCATCGAGACACATTTTGGGGAGCTGGGTGGTTTTACCCGAACCGGTTTCGCCGGAGAGAATGATTACGGGATGTTTCCGGATGGCCGCGATGATGTCCTCTCTCCGTTTAGAGATGGGGAGGTCTTTAGGGTAGGCAATGGGATGGGTCTCCCATGGGAAAGGATAGGGTCCTTTCGCGTCTGATTTCGCCTTGCCTTGCATGGGCCTATTCGGCGCGAGATGCGTCGATAATGTCGAGCGCAATGTTCCAGTCGTCGTCGCTTGGATACGAATCGGAATCCCAAAGGACGGTGTTTTCGTTATCGATCAATACGATGAGAGAGTTGACTGAAGGAGAGTTTTCCAGGATGGCGCTGTGCGTTTTCATGAAAGCGCTTTTGAGCAGGCGTTTTGCGACGCGGCGTTTTACGGCGGTCGATTGCGGCCAAGCGAAGTCGATCAACCAGTGCGGCTTTTGGGCGAGGCTGCTTACTTGGGTTGCGCAGCGTAGGGCGTCTTTGAGGTCCGCTTCGGATTGGGAAGTGATGATGAAGGCTGGCCAGGTTATGATGCTTATTTGTTGGTCCTCTAGATTTTGGTAGATAAATTCGGAAGCGTTGGTGGTAGCTGGGATTGAGAGAGGGAGGGATAGAGAGATTGAGAGAAGGAGAGATCTGG
This sequence comes from Opitutaceae bacterium, assembly GCA_028822375.1. Lineage (GTDB taxonomy): Bacteria > Verrucomicrobiota > Verrucomicrobiia > Opitutales > Opitutaceae > Pelagisphaera. The sequence goes on along the minus strand of JAPKDW010000040.1, from coordinate 14,750 downwards.
CAATGCGCTTGGCGATTGTGGCGAGTGGATTCATTGGGAGGCCTCTTTGTCTTGGAGCGAGAAATCGCGCAGGGTGAATCCTAGGGAGTCGAGTTTTTGGGAGATAGCTTCGCGGTCCAGGGCGGTTCCGCTGATGTGAGCTTGTCCGGATTTTAGATCAACGTCGACGTATTGGGTGAATGGCAGGTTTTTTAGGCCGTCGGTTGCGGATGCTCGGCAGTGGCTGCAGGTCATTCCTTCGATGTGTAGGATGGCGGTTTCAGAGTCGGGGGAGATCTCGACGGGGGTGCTGCTGGAAGAGTCGACTGGTGTGGAGCGATTTTGGGACCAGTAGGCGAAGGCGAGGATGCCCATGAGAGCGATTCCGGAGATGTGTTTCCAGAGGCCGGTTTCCATCTCGTGAAGGTGTTGTCCGGCGAAGGCGCCTGTATCCAGGAATTGGTGAAAAATAAGCGCGGCGACCCAGGATGTGATAATCACGCTGCCGACGTAGATTGCGGTTTCACGTCCACCGAGGGTTTTGCGCATGGTGGCGATTGTGGCGATGTTGGTCGCGGGGCCAGCGATGAGCAGTACGAGAGCAGCTGAAACGGGTAATCCGCTAGCGATGAGGGCTAGAGCGAGGGGTATGGATCCGGTCGAGCAGATGTAGAATGGAATGGCGATGAGAGTAGTAAGCAGGATGCTCGCGTAGACGCCGCCCGGCAAGTTCGCGAGAAGGTTGTCAGGAGCAAGGGCGCTGATGAGTCCGGCGAGGAGAAACCCGATAGTCAGCGATGCTGCGATGTCGGCGGGCATGGTTAGCATACCGTAGCGGAAGCTTTCGCTCCACGTGGGTTTGGAGTTCTGAGAGGGAGCGGATTTGGGAGATGCCGGCGATTTTTCTTGAGAGCCGAATCGATCTACGAGGGTTCCGACAGCGAGGCCGGAGACGAAGGCTACGATTACGCGATAGATCGCAAAGACTGGCCCTAGCATACCCCAGGTCGCCAAAATGCTGTCGACTCCGGTCTGTGGTGTGGAGGTGAGAAACGAAGCAGCAGCTCCCTTGCTGGCTCCTTTGTCTCGCAGGCTGGCTGTCACGGGGATGACGCCACAGGAGCAGAGTGGCATGGGAACTCCGACAAGCGAGGCCAGGACGATGGATTTTAGGCCGGGTTTGCCGAGTTTGGATTGAATCCAGGCTTCGCTAATCCAGCGATGCAGCGCCCCGGCCACGAGAAACCCCAAGAGCAGGTAGGGCCCCATCTCGGCAATCAGTAGCCAGGTCTTGGAAAAATAGTTCTGCAGCAAATCCATAGTTTTGACTTACTGTGCTGAGCGCGGGACGGCTTGTCGAGTGGACAGTCTTTTTGAAGGATGAAGGATGAGGGATGAATTGGGACGAGCGGGGGAGAAGAAGCACTGAGGACAATGATGTTGATTTGCAATTTAGGTTTATCAGCGCGCTCAGTGGGTTAGGACAGGTACAGAATTATTGATTGCCCCAATTCTCCGCTTGCTTTGAAAACGCGCGTTCTGAAAGCTACGTTTGGTTGGGCTGCGCCGGTAATGTGATCGACGTTTATTGTGAGGTTTGGTGAGTGGTTGTGAAAGAGGGGATAAGTCGTGGGAAGTGAGTATCGGGATTATGTTGGCCTGTGGCGGACATATTGCAGTGTGTTTTTAATCTTGGTATGTATGTCGTACGTTAAAGCAGGGGAGAGCGTGGTGCTTTTGCATGGGCTGGCTCGGACTGACCGGTCTTTCTCAAAAATGGAAACTGCCTTAGTTGATGCAGGGTACGATGTGGTGAATTTCGGGTATCCGTCGAGGTCGAACGATATAGAGACCTTGGCAGAAGAGGTTATTCCTAAGGCGCTGTCGCAAGTGAAAGCGGGTAATCAGATTCATTTCGTAACGCATTCCATGGGCGGGATTTTGATTCGGCAATATCTTGGCAAAAAGCCAATTGAGAATCTAGGTCGCGTAGTGATGCTTGGTCCACCGAATAAAGGAAGCCAGGTAGTGGACAAACTACAGGACGTACCGGGATTCGAATTAATAAATGGTCCTGCTGGCATGCAACTAGGTACGGGTGAAATGAGTGTACCGAGCCAGCTTGGTCCGGCTAACTTTGAAGTCGGTATCGTTGCGGGAACGCGAAGCATCAACTTGATTCTGTCGACGATGCTGCCGAGCCCGGATGATGGAAAAGTCTCGGTCGAGAATACAAAGCTCGAGGGAATGGCTGATCACATCGAGGTTCCGGTCGCCCATCCATTTCTGATGACGAACCAGCGCGTCATTGATCAGGTGATCCGTTTCTTGGAAACGGGGAAATTCGATAAGGAAGAATAGGCGAAGGTATTGGCCGCAAAGAGACTCAAAAAGGATATCTAGATCCTGATCCCACGGAGCGTCATTTCGCGAAAGCGACTGTTGAGCAATTACCCCAAAATTGATTTCTGCCTCCAGTCTGTAGGAGCGGGTTTACCCCGCGATCCTTCTTTTCTGTCTTATGTAAATCTACACTATCGCGGGATAAACCCGCTCCTACACCGACTTATATAGGAGCTCCTAAGTTTGCGCCAATGCATCGTTGCGGGAAGATCGGTCGATGCTTTTAAAATGCCTCAGTGCTTGCTCCGGGGTTTCGATTTATTTGATGAATTTCAAGGGAGATGCAACCCCTTTGGGAAGGGCTCAGTAGAGTTTACGCGATAGTGGAAGACCCATCTTAGGTGCCATTGAGTTCTCAAGAACGTTTCTAGCACTTTGAGAAACGTTTCTCCTAATGTAATGAGGCGTCGAGGAGGGAGTATAGTTCCTCCTCGGTGACGCGTTTCTGTTCGGTGGTGTCGCGATCTCGGAGGGTTACGGTGCCATCCTTTTCGATAGTATCGAAGTCGATGGTGACGCACCAAGGCGTACCGATTTCATCCATACGACGGTAGCGTCGTCCGATAGCGCCGGAGGCATCCCAGAACGTATTGTAGCGAAGTTGGAGTTTATCGTAAATTCCTTTAGCGCGTTCGACGAGCTCGGGTTTATTCTTGAGCAGAGGCAGTACCGCGACCTTGTAAGGGGCGATACGCGGATGAAACTTCATGAGCGAACGTTTCTCGCCGCCAACTTCATCCTCGGTATAGGCGGCCGTGAGAAGCGCGAGAAGCAGACGGTCGACGCCGAGCGAAGGCTCGATTACGTGAGGGATGTATTTCGTCTTGGTCGCTTCGTCGAAGATCTCCATCGTTTTGCCGGAATGCTCGGCGTGTTGGGTGAGATCGAAGTTACTGCGGGCGGCGATGCCCCAAAGCTCTTGCTTGCCAAACGGAAATTCAAAGGTGATGTCGGTACAGGCCCGAGCGTAGTGGGCGAGTTTTTCGTGCACATCGCGACCGAGCATTTCTTCTGGGAGACCGATCGAAAGCAACCATTTGTGACAGTGGGTGATCCAGTCTTGGTGGATGGTTTCCCAGTCGGCTTCTGGGGAAATGAAGTATTCGATCTCCATCTGTTCGAATTCCCGCGAGCGGAAGATGAAGTTTTTCGGTGTGATCTCGTTGCGGAAGGCTTTGCCGATTTGGGCGATGCCGAAGGGAATCTTAACGCGACCGGTATCGACGATGTTGCGGTAGTTGGAGAAAATGCCTTGGGCGGTTTCGGGACGCAGGTAGGCGGTTTCCGAGCTATCGCTGAGCGCTCCGACCTTGGTTTCGAACATGAGATTGAATTCGCGCGGAGGCGTGAGCGATCCCGGTTCTCCGGTAGCGGGAGAAGGAATGAGTTCGTATTCCGATGGATCGGCCTCGGTGTAGTCTTTCAGTTCGATAGGACCGAGTTCTCCTTGGTGACCGCCTTTGCGTTTCATCTTTTCGGCGGCGGCTTCCGCGTCGGCCTGCATCGAGCCGTCTTCCATTATAGAGATGTAACCGATGGTTTCGTCGTTTACGCGGACGGGGGCGAAGAAAAGCTGATCCGCGCGGTAGCGCATTTTGGATACCTTGCAGTCTACCATCGGGTCGGAGAATCCGCCGACGTGGCCGGAAGCGACCCAGATCTTGGGCGACATGATGATCGACGAGTCGAGGCCTTCGATATCGGGGCGGCGGTGGACCATGTCCTTCCACCAGGCGTCCTTGATATTCTTCTTAAGCTCGACGCCGAGAGGGCCAAAGTCGAAGAAGCCGTTGTAGCCGCCGTAGATTTCCGATGACTGGAAAATGAACCCGCGACGTTTGCAGAGGGCTACGATGGCATCCATGAGAGGATTGTTCGATGCTTTGGCTTTGGACATAAGGCGTGTTTAAATGCTTGGGAAGGTGATGGGGGTCAAGCTTTGCGAGGTGTCGCGCGAGGCAGACTATCGGTTTTTGGGAAATACTTCTCCAACAAGGCGATTGAGCTCGGTAATTAGGTTGCCAAGCGAGTTTCGATAATCTTTCACTCTCCAACTACCGTAGAAACCTAATTTTTTTACCATGGCCGAATTAGAAGGAAATTGTCTCGTTGGGCAGTCGGGCGGACCGACAGCCGTTATCAACGCAACACTCGCAGGCGTCATTGACGAAGCGCTCAACTATGAGTGCATCGAAGAAATCTATGGGAGTCTTAATGGGGTGCTTGGCATTCTGAATGAAGATTTCGTAGATTTGGCATCGGAGTCGCAGCAAGCGATTCGAGGTCTGAGGAAGTCTCCTGGGGCTGCTTTGGGAACCTGCCGGTTTCAGTTTAAGAAGGAGGCTGACTACGAGCGTGCTTTGGAAGTGTTCAAAGCGCACGATATTCGCTACTTTTTCTACATAGGGGATAACGACTCCATGGCGACCGCGGCGAAGCTCAATAGCACCGCGAGCGAGCAAGGTTACGATTTGCGTGTGATCGGCATTCCTAAGACGATCGACAACGACATTACTCGTACGGATCACACTCCGGGTTACGGCAGCGTTATTAAGTACGTTGCAACGACGGTTCGCGAAATGGCGTCGGATCACGAGGCTGTTGGTCAAGGCGATTACGTTTCAATTCTCGAAGTGATGGGCCGGAATTCCGGTTGGATCGCTGCTGGAGCTTCGCTTTGTAAACGTCGCGACCATCCGCATGACCCGCCGCATTTGATTTATCTTCCAGAAGTGCCGTTCTCGAATGAGAAATTCATCGAAGACGTGAAACGCGTGCTTCTACGCGAAAAGTACTGCGTGATCGTAGTAGGCGAAGGTTTGGTCGATAGCGACGGCAACTATGTTGCTTTGGGGTCTTCCAGCACCGATGCGTTCGGCAACGTTCAATTAGGTGGCTCGGGCGAATACCTGCGTAACTTGGTAGACAAGACTCTTAGTGTAAGCGCTCGTTCTTGCAAGTTGGGCATTGCTCAGCGCTCGGCGACGCATTGCGCATCGAAGACCGATTCTGACGAGGCTTACTTGGTTGGCCAGGACGCAGTGGTCGCTGCTGTCCAAAAAGGTGAGTCGGGCAAGATGATCAGCCTGCAGCGCACGGAATCGGAAACGTATGCATGTGAAACGGGACTAGCGGATCTCGCTGAAGTTTCCCAAGGCACCAAACGTGTTCCTGACGACTGGATTAACGACGATGGCGTGAGCATGAACTACCCGTTCATCAAATACGCGACTCCTTTGATTCAAGGCGAAGTGGAAGCTCCATTCGAAAACGGGCTACCAGCGTTCACGAAGCTGAAACACGTGCGAGTCGACAAACAGCTCGCTGCTTACAAGCAGTAAGCATTGCTTTAGATTAATAATTTTGAGGACCTCTTGGATCGCTAAAGATCCAAGGGGTCTTTTTTTGCGGCGATGCTTGATCGTAGGGTCGGTGCACGCTTAGCGGGACCGTACCGCGTAGGTTGAGTTTGATTTGGATACGCGGCACGGCGCAAGCTCCGGCCCTACGGTGATTGGGCTTCGGTTTTGAAGTATCGAATTTGTGGCGGTTTTTAGAGACTGTTTAATAATTCGAAGTTTGCTCTGCTGCCTAATTGTAGGAGCGGGACCGCTCCTACACCGATTTACTAAACAGTGTCTCAGGCGATTCTCGTTTTGACGGGAGAATTTCGCGAATAATCCCGTCCTGAGAATGAAAAGCCGTTGATTTCGAGAGTCATCGCCGCGAGGGTGGGAATGGTAACAGAGGGTTCGTTCACTCCGCTGCCGCCGATTTATCTTATGGAGCCCATCCCACATTGGAAACGACCGGAACGCTGGCTGGCGTTTTTTATGACATTGCTAGCGACCTGTTCGTTTTTGGCGATGGTCCCGGTGGATCCTCAATTGAAGTCAGAGGCAGGGGTTGTCGTAATTGGAGAGGCGGGCAGTTTTATAGATCAGTTGCGCGAGGGTGCGGCCGCTCCGACGGTGATTGGGCATTGGACTTCTTTGGCTCCGCCGATGCTCGCGGTGATGGTTGCGTTGTTTTTCCGATCGATGATTTTCGCTCTGCTTTCCGCTTTCGTGGCGGGGTCGTTTTTGTCTTTCGGGCTTAATCCTTTGGTAGTCGCGACCTTGGCATTTCACGACTACGTGTGGGAGACGCTGACATCGAGTTTCAACCTCTACATCTTTCTTTTCCTGTTTTCTCTGGTAGGCATGGTCCATCTCCTATCGAGAAATGGCGGTTTGTCGGGTTTGGTGGATGGACTGGGGAAAGTGGCGACGAGTCGGCGAAAAGCCTTGGTGTCGATCGGGTTGGCGGGCGTCGTGATGTTTTTCGACGACTATTCGAATACGGTGGTGCTCGGCAATACGATGCAAAAGCTTTCGGACAAGTGGCGAATATCGCGAGAGAAGCTGGCCTATCTGGTCGACTCAACCACGGCGCCGGTTGCGGGCTTGGCGGTGCTTTCGACCTGGATCGCTTTCGAGGCGATGTTGTTAGGCGGGGAGGCGAAAGAACTCGGGATAGAGCTTTCTGGATACGAGATTTTTCTAGAGATGTTGCCGATGCGTTTTTATTGCATCGGAACGCTGATATTCCTTTTCATGAGTAGCGCGCTTGGTCGCGATTTCGGACCGATGTATAAGGCGGAACAACGCGCTGCCTTGGAAGGTAAAGTTCGGGATGATAGCAGCGAGGCTTTGGGAATACAGTCTACCGAAAACCGGGAGTCCGAAGCGAATACTCCCAAGCGATGGTTTAACGCGGTGATCCCTATTTTCTGCGTTGTTTTTGGAATTGTATTCGGAATTCTATTTCTTGGTCGCTATCAAATTCTCGAAAGCGGCGGTGTGTTTTCGTTTGCTCGTTTTGAGGATTGGCGACTGGCGTATGGAGTGGCCATAAGCAGCGCCGATGGAGCTGGGGCGATGCCGATTCTTTTTCTATCATCGTTGGTCGGAGGCATCGTGGCCCTGGCTTTGACTTTGGGACAGGGATTGATGAGCGTCCGGGAGTCCTGCAGGGCCTACATCAGCGGAATGCCAACGATGTGGATGGCGATCTACATCTTAATGATGACCTGGGCGATGAGGGCGATTTGCGAAAATCTCGGTACGGCTCAGTATTTGATCGCATTGCTTGGAGACGATATGCCGGTGTGGACATTGCCGTTGTTCACCTTCGCCGTGGCTGCTGCCATGTCGTTCGCGACGGGTACGAGCTGGGGCGCCATGGGAATCCTGATACCAATTATTCTCCCGCTTGCGTTTTCTTTGGGCGCATATGAAGTCGGAGGAGGAATCCTCTTTTTCCTGACGGCTGCGGCGATTTTGGACGGAGCGATATTCGGCGATCACTGCAGCCCGATTAGCGATACGACGGTGTTAACATCCATCTCGACTGGGTGCGATCATATCGCTCACGTAAAAACGCAGCTGCTGTACGCTCTGACGACAATGGCATTGTCGGGGATACTTGGATACTTAGCCGTGGCCGGATCGATGCCGCTGTGGTTGTTCTATGTACTATTCCCACTAGCGTCGTTCGCGATTCTAATGCTGATCGGACGGAGAGTGACGAACGTTTCCGAGTGATTTAGCGTTAAGTAGACGGCGCATGCCTTCTTCCATAGATACTCGTGGCAGGTATCCTAGGTCGCGTTTGGCTGCGGAGATGTCGAACCAGTGATCTTTGGCGAGCTCGGAGGCGACGAATCGGGTCATAGGCGGTTCTCCTTTTAGGCGAAAGAACGTCCAGATATTTTCGAGGATGATGCCGATTTTTAGAGCCTTAGATAGGCTCATGCGTTTCTCGACTTTTTCGACCCCGTGGGATTGGAGCAAGTCGTTGATCCAATCCCAGAGAAGGACTGGTTCGTCGTTGGAAATGAAATACGCTTTGCCTCCGGGGTTGTTGTCTTGTCGGTCGAGGGCGGCTTCGGCGCAGAGGTGGGCGTCGACGACGTTGTCGATATAGCTGAGGTCAACGCGGTTGTCGCCGTTGCCGACGATGCGGAGTTTGCCTTTGTCGCCGCGTTCGAGGACACGCGGGACGAGATTCGGGTCGCCAGGTCCCCAGATGAGGTGTGGACGGAGGGCGACGGTTTTCAAGTGCCCAGGCGGTTGATTGTGGGCATCGAGGACGGCTTTTTCGGCGATGACTTTGCTTGCCGGATAAGGGCAGGGAATATCGGTCCCGTAGGGGAGGGATTCGTCGGCTCCGGCGAGGTTCTGGTTGTTGAAGACGACGCTTGGCGTGCTGGTGTAGACGAGTTTCGGAACGAGGAAGTCGCGGCAGCCGTTGATTATGGATTGGGTGCCGATAACGTTGGCGTTTTTAAAATCTTCGCGTTTGCCCCAGATGCCGACTTTGGCGGCTGTGTGAAAAACGGTATCCATGTCTGCGCAAGCGCTTCTGGCAGCGGTCGCGTCAGAGAGATCGACATAGAGCATTTCGACCCCGAGCGCTTCTAGCTCCGGTTGTTGGCGGCGGCAAAGTCCGGTTACCGAGCAGCCTTGTTCTAGCAATCTGCGGGTGAGCTTGCCTCCGAGAAATCCGCTGGCTCCGGTGACGAGGACCTTCCGAGGCGGTAGGGGTGGTTGAAGCGATTCTGAGTCGGAGGTAGGCATCGGATCTCAGGCTTGCGTGTGGGGGAGGAGTGTCAAGTATCTGCGGTTACTCTGACTAAAACTTGATGGAATCTTCTGATAACGGCTCTTCTGAGAATTTGATCCATTACTTGACGCTAGTAGGGCGGCAAGAGGGTTTGGTGAAGCGCATGGACGACTTCGACAAGTCGCGGCATACGGTGCCGAAGTTCGCGAGCGATCGGGCGCAACAGTTTTTGGCCCGACTCGCAGAGCCGGAACTTGTGGAATGGGGGGAAGAATTGTTTGCGGATTTCAGAACTGCGATGGGGTATCGCCGCAAAGATATTTCTTTGGGGGTTGAAAACGGAATTGCGCGAATCGAGAGCAAAGATTTCGTTTTGGAGCGGAAATATTCGCTCCAGGAGGACTGCCCGGATTCGTATGATATCGAAACGGAGCTCATGAATGCGAGTGGGGTGGATTTGCTAGAGCACGAGGCGTTTAATCAAACGGTTGGAAGCTTGTTCGAGCGTATGCGTTGTGTTTTTCGGCGTGAGGTTTTGGTGGAGGATTTGGTTGATGGAATCGAGGATGCGGAGGATGGAGGCGTGACGGTGACCTATCCGTCAACTTGCGAATATTGCGATGCTCGCATCGAAGGGCAGAAAGCGATCTTTCGCTTTGATTCGGCGACCTTGGAAATTCGATATCCAAGCTATGGAATGCCGCGGCAATTAATCGCATCTTATCGAGCGATGGCCGAAGAATTGGGATCGGTTAACGCCGTTAAGGATTTGTTGCGACTTTGGTGAACTGATCGGTGACTAATTGTAGGGTCGGCGCTTGCGCCGTACCATTTGACTAAGTAGAGCGAAACGGCGGCTTTGCCGAATACGAGGGCGATCGTAATGAGAACGATTCCCCCAACCAGGAAGTTCATGATCGCTCCCCAAGAACACCGACGTCCTGCGCCATTCGCGCGTTAGTGGAAGGTTAGATGGCGAGGCAGGTGCCGCCGAAGGTCATGAGGAGGATAAGGGGTGTTTGTTGCATAACGGTGTATGGCTGCTAGCGAGTCGGCGGCTGCAGCTTTTTACAAACCTAAGCCAATTCAGCCACTTATCTTACGGACGGCGACGTGTCCTGTGGCAATGCCTGAAGGATGTTGCGCGAGTGGTTGGCGATCCGTTCGAAGTTGTTGACGATCTCGATGTAGATGAGTTCGGCGTGAACTTCCGTATTGTTATTGGTCATACGGGCGACGGCTTTCTTGCGGAACTTGCGACGCTTGTCGTTGATCATGTCTTCGAGATCGACGGCTACTTCCATATCCGCGGCGGATACCTTTGATTGGATGCGCGATTGGTAAAAGTCGATGAAGCGTTGAACGTTTTCGCCGAACTGTACGATATCGTCTTCGATCTCTTTGGGGATGAAGCGATTCTTGCGGTAGCGCTTGGCGGCACGGCTAGTGAGTCGATGGCAACAGTCGCAGACTTCTTCCAGTTCCGCGATAACGCGGAGGTAACTGGTCGCTTCGTTGCGGGTTTCTTCGCTGACTTGGTCAGAGGAGCACTGAATAAGAAATTCGAAGAGTTCCGAGGTGATCTCGTTACTTTCCTTTTCCATTTGGTTGATCTCTTTGACCTTGGGTGAGAGATCGTCCTGCGGGTTGTTGTAGATAAAGAGAAACTGCCTGAACATGCGACTGCTCAATTCACCGAGTTTACCGATAGCCTGTTTGGCTTCCGAGAAATTCATTTCACCAGATCCCCATGACATCGTGTCGAGATAACGGAATTGGGCTCCGCTAGCTTCGGAAGGCTTATCTTTTATCATCCATTCCACGAGCTTGGCGATCTTCGGAACGAAAGCGATGAGCATACCGATATTTGCCAGATTGAAAAGCGTATGAAACATCGCCATGTGATTAGGCAAGTAGGGTTTCGTGCTGACCCCATCCGCATCGATAGTGGTGAATTCGGGAGAGCCTGGCATTAGCAAATCGACCAAATTGGTGAACGGAACGAATAGAGCCAACATCCAAATCACGCCAATGATGTTGAACATGAAATGGGCTCGAGCGGCGCGTTTGGCGGCGGTATTGGCCGTCATCGACGCGAGGTAGGCGGTTATTGTCGTACCGATGTTCTCGCCGAGGATAATGGCTACGGCTTGTGGGTAATCGATCCAGCCCTTGTAAGCCATAGTGAGAGTGATGGCTCCCGCTACCGAAGAGGACTGAACGACTACGGTGAGGACAACGCCGACGAAAATGAAGATGATGATGGAGCCGTATCCGTAGTCTCCGAGAGAAGCGATCCACTCGAGAGCCTCTGGGTTGCTCTTAATGTCGGGGACGGATTTCTTGAGCAGGCTCAAGCCCATGAAGAGCAGACCGAAACCGGTCATGAAATTGCCGACTTCTTTAAGGCGTGCAGCTTTGAGGAACGACATGGCCACGCCAATCCCGATCACGGGTATCGCGATCGCGGACAGACTAAACTGGAACCCAAGTAACGAGATAATCCAGAAGGTCGTCGTCGTTCCGAGATTGGCTCCCATTATGACGCCAATGGATTGTACCAAGGTCAGCAATCGCGCGTGGACGAAGCTGATAACCATGACCGTCGTAGCCGAGGAGGACTGGACGAGACAGGTCACTAGAAAACCTGTGGTAACTCCGGCGAAACGATTGCCGGTCATGGAGCTCATGATGGCGCGAAGGCGCTCTCCTGAGAATTTTTGAATGGATTCGCTCATGAGACGCATTCCGAAAAGAAATACGCCTAGACTGCCGAGAACCTGGAAGAAGAGTGCCATTTGCAATATTATTAGGGAGGTGCCTCGGAGCGGATAGACCGAGGGTGGGAAAAGGCAAATACGCCATCAGCGCGTGAGGCAAACGAATTGTTGGAAATTTGTCTTCACGAAGGAAGTCTCGCTTTTAATGAATGAATTGGGTGGGTTGCTTCGTCTATAGGATAACTTAACTTTATTGCTTATGAAAATAGTGACATTTCTTACGGCTTTGCTGGCCTTGGTTACTTTATCTCAATCCGCATTGGCGGGCGACTTATTTGTCGATGGCGATTTCGCCGCGGCTCAGGAGCAGGCGAAAGCTTCCGGCAAATTAGTGATGATTGATTTTGCTGCAGAGTGGTGCGGTCCTTGCAAGATGCTCGATCGGACGACTTGGAAGGATGAAGGCGTCATTTCCGCGCTCTCGGGAAAGGCGGTCGCAGTAAAGGTCGATGTGGACGAAAACGGAGAGTTGGCGGCTCGATTCCGTATTCGTTCGCTTCCGACGATTATTTTCATCGATGGCGAAGGGAAGGAAGTTTCTCGTTTGATAGGCTACCGCGATGCGGAGGAATTTCTAGAGGAATTCCAAAAGCTCGGTAAGTCGTAGGATATGGAGCCACGCGCGTTACTCGCGTAGCTACTCAAATAGAGAATTGCTGGGCGATTTCGTCACAGAATAGTCGCTTTTCGATTATTGCCTCGCAGGTTCGACTGCTCATGTTGCAGCTCATCCGTTATGGCGAAAGACGATCATAAGTTTGGTACATTCGGGGTCGAGCGCCAGCTGATAAGCGACTGCTTACTTTCCGGTCTTGCGTTCCGTTCGGCGCTTTCACTGTATTTTCGCGAATCCGCTCATGCGGGTCGCGGCTTTGAGCGAAATTTTTTAACGAACACGAAAATTCCATGAGCGAATCATCCGATCAATCTTCAGCTTACGATAAGAGCAATCCGTTTCCGGCACTGCTTCTCAAGAAGTATAACTTGAATAACGAAGGCTCAGCCAAAGAGACCTTTCACGCGGAAATATCCTTGGAAGGATCGGGACTCAGTTACGAAGCAGGCGATGCCCTGGGTGTTATTCCTCAGAATGCTTCTGACTTGGTCGACGCTTTCCTAGAGGTGACTGGCTTGGACCGCGAAGAGGTCGTCGCTATCGACGAGGAAACGTCGCTTCCATTGGAGACGATCCTCCGCAACAAGGTTGATTTGCGAATCGTGACCAAGGTCGTTTTGACGAAATATGCGAAAGCTGCTGGAATTGATGAACTGCTCGAAAAATGCGCGGATCGCGAATGGGTGAAGGAATACACTTGGGGCCGCGATTGGGTGGATGTGATCAAGGACTATCCGGCTGGCAATTTGTCGGCAGCGGATTTCGGTTCATTTATGCGTCCTTTGGCAGGTCGGCTTTATTCGATCGCTTCGAGCATTTTGGCTCATCCGAATGAAGTGCATCTCACAGTTGGAACGGTTCGCTACGAAGCATTCGGCCGGCAGAAGAAGGGCGTGTGCTCGACCTTTATTTCAGACATGTGGGACGAAGGAGCAACCGCGGGCGTCTACTTCCATCACAATAAGAACTTCAAGCTGCCGGAGGATGGTTCGCTACCGGTCATCATGATTGGACCCGGCACGGGTATCGCTCCGTTTAGGGCCTTCGTCGAGGAGCGCTTGGCGACCGGAGCAACCGGCAAGAACTGGTTGTTTTTCGGCGACCAGCACGAAGCCAGCGATTTTCTCTACAAGTCGGAATGGGATGCCTATTTGGAAAGCGGCGCTTTGAGTAAGCTCGACGTGGCTTTTTCGCGCGACCAAGCGGAAAAGATCTACGTACAGGATCGCATGCGCGAAAATGCCGCTGAGATCTGGGAATGGATCAGCGCTGGCGGCTTTTTCTACGTGTGTGGCGACGCTAGCCGAATGGCTAAGGACGTGAACACTGCCCTCATCGACATCGCTGCCGAGCACGGCGGCATGGACGAAAAGGAAGCGGCTGCGTATGTTAAGCAGATGCAGAAAGAGAAGCGCTACGGCCGCGACGTTTATTAGAGCGTCTTTTCATCAAAGGATTTGCGGGTAATGTAGCATAGGCTTCCAGCCTGTTTAGTCACAGGTAAGATGCCTGTGGCGACTTTTGTACCGACGGATTCCGCTAGCGAAGGCCCTCAAATCGGGAGAAGGCTGTATCTTGAACAGAGCTCGCAATTGTGATCCATGGGTGGATACTGATAATCCGCTTTACGAATCGGCAGCCGAGCAAGGCCATGTGGATGGCGCTTTGAGATGGTTCAACATCATAGGGGATTTCGATGTGGGTTTGCACTATTTTCGAGGAACGAACCGGGATCCGTTGATGACTCTCGGAACGGATGCCGATGGAAACGCAGTATTGAGGCCATACTACGAGCAAATGGATCAAGTGGGCCTGGATCTGCAATATACGAAGGAAAACTGGCTTTTGAAGCTGGAGGCCATTGGAAGGGACAGCGGATCGGATGAGTACAGCGCGATGGTAGGTGGATTCGAATACACTCTGTACGGAATTGGCGGAAGCGCGATCGACGCAGGTCTATTGGCGGAGGGCCATTTCGATTCTAGAGGGGCGAATGCCCCGACGCTTTTCAATAAGGATATCTTTTTGGGCACTCGACTTTCTTGGAATGACGATGTGGACACCAACCTCGTTGCGGGGGCGTTTGTGGATCTCGATAATGACAGCGTATTCGCTCGTATTGAGTTCGCGCGGCGGTTGGGTAGCGACTACAAAGTCGAACTCGAGCTGCAGAAACTGACCAATATTGCATCCAACGACGCATTTCACAGCCTGCGGCGGGATAGCTATCTGCAGCTAAGTCTGAGCCGATATTGGTAAAGAGAATCTCACTATAATCAGGCAACTCGGAAGCGATCGTCCGCTGTCAATACCTCAAGATGGTAGCGGAAAACGAGGCCAAGCAGTTCTGGGGGATAAAACCTGAC
>JAPKDW010000039.1 GCA_028822375.1 Opitutaceae bacterium | reverse complement strand
CCTCCTTCTTGCAGTAGCCGTAATAGTTATCCGCAATAAGAGTGACTACCACGCCACTGCTGTCGCGCGAAGTGACCTTGAAAGCGCCGCCATCATTGTAACGTTCATCGGCGGATTCCCAACACATGCCGTCTTGCTTCTGACGATCCGTAGCGTCCGCGACATTTGGCAGACCCAGTTCCTTTTTCGTAAACGTCACCAAATGAGGCGCAAGAATGACGCAGCCAGTATGACCCGACCAACGCTTCATATCCAATCCGCTGTCATTTTCAGATAAGTAGGGATCGCCTGCATTACCGAAAATACTTTCCACGAAATCCAAATTACTTGTCAGATTTCCAGGGGCGAAAAAGCGAACTTCCATTCGCTTCTCCTCAGTGAGGCCTTGCACTCCTGGCTGTACGATCGGTCGCAGCATTAGCGAAACAAACAAAGCCGCCTTTTTTTCCTGCGTCGACGTGAACGGCAACTCCAAGAGATCCTCCGGCGGATTCAGAGCCTTTTCTAGCAACTTGGCGAATACCGGAAGCGGAACCGCCTTCTTATCCGCTGGAATCGGCAATCCACCTTCGGCTACATGAAACACGCCTTTAGTTGTTCTACGATCGCTCGAAGGGTTGTTCAAAACGCCCTGCTTCACCCGGTAGCTGCTCACTATACTCGATTCGAATTTATCGGCATCTGGAGCAAGAGACAAAGCTCGAGCCAGGCCGTGGCGCTCCAAAATGAGCGAACTTGTTGGTACCCATTTCCGATCCTGGACGTCCAGCCCTTCGAAAAGACGAGTCACGTAATCCTGTATCCGCTGATCCACGGGACAAAGATGCTCGCGCAAGAGCCGGTTCTTTTCCGCAACGCTCTGCAAGAGGGAACTTCCCATCTGAAGAAAAGGATAATCCTTCTCGTCGCCGAAAATCGGATATCCTTTCGAGCGAAGTTTGATGTTCAAATACTCGATCAAGGCCTCCTCGTCGTAGGAGTTCTCGCCCGTCTCTAGGTCGAATCCAATGCGTGTCTTTAAGTTGGTCCAATCGTTGTCCATAGCTAATTTTAAAAATGAAATTCGGCAGGGGAAGCGCCATAACGCTTCAATGGTGAGCACCATTCAAGCCAGAACCAAATTAGCTTTGAAAATCGAGCGCGATTAGCGGTGTAACTTCGCGTTTTTTACGGTTTCTCAATCGGGCTCTTTTCTTTCTGCCGAGTGGTAGATGCCTGTCCCTAGGCAACCGCAATGCAGAAACGTCTTACGCTGCTGTCTGGGACGGACAGCCCTACCATCCCTATCGGTATATGCTTAGTGAGCCCCGACGATAGTAGGCATTTTGGGCACTGCGTTCAGCAAGCGCTGCGTATAAGGATGCTGAGGTGATCGATAAAGAGCATCGGTCGGTCCTTGTTCGACGATTTCGCCCAACTCCATCACCAAGGCCTCCTGGCAAATGTGCTCCACTACCGCCAGATCGTGAGCGATAAAGAGATAAGTGATTCCCAACTCGTCTTGAATATCCTGCAAAAGGTTAACGATTTGAGCCTGCACGCTAACGTCGAGGGCACTCACGCATTCGTCGCAAATGATAAACTCAGGACTCGAGCTCAATGCTCGGGCGATGCAGATACGCTGTCTCTGTCCCCCGCTAAACTGATGCGGGTATCGGTTCATCGCATCTGCTGGCAAGCCCACCTTTTCCAATAAATCCGCCACCCGCTCTAGACGTTGCGCCTTCGACATCTCCTTCGCGTGCACCATCAGCGGCTCTGCCACAATCGAAGCAACTGTCAGACGCGGATTCATCGATGCGTAGGGGTCCTGAAAAATCGTTTGGATTTTCTTTCGATAAGGCATGAAATCGCGATCGCTCAGCGACGATATCTCCTGCCCATCATAGCTAATCGATCCGGCTGCCATTGGCGCCAACCTCAAAATCGACTTACCAATCGTACTCTTGCCACTGCCGCTCTCACCGACCAACCCCATCGTAGTACCGCGAGCGACTTTGAACGACACCCCCTTCACCGCATGCACATACTCCACATGCTTGAAAAACGACCCACGCTGAGCCTCATAAGTGACCTTCAAGTCCCGCACCTCCAACAAAGGCGCTTCAATTAAATCCATTTCACCATTCATACTTCATCCTTAAACCCTTCACCCTTCACCCTTCACCCTTCACCCTTCACCCTTCACCCTTCACCCTTAAACACCTCAACCTTCTAGACTCGCATAGTTCACAACGGGCAAGCGTTTCAGTTTCGCCCCCATCTTTGGGATACACTTAATTAGAGCCTTCGTATACGGATGCTGTGGTTTCGCCAATACCGACTCAGCCGGTCCCGACTCCACGATCTCGCCGCGAAACATGACTGCAATATCGTCCGCAAACTCGTCCACGATGCCGAAATTGTGAGTGATTAGAATGATCGACATATTCAGCTTCGTCCGCAGCTCCTTGAGTAAATCGATTATCTGAGCCTCTATGGTCACATCCAAAGCCGTCGTTGGTTCGTCCGCCACCAAAATTCGCGGTCTACAAGCCAAAGCGATCGCGATCATCACGCGCTGCTTCATTCCCCCGCTCATTTGATGCGGATAGTCCTTCGCTCGCTTCTCCGCCTCGCGAATCCCCACCTGATCAAGCAAAGAAACCACCTCCGCCCAAACATCCGGCACGTCCGTACGGTGATACTTAATCGCCTCCGCAATCTGATTCCCCACCGTGTAATAAGGATTCAAGGACGTCCCTGGCTCCTGAAAAATGTAAGCGATCTCCTTGCCTCTAACCGCCCGCATCTCCTTCGCTGACAAATCAAAGAGGTTTTTCCCATCAAGCGTCGCCTTTCCCGACACCCGACAAAGCGGCTCAGGCGGCAACAACTTCGTTAAAGCCATCGAAGTCACGCTCTTACCGCTACCGCTCTCCCCTACAATAGCCAACGTCTTGCCCTCTTCCAAATGGAACGAGATGCCCTTAACCGCCTCATTCACGCCATCGCGCGAATGAAAAGAAACTTTGAGATCGTTAACGTCGAGAAGCATAGGGTCAGCCTCACTGTGAGAACTTTCCAGCCTCAGCCAAGAGTAAAAACGACCAACCGCCACCCTCTCAAACACATTCCATCTCTCGAATCATCCTAGGCGCAATCTGTACATTAAACTTAATCACGTGATTAAGTTTAATGTACCAGTCTGGGAACGATCACGATACACTCATACAGCGAGACCATTCTCAATTTCCTCTGCCCGCAAAATTTTCCTTGATCGAGCCCGTGAAATCCACTTCTTTTCCCACCCTTCATCAACTAAATGCCCAGGTGGTGGAATTGGTAGACACGCATGACTCAGAATCATGTGCCGCGAGGTGTGGGGGTTCGAGTCCCCCTCTGGGCACCAAAAAATCAGACCGCTTCATGCGGTCTTTTTTTGTGCCCAGCGGGAGGGACGAGAACGAAGTTCGACGAAGCGACATAAGGAGCGAAGATGGGGTAACGCGCAGCGTTAGTCCGAAGGACTTTGAGCGTTCTAGCTCAAACCCAATCTCCCCTGGGCATCAATTTGATTCCCAAGTAGCTATTCATCAGCTACTTGAGAATTATCCGAAATAGTTCATACAGAATTCACACAAAATCATAGTCCAAACTCAGTTTTAGCACCTCGGCCAGCAGCACATGCCGCCAGCGTCCAAATTCACAACAGTCAGCCGGTTTGATCGAAGACTCTAAGATAGGTATTCAGATCAACAGACACGGTTCACTTCAATCCCCAGCAAGCTGCCGAGTTTCTCGATTTTGTCGCCGATATGCCCTACGCCGATCGCGCAGTGATGGGCCGGAGCTCCTTTGGACCAAGCGTTCATAAACCCCTTGGCTCCGAGGTTAAATCGATAACGACTGTTCGTATTGCCGATCTGCATGATCGGTCCTTCGACCGATTCTCCTTCAGCTACTTGCAGCACCACCGAACCGTCCCCTCGCTGCACGACCGATAGCAAAGTAACAGGCCCATGCTGGACCGTCATTTGAATCGAGAGCCCTTTGCCCGGCTTTCCGTGGTAGACCGATAGCGGGACAAGGCTGACCTCTCCTTCCGCTATCGCGAAATGAGCCGGACCGTCATGGCCAAGATAGACCACGTCATCCACATAGTCCGAGAGGTAAAATTCGGAAAATGAGCCACCTACTCCAAACAAATCCATGATCTTCATGGCCTGCACGTTCTTCACCTCGCACTCGCCCGCTACAGGAATATTACGCCCCGTCAATAAAGTGTTTCCAGCGATGACCGAGGTGACGATATTTTCGTATTCGCCCGAACCTTCGTAATAGTAAGCCATGGAGCCGAGTCGGTGTTTCGCCACCAGCTTATCGAGCGCCACTGAGGTCTTGGCTGCTCGCTCCAGTTCGGCTTGTTCGCACTCTGCGGAAACATCGTACCTTTCCTCAAACTCGCCAAGCTTCGTTGCGACTTCCTCGTCGGTCACCGCTTGACGCAAATCGAAGAGATCGCACATTTCCAGGATTTCGAAGTGGTTCCCAAAGACCGACGACTGCTGAGTCAAGTCGCTGTAGACATCCAGCATGCCGCAATAGTAGTGTCCCAAGACGCCGACTCGATTGTCGCGCATTCCAGATAAGACCTTAGCCGCATCCACCCAGTCCTCGATCTCCCTCCAAGCCGCTTCTTCGTGTAGATACCCGGTCACTAAGTGATAGTCGATTCCGGTGCGATTGAAGACGCAGGCCAACTCAGGCACCGAGCAAGACTGACAATGCTCCAGCCATACGCCGGTCATCACTCCGCGATCTCCCAAGGCGTTGAACTTCTCGTAATCAAGCTGAGCCACCGGCTGTAGGTTCAGCATAACTACGGGAACCTTCGTCTTCTGCACCACCGGCAACACCGTTGAAGACAAGGCATAAGTGGAAATGAACAGGAAGATAATCTCCACCTCCTCTTTTTTAAACAGCGACGCCGCTCCGGCTGCCTTTTCAACATTGTCCACCATGCCCGCATCGACGAGCTCGATCCCCATACCCGCAATACGACCGCGAATCTCGGCATGATAGCCGTTCAAGTTATCCAGTAGACCGTCAAACTGCGGCCAATAAGTATCCAGACCGATTGAGAATATTCCTGCTTTCATTTTTGTTTTTAATTTGAGTTATCGTATATGAATTCGAGGAATTCCCTCTAAGAGACTGAATACCGGCCACCCCCCCTAGAAAACCGTCTTGTAGGTATCGATATTGTCCTTATCGAAACGAAAGAGTGATCCGAGGTAGATCAGTCCGTTTTCGACGCCCTCCTGCTTTTCGATGACATAATGGCCCAAACGTCCTGCATCGAATTCATCGCCAGGCTTGCCGGTAATATCCTTTTGCGCAATCCGGTAGGTCGCATAGGCATTCAGATAGCCAAGATCGATCGGGTTCCACAGCCCAAAGGCTTTACAGGCCCCATTACCTACATATTCAGCCAGTTCGCTGGGCAATCCCAATCCGGTCACTTCTATCTGACCAATCTTTTTCTGATCCGAAACCGCGCGGGCAGTGGCCGCCAATCCTACTGAAGTCGGGCTGATAATGCCGCGCAACCCAGGATAGGACTTAAACAGGCCTAGAGCTTCGTTATAGCTTTTCTCCCGCACATCATCCCCATAAACCACCGCGACCAATTTCATATTCGCATAGACAGGCTTCTTCAATTCCTCTTTCATATACCGGATCCAGGTATTCTGATTATCCATCGTGGCTGCGGAGCTGAGAATCGCAATATCCCCTTTGAAGCCAATGAGCTCCGCCATAATCTGCACCTGCTCAGCGCCGATCCGACTGGCCGCGACAGGTTCCGTTGAAACATGTCGGCTCTCCGGTACGATACCGGACTCCCAACCCACGATGGCAACACCCCTACGCATTGCTTTTTTGGATACATTTACGACCGACTGCGGATCATTAGCCACATAAGTGATCCCATCGACACGCTGGGCCAGCAACGATTCCATGATTTCGATCTGCGCTTCCGGAGTCGGTTGCTCAGGTCCACGATAAATGGATTCCACATTCAGCTCGGAACACGCTTCCTTCCACCCTTTATGCACCGCATCGAAGAATGGATTGCCTATGTTTTTTACCACCAGAGCCAAGCGAATCGCCTTCTCTTCCCCCGGCTTGCTAGACTCTGCATCGCCGCCCTTTGAGCAGCCGCCGAGAACCGCCAAACAGGCGGCGAGAATCAAACTTGTTATTATATTTTTGCTCATAATTTTGAATCCTTTTCCATTTTTCCCCTACTCTCAAGCAGGAGCTCTCGTCTGCATGTCAGATAGGTCGTAAGGTTGTTGATCAATACCGAAAAAATCAACAACCCACCAATCACCAAAAGCATATACTGAGCATTGATGTTATGAAGCCCGAGTCCATAACGAATCGTGCCGACCAGAAAGAGCGACAGAACCACGCCCCAGATATTGCCGACCCCACCCGTAATCATAACGCCACCCAGAATAACGATGGTGATGATTTCCAGCTCAAACCCCGTCGCGATATTGGGACGAACATTATTGATGCGCGAAGCGAGAAACATCGCGGCAACACCCGCGAAAACCCCAGACAGAGTGAACAGTAATATCTTCGCCCGAGCGACAGGAATGCCCGAAGCATAGCAGGTCCGCTCGTTTCGGCCGATAGCGTAGATGGCTCTGCCAAAGCGGGTCTTCCACAAAACCACCCCCATCGCTACGGCCAGCGCTATGACGAAAACAAGCGAGAACGGCACCATCGAGTCTCCAATATACCCAGAGCCCAAATAGCCAAAGGATCCGGGAAAGCCGCTGACTGCTCGGTCTCCCAGCATGACGGACGCAATCCCGCGGAACAGTGAAAAGGTGGCCAGGGTGACGATAATCGAGGAAATCCGTAGTCGAGCGACAATGACGCCATTGACGAAGCCGCACAGCCCCCCCACGCCAACACCAACAGCCGCCGCGATCCACACATTCACCCCATGATCGAATAGGACTGCCATGGCCACAGCCGAGAGCGCCATGATCGAACCGACCGACAAGTCCAGATTTCCGGTAATGATCAGGTAGGCGACAATCAAGGCCAGGATGGCCTTTTCCGAAAACACAACCGTCATGTCCAGCAGGTTCACAGGGTCCAAATAATACGGAGTCGTGAACGCCATGTATCCGTTGAAAATGATAAATAGGGCCAAGAGAACATGCTCCCATCGGATCAACGGGCGGCCCGTCATCACCGTCACCGCTTCGCCCCGACTGGCATCGGTCCGGAGAGACAAGGCTTTGTCCACTATCACCGCAGCGAGAATGATGCCTCCATTCATGGCGAGCTTCCAGAACGGCGATACTCGGGCGAGATTCAGGGCGTTCGCAATGACCCCAATCAGCAGCGCTCCTAGGAGCACCCCTCGGATCGATCCGCAACCGCCTGTGATTTTGACGCCGCCAAGGACCACGGCCGTGATGGCAAGAAATTCGAATCCCATTGCGGCCGAACTCTCCGCCGCCGAATAGCGAGACGCCCACAGCACCCCGCCCGCGCCCGCCAGAGCGCCCGACAAGAGGTAAACGAGAAAGGTCGTTCGATCGACATTTATCCCCACCATCCTGGCAGCATCGCGATTGCTGCCCAAGGCATAGATCTTTCGGCCCGTCATGGTGTGATTCAGGAAATAATAGAAGCCCACGAAAACAATGGCGGCGATCCATAGCAGATTCGGTATCGAAAAATGCTCGACGCGGGTAAACTCTTTGAACGCAAACGGAAGTTTGTCGGCACTGACCGAACGTCCCTCATTAAAGGCGTAACAAAGCATAAAGGTCAGGCCCCTAAAAACGCTCATCGTTCCCAGCGTGGCAATCACCGGCGAAACCTTGCCTAGGACCACCAATCCCCCATTGACCGCCCCAGCCAAAGCGCCGATCCCCGCCCCCAACAATAGGGCCACTGGCGTCGGGATCCACGGGAAATTCATCAGAATCAAGGCCACCACCATGCCGGAAAGCGCCATAATCGATCCCACCGAAATATCGATGCACCCGGTCAGAATAACCAGCATCATACCGATCGCCACCAATATCAGCACGGAGCTATCCATCCCGATATCCAAGAGATTGCCGAACTCGATAAACGCCGGATTTCGTATCGACATTATAACTACGAAAAGAGCCAGCAATACAGCGATGCCGACCTCCCGGGCCCGCATCAGTCGTTGAAAGAACCCGTCACCGGATTCCAATGGCGCGCGATTATCCACTGAGCGCCTCCGATAAAATTTTCTCTTCAGTTAATCCCTCGCGATCGAATTCGCCCTTGAGAACGCCCTCGTGCATAACCAGAACCCGATCCGCCATGCCGAGAATCTCAGGCAAATCGGACGATATCATAAGGATGCTATAACCTTCGCTTGCGAACTCGCTGATCAACTGGTGAACGGCCGCCTTTGCCGCGACATCGATTCCCTTGGTCGGCTCATCCAAAATCAGGACCTTGCAATGCGAGGCCAACCACTTCGCCAGCGACACTTTTTGCTTATTGCCCCCAGACAGCCCGCCGACTTTCTGGTCAAGGCCGGACGATTTAACCGATAATGCCTTGGCGTACTTCGCCGCGGTTTGCGTTTCGAGCTCATGGTTCAGCCAACCCATCCGGCTGCACGATTCAAGCAGCGGCAGTGTGATATTCTCCCGAACGTCCATGTCTAGGATGATGCCTTCCTCATCCCGGTCTTCAGGGACATACGCGATGCCAGCCGAAATGGCGGCGCGGGGATCCCTAAGAGTCACTTCCCCGCCATTTAGAAAAAGCCGGCCAGAGTCCGCTCTCGTCATACCGAAAATGCATTTGGCCAATTCCGTACGACCGGCTCCGACCAATCCGTACAATCCCAGAATTTCTCCCTCACGCAGACGAAACGAAATCTCCTCGAACTCGCCCTTCCGGCTGAGCTTCTCCACCCGCAATCTCTCCTCGCCAGGCGTCGTTTCAATCTTGGGAAAAAGGTTCTTCACCTCTCGTCCCACCATCATTTGGACCAACTTGTCGTGATCGATATTGCCGATGTCCTCAGTGCCCACATGAACGCCGTCGCGCAAGGCAGTCACCCTATCCGCAATACTGAAAATATCATCCAAGCGATGAGAAATAAATACGATACCCACCCCCTTAACCCGAAGGTCGCAGATGATGCGAAACAACTCGTCCGACTCGGAACGACTCAAGATCGAAGTTGGCTCATCCAGGATCAACACCTTCGCATTGACCGATAGCGCCTTGGCTATTTCGACCAACTGTCTTTCTGCGGCCGACAAACGACCGAGGCTGGTGCGCGGATCGATCCCCGAGTTGAGCGATCGCAATAGCTCCCGTGTGCGTTCGTGCAGTTCGCTCCAGCGGATACGCCGCGAAACCGCGCCGTGCGGCTGGTGGTTCATGAAAATGTTTTCGGCCACGCTCAAATCAGGAAAGGTTGCCGGATCCTGATAAACCGCTGCGACGCCCCGCCGGATCGCCTCCTGCGGATTGCGCCAGACGACCCTCTCCCCCTCGTAGTGGATTTCGCCGTCAGTCGCTTGTTGAACCCCCGTCGCAATCTTAATCAAAGTCGATTTGCCGGCCCCGTTTTCCCCCACGATGGCATGCACCTCTCCGAGACGCAGATCAAAGCTGCAGCCCGCCAAAGCCAATACGCCAGGGTAACGCTTACTCACCCCTCTTAATTCCAGGATATGATCACTCAAAACAGTTCGAAAGGGAAAGCTAGCATTTGAAGCGTTAACGAGATCATTATATCTAGCGCCTCACAACTCGAGGCTTATCTGACAGTCAAATTCCATTCAGAAGGACGCAAGTTTCCATTCAACCTCAAGAGCGGTTTTTTGAACTTTTGAGCGGATTAAAAAAGCGACCCGACGCTTGGATACAGAGTTTTCGCCTCAAGATCCGTTTTTATCGCCTGGAGGAAATTCGATGCATCGGCGCCATCAATAATTCGGTGATCGAACGATAGGCAAAGGTTCATCATCGAACGAACGGCAACCGTGTCTTTGCCGTTTTTCGAGATGACGACGGGACGTTTCACGATGGCTTCTGTTGTGAGAATCGCCGCCTGCGGGTGATTAATAATAGCGCCACCCCAGACCGAACCGAGCGCGCCCGTGTTGTTTAGGGTGAACGTACCCCCTTGGACGTCGTCGAGAGTCATCTTTCCGCTTCTGGCCCGGCGGATCACCTGATCGAGCTGGCGGGCTATATCAGGAATCGACGAATCCGCGGAATTCCGGATAACGGGAACCACCAGTCCTTGGTCGGCCGCTACTGCCACTCCCACATTTATCGCGCCCTTGAGAACGAATCCGTTAAAACCGGAAAAGACACCGGAAGTCAATCCCCCGAATGGAAGCCGAAGCATTAGGATGAAGTCCTAAGATATGCGAATCACCACCCGGGATCCAAATAATGTTAAGACCTCATTGACCGCAGCTAAATACTCACATTCTCTCACCTTCATGCCAAGTCTTAACGATGTAGCAGAACTATCCGGTTACTCCATCGCTACCGTATCGCGGGTTATCAACGGATCCGATAAAGTCACCGCATCGACGCGCGAATCAGTCGAAAAGGCGATGAAGAGTCTAGGCTATCTGCCCAGCCGCGTTGCCCGTCGCCTTAGGCAAAAAGGAGGCCTGCGCCACCTGCTCGGCGTTATTTTGCCGAACATTCAGAATCCCTTCAATGCTGAGATCGCTCGAGGAATCGAGGACATCGCTTACGCGAATCGCTTCGCGGTTATACTGTGCAATTCGGACGATAAATACGAGAAGGAGAAATTCTATTTGGATGTCATGCGGGCAGAGTCGGTCGACGGAGTCATCTTGCCGCCCAATCAGGAAAGCGCCGCTGCTGTCTTGGAAGTAATCGAAACGGGAATGCCCGTCGTCCTCGTAGACCGGGCGATTCGAGGCGTGCAGGTAGACACCGTAGAAGTTGACAACGTCATCGGAGCTAAAGCGGCAACGGACCATCTAATCCAACTCGGGCACACGCGCATCGCGATGATCGCTGGACCCGATTCCATCTCAAATAGCCGGCAGCGAAAACGCGGATTCGAAAAAGCGTTCAAGAACGCGAACCTGCCAATCGATCCCGAACTGGTTCGCACCGGTGACTATACGCAAGATACGGGTCGAAAGCTTGCAGCAGATCTGCTCGACTTGCCTAGCCGTCCGACCGCAATTTTCGCATCGAATAATTTTATGGCGCTCGGCGCCCTTGCGGCCATTCACAAGCGAAACCTTCGTATACCCGAAGACGTCGCCCTCATTGGATTCGACGATCTCCCATGGGCCGAAACGTTAGATCCACCCCTCAGCGTTATCCGGCAACCGGCCTACGAAGTGGGACAGACCGCGGCCCAACTCTTGCTGGATCGCCTAAGCAACCCAGAATTACCCATATCGAAACTCCGGCTCAGTCCGGAACTTATCCTTAGAAAATCCTGCTGAACGCAATGCCTCAATGAGCCCGCTATTTCGAATTCTACCTCCTGATTGAATCTATTTGCAAAAAGGTTGGACAACTAAACAACGCTTAATGTAAACGTTTACATTTTAGTCCTATTTCCTCTCCGACTTCTCGAAAGCCCTTCGCAATTTCTAACTAGCGAAAATGACAAACTCTAACAACCGTTCGTCCCATTTCATACCCGCTCCCGCTCCAGAATTTGGTGCGGGATACACTAAAATCACCAAAGCCGGCGATTCCTCATCAGGCGGGCTCGATACTCAAATGGATTTTGGGATCAAAGTCCAAAGTCTCGGCGAAGTGATTGACGAGGCTAGCGCTAAAGAATCCGTTTGGCTCCTTATTAGTGGTGAAGCCAAGATCACGCTCGACGGCGCAGAACAGACCGTTAAACGCGACTCGATTTTCAACGAAGCGCCAACAGCCATTCACGTGGGACCGGATACTCCGATCAGAATAGAATCCTTGAGCGAAAAAGTGGAGTGGGCGGTCACGCGAACCACGAATGACCGGAAACTGAAGCCCACCATATATACGCCTGATACGCTTTCGCCAGAATTTCGGGGCACTGGATTGGTTCAAGATGCCTGCCTTCGTAACGTGCGCTTGATCTTCGACTACGACACGAATCCAGAAGCGAATTTGGTCATCGGCGAAGTTGTCAACTATCCCGGTCGCTGGTCCAGCTACCCACCCCACCATCACGATCAGCCAGAAATCTATCACTATCGATTCACCAAGCCTCAAGGGTACGGCCACGCAGAATTGGGCGACGATGTTTTTAAAGTGCAGCAGAATGACACCATGGTTATTCCGCCTCAATTGGATCACGCCCAGGTCTCGGCGCCTGGATACGGCATGTGGTACTTGTGGGTGATCCGTCATATCGACGGCAATCCCTACACTGGATTCGAATTTACGAAAGATCATGAATGGACTCTCAACGCTAACGACCAAGGCTGGAAACCCGAAGATCAATAAGGAAACGCTATGAAAACTGAGCGACTATCGGTGGGTGCAGCCATCGTAAAATTTCTGCAGAATCAGTACATTGCCCGAGATGGTCGGGAACATCGGCTCATCAATGGTGTATTTGGTATTTTCGGACACGGAAACGTTACGGGATTCGGTCAAGCCTTGGAAGAATTTGGGGGAAGCGACCTCCCCTACTATCAAGGCAAGAACGAACAATGCATGGTGCATTCCGCGACCGCCTTCGCTAAAGCCCGTCGCCGGTTGGGCGCCATGGCCTGCACCTCCTCTATCGGGCCTGGAGCGACCAATATGATCACGGGCGCCGCGACCGCCTCGGTCAATCGACTTCCCGTCCTGCTACTCCCTGGAGACATCTTTGCTAGCCGCATTCCCGGACCTGTTTTGCAACAGCTCGAAAATCCGCACACACAGGATTCCGGTGTGAATGATTGCTTCAAGCCCGTTTCCAAATACTGGGACCGCATTTACCGTCCAGAGCAGTTACTCGCCTCCTTACCGGAAGCGATGCGCGTCCTTTCAGATCCCGCTCAAACCGGAGCGGTTACTATTTCCATGCCGCAGGATGTTCAGGCGGAAAGCTATGATTTCCCTGCACACCTCTTCCAACGCCGCGTTTACGAGATCTCTCGCAATTCCGTAACGAGAGATTCGTTACAAGAAGCCGCTCGACAAATTAAGGCAGCCAAGCAACCGCTCATCGTCGCCGGAGGGGGAGTTCACTATTCCGAGGCGGAAGAGGCTCTGCGAATCTTCGCGGAAAAGACCGGAATTCCCGTTGTCGTTTCGCAAGCCGGAAAAGGGTCTATGCTGGAGAGTCATCCGCAATGCCTCGGATCGGTTGGAACCACCGGAAACCTCGCGGGCAACCGAGCCGCAGTTGAAGCGGATCTAGTCATCAACATCGGCACTCGCTTGTCCGACTTTACAACCGCATCCAAGTCGCAGTTTCAAAATTCGGACGTCCGCTTTATCGCCATCAACGTCAACTCTATGGATGCCTACAAGCATGGAGCGTATCCACTTATAGGTGATGCCAAAGCCGTATTGGAAGATCTAGCAGAGGCTCTAAACAGCCATGCCGTTTCTGCGGGTTACGCCAGCAACATCGCAGAATGGAAAGCAAGTTGGGAATCCGCCCATGCGGACATCGTTCATCCCGAAAATGATGACGGTCCCCTTTACCAGAGCGAGGTAATCCATATCCTCAATGAATTTGGCGATGAAAATTCCACCACCGTACACGCGTCCGGTGGAGTTCCCGGCGACATCCACAAGCTTTGGAACAGCAAAGATTCCATGGACTACCATTCGGAGTACGGCTTTTCCTGCATGGGCTACGAAATCGCTGGCGCCATGGGCGTGAAGATGGCGGACCCCAACCGGGAGGTCTACGCCCTAGTAGGTGATGGCAGCTACATGATGCTGAGCCAAGATATCGTCACCTCGATCCAAGAAGGCCTCAAAATAACGGTCGTGCTGGTCGACAATCACGGATTCCAGTGTATTCGCGGATTGCAAACCAGTTGTGGAGGGACCGATTTTGGAAACGAATTTCGTCACCGCGAAGACGGCAGCCAACGATTGGATGGGGATTTTGTAGAAATCGATTTTTGCGCCAATGCGAAAAGCATGGGCGCCAACGTATACCGGGCTGAGACCGAAGCATCGCTCATTGAGGCTCTCGCCAAAGCGAAGGAAGAAACCAAGACCACCCTGATCTATATTCCAATCCGCAGAGAATCGAATATACCCGGCTATTCCTGGTGGGAGGTGCCGGTATCGGATTCATCTAATATTCCGGCTGTCCAGCAATCCCAAAAGGATTACCAAGAAGCAAAGAAGAAGCAGAGGTTCTACTATTGAATACGAAAGAGAGATTCCAGGAGCTGAACAATCCTCTTGGAGTGCACCCCATCAACTGGAGTAACGACGACTTCCAGGACCTCGGTGGAGACACTCCTTTGGAAACCTGTTTTCAGCAAATGCACGCGGCGGGATATTCGGGTACCGAAGTCGGCAACAAGTATCCGCAGGACCCAGACACGCTTCGACCTCTGATGGACTCGTTTCAGCTCAGATTGATCGGCGGTTGGCACAGTACGTATCTGGCCGACAAAGAATACGCGGAAGAAGAAGAACGATTTCTGGAATACCTTAAATTTCTCAAGTCCATGAACGCATCCGTTGTCATTCTCGCCGAATGCAGCAACGCGATTCACGGGGACGAGTCCCAGCCACTTAAGTTCGGGCCGGAAATGATCGAGCTTACTGAAGAACAGTGGTCCCGCGTTTACGAAGGTTTAGACAAACTAAGCGAGCTTGCCGCGAGCGAAGGCCTACCGGCGGTTTACCATCATCACATGGGCACCGCAGTCCAGTCCGAGTCCGCGCTCGACGCCTTGATGGCCAATACCCAAAAACTGAATCTGCTTTTCGATACCGGTCACTTGGCCTTCGCGGGAATTGATCCAGGAAGCATTCTGGAGCGTTATATCGATCGTATCGCTCACGTCCATCTGAAGAATATCCGACCCAGTATCGTCGAGCGGGTCCGAGAAGAAGAGCTTTCGTTTGGCCAAGCCGTAAGGGCCGGCGTTTTCACCGTCCCCGGCGACGAAACGGAGGGAGAGCCGGGAGTGAATTATCCGCCTTTGCTTGATCGTTTAGCCGAGTACGGCTATAAAGGTTGGTATGTCGTCGAGGCCGAACAGGATCCAGAGAAAGCCGATCCACAAGAGTGCGCTTTGAAAGCGCGAAACTACCTGCGCAAAACTACCGGTTTATAAGAGAGCATCTAACAACCATTAACCCCCTATTATTATGTCCGAAACACAGACAGCCAGTCAGAACAATATGCAACGTATGCGGGCCTTGGGCGCCGATTGGTGGAACGACTCATGCGATATCAACGAATTGTCCGACGCCGTATCCATGGGCGCGGTAGGAGCCACTTCGAATCCCGTCATCGTTGCCGCGGTTGTAAAAGGTGATTCGGAACGGTGGATCCCTGTATTGCAGGATCTGATAAACGATAATCCTTCAGATTCCGAAGAGGACATCGCCTGGAAACTCATCGAGCGCGTGGGGATGGATGCCTCCAAACTTCTCCTACCGGTGTACGAAGAAACAAAGGGGGTGAAGGGACACCTTTGCCTCCAAGTGAATCCGAAATACTACCGTAACGCGGATCGAATGCTTCAGCACGGGATAGAACTGGCATCATTGGCTCCCAATATAGCGATCAAAGCCCCCGCGACAAAGGCAGGCCTGGACGCAGTTGAAGGCATGACTGCGGCCGGTGTGCGCGTAAACGTCACTGTGTCGTTCTCCGTCGCGCAGGCGATCGCTGCGGAAGAAGCGATCGATCGCGGATTACAACAGGCCGCAGATCCAGATTCCATTCACCCCTACATCACCATCATGGTCGGGCGAGTGGACGATCAACTCAAACGAACCTATGCAGCTGGCGGGATCGATGCCGACAAGGACGCGCTCGAATGGGCCGGCGTTGCTGTATTCAAACATGCCGCCGAGATTTTCCGCGACCGTGGATACAAGGGAACCCTCCTCGCTGCCGCCTACCGAAACCAGATCCAATGGTCAGAGATCATCGGCCCCGACGTGCTCCAATCGATTCCGTATGGATGGTGGAAGAAATACAACGAAGCGGACATCGATCCACAGCTGAGCCTCAACGAACCCATGGACTCGACCATCATGAGTGAGCTCATGAAATTTGACGACTTCAAACAGGCCTACAACGAGGACGGCATGACTCACGAAGAATTCGTCCGCTACGGTGCCTCCATCAATACGATCAAACAATTCATCGAAGGTTACGAGGGTCTGTTAAAAGACATTCGCGGCCTCATGCTTGTCTAAAAGAGTGTCTAATAATTCAACAAACACATTTCTTTGTAGGGCTGCCGCTTGCGGCACGCCGCGTATGAGGATAATTATCCCCTTATGCGGCACTTCGCGAGCGAAGGCCCTACGATTTTCGACTTATCAAATATTCGAAGAACGATTTTCCCAAAACAATAACCAATGAGCACAACAACTCAGAATTTACTTCCCTGCCCTCTATATATTAATGGCGAATGGACCGAGCGGCCTGATCTTCCGACCAGTCCGGTACACAACCCCTCCACTGGGGATGTCATCGCCGAAACGCCGTTAGCAGACGCCAGTACCGTAAACGAAGCGGTACAAGCGGCTAAGGACGCGTTTCCCTCTTGGTGGGAAACCCCTGCAATCGAGCGAGCCCGGGTCATGTTCAAATACCGGACGTTGCTAGAGCAAGAGTTCGATTCGATTTGCAAGACGATCAGCCTCGAAAACGGCAAGACGCTCGGTGAGTCGCGAGGCGAACTTCAGCGAGGACTCGAATGCGTTGAATACGCCTGCGGTATTCCCGAGCTCCTCAAGGGTGAATACCTGGAAAACATCGCTCGTGGCATCGATTGCGAAGTCATCCGTCAGCCGTTGGGCGTCTGCGCAGGCATCACGCCTTTCAACTTCCCCGCGATGATCGCCATGTGGATGTTTCCATTGGCTATCTCCTCGGGCAATACCTTCATTTTCAAGCCGAGCGAAAAGGTCCCCCTAACTGCGATCCGTTTGATAGAATTGCTGGATAAGGCCGGGCTCCCCAAAGGAGTTCTCAATCTAGTCCACGGCGGTAAAGAAAGCGTGGATGCTTTGCTAACGCATCCAGATGTACGAGGCATTTCCTTTGTCGGTTCGACTCCTGTCGCAAGGTACATTTACGAAACTGGTACAAAGCACGGCAAGCGCGTTCAATCGAACGGCGGCGCTAAGAACCACGTCATCATCATGCCAGATGCCGAAGTGAAAAGCTCGGTGAACGGTATCATGGGTGGAGCGTTTGGCTGCGCGGGCGAACGTTGCATGGCAATCGCCAACGCCGTATGCGTTGGGGATGCTTCGAAGACAGTCTTACCAGAACTGGTGGATGCCGCTCGCAATTTAAAAGTCGGTCCCACCGACCGGGATCCCCAACCCCAAATGGGCGCCGTGATTACGCGTGAACATCGGGACCGGGTTACCGAGTTGATAACGGCAGGATCCGACCAAGGAGGTAAAATCTTGAGCGATGGTCGCGGCATGAATGTTGCCGAAGCTCCCAACGGATTCTATCTCGGTGCCACCGTTGTGGACGAGGTTGCTCCAAGTTCTACCCTAGCGGAAACGGAAATTTTTGGCCCGGTACTGAGTGTCTTGCGAGCAAGCGACTTAGATGAGGCTTTGAAAATTGCCAACGCCTCGGCGTTTGGGAACGGTACCGCAATTTTCACGACATCGGGTAGGGCCGCACGCGAGTTCAAGCACCGTGTCCAAGCCGGCATGGTTGGAATTAACGTGGGGGTCCCTGCTCCCATGGCGATGTTCCCGTTCAGTGGCTGGAATCAGTCCTTTTTTGGCGATCTCCACATTCAAGGCCGCGATGGCGTTCGCTTTTACACCCGAGAAAAAACCGTCACTTCCCGTTGGTTTGGCGATGAAGACGTGTGGAGGAAATAACGGATGCTCGACTCGACTTTTATACCATCAATTAGTTTCAAAAAGGTAGGGCGAGAGCGTCCCGCTCCGCCGCAAAAGTAGCTCAATCTCCTCATACGCGGCAATTAGAATAATTGGCCGCAAAAGGGCGCAAGAGGCACAAAACGAATACAGATATTTTAGAAATAATAAAATTCTTCCAAACCATAGGACTCTCGAATCAACATGATAACTCGCACCAAACAATTTTTTGCGCTTTTTGCGCCTTTTTGCGGCCATTATAGATTCGCTTTCGCTCGTTTTGCACCTATGCGCTCCGCCGCAGAAGTAGCTTAATCTCCGCATACGCGGCGGAGCGGGACGCTCTCGCCCTACCAAAAACAAACCCACCAAAACATTGGCATTTGAAGATTTAAAAAACAAAACCGTCGCCATCACTGGAGGCGCCGGTGTCATTGGCCACGCTTTGGCCCACGGCTTGGGAAAGAATGGAACGAATGTCGCCATTCTCGATCTCGATGTCGAAAAAGCCCAGGCCCTTGCCGATGAGGTAAGCGAGCAACATGGGGTTGCCAGCAAAGGAATCGCTTGCAACGTACTGGAAAAGGCTTCAATCGAATCCGCTCGTGACGCCGTGGTGGATACCTTCGGTCAACTCGACTATCTCATCAACGGCGCCGGAGGAAACAGCCCGAAAGCATCCACTGAAATAGAACAAATCAAAAAGGATTCTCTAGATTTCTCAGGCTCCTTCTTCGAGCTCTCTGAAGAGCACTTTCGTCGAACACTTGATCTCAATTTGATGGGGACCGTGCTTCCATCGCAGATTCTGGGACCTCTTCTGGTGAAACAGGGGCGAGGCGCCGTTCTCAATATATCTTCCATGAACGCCTATCGGCCGCTCACCAAGATCCCCGCCTACTCGGCTGGCAAATGCGCCGTGAGCAATTTCACCGAATGGCTCGCCGTGCATTTGGCTGAAACCGGCGTGCGCGTTAATGCGATCGCTCCAGGATTCTTCCTTACCGAGCAACTCAAGTTTCTGGCCTTTGACGAAAAGGGTGAGCTAACTGATCGCTACCGCCGTGTGCTCCAGCTCACGCCCATGCACCGATTCGGCGACCAGAACGAACTGATTGGCCCCACTCTATTTTTGCTTTCCCAAACGTCCGCATTCATAACCGGAGTCATTCTTCCCGTCGACGGAGGATTCAATGCCTACAGCGGAGTCTAAAATCTCAATGAAAGTGTACCAGGAAAGAAATTTATGAACAGAAAAGTAAATATCGGAGTCGTCGGGCTGGGTCGCCTGGGCAGTCTCTACGCCAATTATTTTGCCAACCGCATTCCCGAAGCGAATCTCGTGGCGGTGTCAGATGTACGTGAGGACGTAGCCAAACAAGTGGCGGAACAATATGGAGCCAAGAAATGGTATCGTAACTACCAGGACATGCTCGCGGATGACGAGGTTGAGGCGATCGCAATTGTCACTCCTACAAATTATCACAAGGCGGTCGCCATCGATGCTGCTCGAGCAGGCAAGGTTATCTTCTGCGAGAAACCCCTCTCGCTCAGCATGGACGCGTGCATCGAAATCAAGAACGTGATCGAAGAAACCGGAGCATTCTTCCAAATGGGCTTCATGCGTCGCTTCGATCCTGGATACTTGGCGGCCAAAGAAAAAATTAATTTAGGCGTCATTGGGAAACGGGTACAGTTCAAAGCGACCTCTCGCGATCGAGAGCGTCCCGAACTGGACTATCTTCGACCGGAGAATAGTGGAGGCCTTTTTGTAGATATGGGAATCCATGATTTCGATCTTGCCCGCTGGCTCATGGGAGAAGTCAAGAGCATCTACGCAGTTGGAGGCGTTTTAGCTTATCCCGAAATGAAAGAAGTCGGAGACGTCGACAATGCGATTGCCAACATGTATTTCGAGGATGGAACCCTCGGAGTCGTCGATCTATCGCGAAACGCTATTTACGGATACGACATTTCCACGGAAATTTTGGGAACAGAGGGCACCGTGCAAGTGGGCTATTATCGGGAAACGCCCATTCAGGTCATGAAAGAGAATACGATTTCGCACGATGTCGTTCCAGGATTCTACGAACGCTTCGAAAAAGCCTACGTAGACCAATTGCAGAATTTTGTTGATAACGTAGTAAACGATCGTCCTCCCGCAATAAATGCGGAAGATGGCCTCAAGGCTCTCATTATCGCTTTAGCGGCAACCCGATCCCTCCAAGAAAACAGACTTGTTGAACTCTCTGAGTTTACTCACGTATCTGCCGTTTAATGGAAAAGGGGAATAAAAAAGGGCCAGTACTTAAATCTTGATGTAATGACCCGCTAGCGACATCCACGTCATCTTCTTGTCCCGCAAAAACAAACCAGAGAACGAGCAATTTCAGGATTCAGGTTTTATCCCCCAAAGTTGTTTGTCCTCGTTTTCCGCGACCATCTTGAGGTAGTGGCGGCGGACGATCGCTTCGGAGCTGCCTGCAGCTTGGCATCGTAAAGTCCTGGTGAACATCTGATATCTTGAAATCGGCACAGCGCGCATTCGTAAACAGAATGCCGCGATCAGCCAAGCGATCGATATTGGGCGTTTTGATTTGCGGTTGCCCTTCCAAGCAGCCGACCCATTCGTTAAGATCATCGATTGAAATGTGAAGCACATTCAGTTTGGCGTTCGATGCCAATTTGAATATATGCGCTTGAATCAGCTTCTTTGCCCTGAAGGTCGTTTTCGCCAAATCTCGGATGCAGGGCTGATCGTTTCGTCTAGCCCAACGGCATGTCACGATTTTATTAGCGTAGCGATCTTTCGTTTTGTTCTGAGCAAGTAGGCCCTATCCAATTGAACACCCATACGTCCAGGCAAACGAAAGCGATGGCTCAGTTTGGATAATTCGATCATGAGGCATAAGCACCTTGTCTAGCAATAGCTCTGCTTTCCATCACGTAGACGAATTCTAAAATAGAAAACAACCTAATCAATCGAATCACTCTTCACTTACTCGAATATCTTCGTTGTACTGATCGCCATTCACACCATGATGACGGAAGGTTGCGGTAGGCGTGCCACTTATCTCATCGACAGTCACCGACAAAAAACCTCCCACGTGCGGGCGGTAGTATTGATGCATCGCAGTGTCCGGATTGTCCAAAGGCGTTGAATGTTGATTAGTAGAAGCACCGACGGCGTACTCTACCATTCCCGTTT
The DNA here is from genome assembly GCA_028822375.1 of Opitutaceae bacterium. Lineage (GTDB taxonomy): Bacteria > Verrucomicrobiota > Verrucomicrobiia > Opitutales > Opitutaceae > Pelagisphaera. The sequence goes on along the minus strand of JAPKDW010000039.1, from coordinate 1,313 downwards.
CTGGATGTCTCGAAATGTACTGCCAGTGACGGTCTCCACAAATATAGTACATGTTCTTTTGATTACCAATAAATTCACGGAGCATATCGCCTTCATGGGACCAGCCGAGATCCGCATGATTATCGTTCATTTCCCCTTTCCATATATGGTCGGGCCCAACCATAGGAGTGGGGCTAATCACTATTTTGAAAGTTGCATCAGAATCAGCAACAGTTCGCTTGAACCACTCAATTTGCTCCTTTCCCCACATCGTTTTGTCCGGCCCATCTGGTTCAAAATTCGGACTGCGAAAATCTCTGACCTCAACCATCCAAATCTGAAGATCCTTCCCCCATCGAAATGTTCTGAAGTGCCGCTTATCACTCATTGGCACCTGCTCGTCATAAACCGTCCTACCTTCTTCGTATGTAAAGTGGCCCATTTCTCCGCTCATTGACGGCCAACAGTCATTGTCCCAAGAATCATGATCGTCTTTCATAAAGTAAGAGGGTGTTTCTTTTAGAAAATCTCGCAGATAGGGAAATCCAAACATTCGATTCCACTTATATCGCGCCACGTCTATGTGCGTTACGTAGGGAGCTAAATGGTCATAGTAAATAATGTCGCCGGCATGCACGAAAAAGTCGGGCTTCATTCCCAACATGGTATCATAAATTTGATGCCCCATATCACCTGCATCTCGCCAATCATATTTTGTGCAGGTAGTAACGGTAAAGGTGATCTTTTGGGACTTGTCTTTTTCCGGCGCCGTTGTGAACGAGCCATTTACTTTCGTAAATATCGGGTTCGATTTGCTCTTCCGTGCTTCCACAATAAGCCCGTAATCGGTTTCCGGTACCAAGTTTTCAATAAGGAAATGTTTTGTATAATCTCGGTTCGAATCCACAGGTTGCCAACCCGTGACTATCTTGGCGTCCTTCTTAGCCGTTTCGAAGTAAGTCAGCCTCACCTCGCCGGCAATCCCAGGAACCGCATGCATAGCCTCTTCCAGCTTCACCCCAGACGGTAGTTGATAGCCAAATCCCCCGCCAGGTGCCAATTCCTCTTCGCTATAGCCTCCAAACTTAAGGATATCTTTCTTTTCATGAACTAGAAAGTCGACGCCTGATTTAAGCTGTTCTGGGGCACCTGTTACCCGCGTCCAAATAATAGCATTACTCTGGGTAACTTCACCGATTTTAATCCCATTGGCCAAATAGACCGCTTCGTCCCCCACTTGAGCGCAACCCCCACAGGCTACTATCGAAACAATTGCCAATGCAGATATCGAATTTATTGCGTTTTTAACGTGTAACATAAGTTTATTATATTTT
>JAPKDW010000270.1 GCA_028822375.1 Opitutaceae bacterium | reverse complement strand
CGCGAGAGAGACTTTCGACGGATCCCCAAAAATCGGCAAAGCTCGGACCAATGACTCGATTGAGCTGCCGAGCAGATACGGCGCTAACATCCGAACGCGGGATACGGCGCTTTTTCAATTCGTTAAACAAGACCAATGCGCTCTCCCTGCGAGTTGCTAGCGTTTGGATGGCGATTGCTTTTTCCGTATCCGAAAATCGCTCATAACGACTTAGTACCTCTTCAGGAATCGAGGCATTGCCAAAGACGCCCAAGGTTCTCATAGCGGTTATCCGGAGATTCGCGTCATCTAACAAAGATACAATGGTAGCGTACGCCGGGGCGTACACTTCCTGGGCGAAGCTTTCTAAAATCTCTTTACGTTGTTCCAGAGCCGTACCGTTCTCCTTCAACATAGCTAGCCGAGCCTTGCCCGCTTCGGCGCTGCCGAACAATTGACCCAAGCGTAGCGTTAAACTGCGTTCCTCATCGTCGGTCGAATCCATCATCTGCTTTTCTAAGACCGCCCATCCCTCAGGCGCTTCGAGGTAACGTTGCCCTGCAAGTCCGTCCCGCATTCCCTCCAATAATGATATTCTCACCGAAGACGAATTCGCCTTCTTAAGGGCAGCCACAATTGCGTCTAGTTTCCCAGCCGCAACCGCTCTTCTCGCAATGAATTGCGACACCATCGGAATCTTGCTATCCAAGGCATGTCCCAGCGCCACCGCAGGGCCCTTCTCCACATGCGGCTCGACCCCAAACCAAATCATCTTCGGAATATTGTGATCTTCGGCATCATTCGCATGACTCAACAAACCCTCAGCGACCGCCCACAGGCTTGATTCCGGAATGCGCTGCAGCGCTGCCGCCAAGTACAAACGAACCACTGGCGAAGAATCTGACTTCGCCATCGCCGTAAACCGCCTCAAAGCCTGGCTTCCAGGATCAGAATCCTCGCAAAGCAACTGGACTGCCCAAGCTCGAACATAAGCTTCGGAATGATCGAGCAGTCCAGTCAGTTGCTTCCGACTGGCCCCTCCGGTCACGTGTAGGGCCCAAAGCGATCGCAGCTGTCGACCAGCATCCGCTCCTTCCTGCAATTGTTCCCAGAGCAGTCCGTGAACGTTATTCGAAAGCGTTCCTTCGACCGCCCGCTGTTGAAGCAAAACGCGCGCTCTTCGAACGTACCAATCGTTTCGATGCATCTGCAAATCGACCAGTTCCTCATCCGAAAGCTTGGCCAAATCCAATCCTGACTTTCCGGATACGCCCTCAGCAGCCACCCGATAGATGCGTCCCGTGTCCTTCTCCAACACCGATATTCCGCAAATATCAGGATCGTGCCAATCGAGAATATATACTGCTCCATCCGGCCCGATCTCCAAACTGAACCCAATCCATTGCCCATCGTTGGCTAGCAAAGTATCATCACCGTGATGCCCCACAAAACCAGACCCTTTGGGCTCTAGGATATCCGAAAGCAATGCGTGCTCATGCATATTGGCCATGAAAATCCGATTGTGGTAACGCTCGGGAAACTCCTCAGCCAAATAAACGCGGGCTCCACCGTGAGCGGAACGATGCCGGTGATCCCCAATAGTCTGGATATCCGAATACACATACGGATTGATGTGTTGCCCCCCTTGGCGATGATAGATTCCTCCCGGAATCACGTGCCACAAATGCGGAATAACGCAGGCCGATATGAATATTTGTCCGTGATCGTCGAAATCCACGCCCCAAGGATTACTGAATCCGTGAGCCACTACTTCAAAACGGTCTTTGATCGGGTGATAGCGCCAAACCCCGCCGTCGATCATTTGAGGATCCGCTACTTCTTGCGATTTCGGAAAGGCTTCGCCGTGCCGATAGATACGCCCTTCGCCGATCGGCTTGCCGACGACCGAGGGCGTGGCGAATCCTTGGCAACCGTAGAGCCAACCATCGGGTCCCCAAGAAAAGCTGTTGAGAACCTCATGCCGATCACGAATACCCCACCCCGTTAGGCGAACTTCGATAGTATCCACGTCCGCTTTATCATCCCCATCGCGATCCGGAACGAATAACAGGTTCGGCGTCGCCCCGAGCCACAAGCCATCGAATCCCCAAGCCAAGGCAGAGGGAAAGGGAATGCCTTCGAGAAAAACCTTTCTTGTATCCATTTTTCCATCGCCGTCCACATCCTCCAGAATCAGAATACGACTCTCTCCATCCTCGGAAAACCCCGACCTCCTCGTTGCGTAGTCACGATTCTCCGCTACGAAAAGCCGCCCGCGATCGTCCCAGCAAAATGCGAGCGGTTGCGTAATATCCGGCTCCGAAGCATAGAGGTTCACTTCAAGCCCATCGGCTAATACCATCTTCTCGACCGCTTCTTCGCCGGTCAGAAACTCTGCGTCCTTACCCGCTTTCCGAGCGATTCTCCACACGGCTTGATTCCCGCGCTGGCCGGTATACGTTTTCCACTCGTCGTTGATAGTCACATCGCTCTGCTCACCCGTGTAGACCACAAATTGATGTTTAAAGGTCTCGCTATTGCCGGCCGGGATTTCCCAATCGCCTAGTCGAGACCGGGCCGGGCCAATACCAAGCTTGTTGTCCACTCGCCAGGGCATGGGGAAAGTAGGATTCTCCGGATGGTCGAAAATGGCGATATGTCCCCAATCGTCGCGACCGTCGATTTCCATGCCGACATCCACCCACATTGCCCGCTGCCCTTCGGCTCTTTGATTCTCCTGCCGGGAACTATTGACGACCTTGCCGGCTATATCCTCATGCCAAGGCATGCGCAGAAACAATCCGCCATAAGCGTATTCGGAAATCGTTACCTCCGTATGAGCCTTTCCAGTCCAAGTCAGGTCCAGGAAATACTTATCTCCAGTATCGCGCATCGACCACACCTGCGATTCCTCCAACAGAGCCGTACCCCCTTCGTCCAACAAATGATAAACGGTTTCCCATTGCACCACTTCCCCGCTTGAAGCCAAAACATTGGTCTCGACTCGTTGCCAAAATCCATTGGAGGGATTGTGGAAATAGTCCCGACCATTCAAACGCGTAAAACCCCAATAGAGCCCTGTCTGATGCTTATGGTGTCCCGGACTGTATTCGGTCAGGACTCCTTTGCCATCTGGGGCCATGATAGGGTGAATATAGGGACGATGATCGTCGCGAGCGTTTTGGACAAGAAGCGCTTCCGAACCGCCATCGCGAAAAACCGATACCGTTTGATCGTCTTCGTTTTCAACGAGTCGCAGCGAATCCGCTAAGAGCGACCCGCAGCCAGCCAAAATATATCCAATAAAAACAGCGCAATTTTTCATTAAACTATAGGTTTTCATAAACCATTTGTGTTCATCTGTGCAATTGTCTTCGTTTCACTCGAGTGTCGTCGGTACCCTTCTCGGTAGTGGGCAAACAATCTTCCCCTACTCGCTCACCAACTCGACCTTGCCCCAATAGCCGAATTCATTATTCCAACCAGTCGCCTTATTCTCGAGTACGATCTCGACATGCGTTCCTGCATACTCCGTCAAATCGACTTCGCTCTCCAGCCACTCGTCCTGAACCGTTGCGTAGCTAACGTCCTGCTCCAGTAATACTTTATGTCCAACGACAACCCGCATTTGCCAATCGCCATGCGGATGGTAGCTCGCCCGAATTTTGAGCGTTGTTTTCTTTCCTGCAGGAATCGAGACATTGCGATACATCTGAGCGGACCTTCCTTCGCTTTCCGGATGCGTCTGCAAAGCGACCTCATTCCGAAAGCTCTCCAAAATCTCGATAGACCCCCCGGCCTTAAAACGGAATCCAGGAGCTATCTGTCGAATCATTTGATTCACATTCGGTTTCACTATTTCTTCAGCTCCAAGCATTCTTCTCGGGACAAATTCCTGAAGGTTGCTCGCGCCCGAATTAATGGCTAACATAAGCGCTCGATCAGCGTTATCCGGAACCATTGGCTCAAGAGCGAACCACAACATTCTAGGAATGTTGACATCCTCCCGATCTTCTTCACGACTCGCCAAAGCTTCCAGAACCGGCCAGCGATCCTCAAACTCCATTCGCTGCAAGGCCGAGGCCAAATAGAGGCGCACCACTGGTGATGAATCATTCTCTGCCATCTGCTTGAACCGCGATAGCGTATTCACCGAAAAATCACGATTTTCTCCAAGCAGCTGAATCGCCCAAGCCCGACAATATTCGTCTTCATGATCCAGCAGATAATTAAATCGATTCACGCCTTCACTCCCTCCAAAAAAGTCCGTCACCCAAGCCACCCAAATCATCCGCAGACGTTTCCCCGAATTTGGAGCATTTAAAAACTGCTCGACGATTTTTTGGTGAACCGAGTATTTATCCAGATCTCCAGACGCTGCTCTCTCTTGCAAGATCGTCCGAGCATGGCGCACATACCAATCATTCGAGTGCATTTGCATCTCAACCAGTTCAAGATCGGAAAGCTCTCGCAGATTCGGCTGAGCGATCTTTGGCGCATTCTCCGGAAGAATACGATAGATCCGTCCACTATTGGGAAAATTGATCGCATTGCCGCAAATGTCGGTGTCGTGCCAGTCGAGTATGTACACTCCACCTTCTGGGCCGATCTCCACGCTAAACCCAACCCACGCAAGATCGTTTATCGGCATGAAGTCATCGCCATGACTCCCGATATACCCCGAACCCGATCGCGTCATAACATCTGTCAACACTTCATGCTGATGGATATTACACATAAAAAGCCGGTCCCGATATTCCGCCGGAAACGTATCCGCCAAATAAAAACGCGCGCCGCCATGGGCTGACTTATGCGTGTGATCGCGAATCGTTTTAATATCGTCATAGATAAACGGATTCACGTGGGCCTTCGACTGCTTATCATAGACCCCCCCTTGAGAAACATGAAAGAGATGCGGGATCACGCAGCAAGTCGCGAACCCCTGCCCCTGATCATTAAAATCGAATCCCCAGGGATTTGAAAGTCCACGAGCGAATACCTCAAACTCATGCTTGGTCGGATGGTAACGCCAGATACCTGCATCGATATACTGTCGATCCTCATCGCTCGCTCCCGGCTTGCCGACATTCGAATTGGTAAAGACTCCATGGCATCCATAAAGCCAACCATCCGGTCCCCAAATAAAGCTGTTTAGCGTTTCGTGCCTATCGTCGATTCCCCATCCATCCAGCAAAACCTGAGCGGGACCATCCGGTACATCGTCTCCATCCGCATCTGGAATGAAACTTAAATTCG
>JAPKDW010000269.1 GCA_028822375.1 Opitutaceae bacterium | reverse complement strand
TGCAGATCCTGACCTTGCTCGGAAATCAATTTGCTAGATTGGGCTAAGCAAGGGTCAGATCACGTTCTCAAACTGGAATTGTGGTTTATGTTTTAGCTCTACCCGATCACACAGACATAAAACGTAAGCATTCTATTAACTAGCGCGGTTCATGGGGAAATACGCAGAAGAAGAGAAAGAGGGTCAACAAAGCCCCTCACAACTCGTTGCGAATCAATCATTCCGATACGAGCGAATACATCTGCTCGTGACCGTATTTGCCTGAATTAAAGAAAATGCGCATTTCGCCGGATCGCATTATCAACAAATGGTGCCTCCAAAAATTCACTCCGACCCCCGCTTCGATAGCCGTCGCTTCCAAATTTTCGGTTCTCAAAAACGGACTGCGCTCCGTATCCAATGTCCAAACTCCATCCGGGCATGTATCCTCGCATATCGCCCAACCACCCATAGACGGTGCAGGTTCGCGATCGCAAGTTTCCTCGGGAGGGGTCGACGACGCGTTTATCAACCCAATCCACTTTCCGTTCTCACGGCAGATCAAATGCAAACCGCCAACCCAGCCCTGAGCCCACGTATTCTGCTGCGGGCGCAATACCGTTTTCTTTGCCGAGAACGCTCTTTTGCGTGGATCGAGCCACACCGATACCAAGCAAGATCCGTAGGGCGAGAATGGCGACTCCGCGATCGGCCTCCTAGGGTAGGCTTTATAGTAAATAAGCACTTCGTCCCTTTCCCAAAACCAATAGGCAGTCGGCGTATCGCAATTCAAACTATCTACGAAATCGTCGCAATCCGACTCGATTATCAAATCTGGGAGGATTTTCCAAGGACCGTTTAGCGTTTCCGCTTCGGCAAATTGAATCACTTTGCTGGAATGAGCAATCGGCTCAGAGTCGGGAATACGCGTCACGAAAAGCGACAGGTACTTTCCGTTGATTTTCGCCGGATGATTAGGCAGCCGGGCGTCTGTGACCACCCACCATTTATGCACCATATTCAGACTCTTGACCTCGCTTTCATCGAGTATCTCCACAGGTCCTTCCTTGCTCCAATCACCACCTGCCACCTCATCGGGCGAACGACTGATCGCCATGCAGGTCGAATCTTTCCCTTCCATCTGGGCAAAGTAGAACATTCTCCACCGCTCGATCATTTCGTCCCAAACGATACACGGATCGCCCACTACTCCGCTATCGATTTCGCCGCTCTCTCCACGCGTCAACACACACTTCGCGTCTAAAATCCATTCACTTTCAAGAAGCGGACCGTTCGCGCTTTCGTTCATCGTATCTGCCATACTCGCAACCATACCTTTATCCTGTCGATTTTGTAGCACCCTAATCACAACTCGTTGCGAAAAAAGTATTGGCTATCGTTTTGAGCGCGACTACGATTGGCCGCATCTCAACCGCAATTCGCGTTTAGCATGAAAAAGCAAAGACCAACACTTCAAACCATTGCGGAAATCGCGGGACTATCGAAAAGCGCCGTCAGCCGCGCCCTACGAAACGATCCGATGCAAAGCATCAAGACTTGCGAACGTGTCCAAAAAATCGCCGCAGATATCGGCTACGCTGCGAACCCAGTCATCAACGCCTTAATGAGCGATTTGCGCACGGGTCGCCAAGGAAAGCGAACCGCAACGATCGCAGTCATCGATTTCTGGAATAAAAAAGGCGGCTGGAAGGCCTGGCCAAATCTCACAATCTTCCTTGAGGGCATCAAAGAGCAGATCGATGAATTCAACCTGGCATACGACTACTTCTGGTATTGGGAGCAAGATCTTACCCCGCGACGCCTAAACCAAATTATTCAAACCCGAGGAATTGTAGGAATGATCATTCTCCCCGTCGAATCCCCGGATACTACAATCGAACTAGACCTGTCCCGATATGCCTTGGCAACCATGGGCTACTCCCTGAAGAAGCCCAACATCCACCGATCGGCCCGCAATTTCATTGGCGACATATTCAATGCGCTAGAAATGCTGCGCCAACGCGGCTTCAAGAAGATTGGCCTGGTTGAGCCAGCGGATGTCGAAGAGCGCAATAACTACTTTTGGTCCGCAGGGTTCTACACGTTCGACCTAAGCGCTGCCGACAGCGGCCACGTGCCGATCCTACGCTCGTCCAACTACCATCGCCCGGAACTCCGAGAACAAGCCTACCAAGAATTTTCCTGTTGGTACCGCGAACACAAGCCCGATGTCGTAGTGGGCTCAAACCTACACGTCCTCAAATTCATCGAACGCATGGGATTAAAAGTCCCAAGGGACGTCGCCTACTTCGATCTCGATCTTCTCGAAGACGACGGCAAGGTCGATGGCGTCTACTTCGACTGGAGCCGCGTAGGAGCCGCCACGGTCGATATGGTGATCGACCAAATCAACCGGAACGAACGAGGGGTCCCACGCGACCCAAAACTCACCCTAATCAACGGTCAAATCGTCACCGGCAAAACGCTTCCTTAGGCCGTTGTTTTCGAGTATGCATTTTCCTAGCTAAAGAAGACCAATAACTTAGCCACAAATCTCTTCAAATTTGGTTGCGGCTTGGCTGCTCTAGGGCGTGTTCCTAAATTAGCTCAAAGCTGGCAGAGATTCAAATTTTCACGAACAAGGCGGTCGCATGATGGCTGGGCCGAGGCCCTGTCCCATGCGACTAACGCAGTTCGTGGAAATTTGGACCCTGTCGCAAAGCGATTCGACCCAAATCGAAGTTCGCGGCGTCCGCGAAAGCCATCCGACACTCGTGTCGCAAGGCTTTCGCAGCCTTGCGCTGCTTCGATTTGGGTTCGAACCAGCAAAGAGCTCATTCAGGAACACGCCCTAAGTAATCTGTGTTTGAAAATGCTTAACGAAAGCCAGGACCAACCTGCGATTCTCGGATAGGCTCTCCGATAAGTTACAGACTGCTTGGCGGAGCACATTGGAGCGGTGTAGGCAGCGGGACCTCAAAGGAGGGCTCTTCAATCAGCTTTCCTGACAGTCTCGCAAGACCTACCCAAAGAACGCCCTTAAGCCATTGCCTGACAGTAAGTAGATTGGTCTTTTGAAGAGCTTAGCTCGATAAACGGAAAGAAGATGGTAGGGAGGACCGGCCCGGTCCTCAGAAAACGCTTCCAAAACGGAGGACTGGGCCAGTCCTCCCTACCTGCTTTTGCCAAATGTCTGTCTCAATTCCATAGAACCGTAATCTAACGAGGACAACCCGATCCAATTCGAGTAGGCGCAAACATCGAATAGACGCAATGGCGAGCCTACCCCTTTTGGTCACTTGAATATGAGCGAGCTGAATATCAAGAACAGGGAAAGTATGATTATAGCGAATATACTCCACCAAAACACGACGCTTTTATACCATCGGTCGCCTAGATCGCTGAAGATATTTAGATTCTTGAAATTCAGAGTGAGCCTGTCAGTCACCTGATCAGCCGCTGGAGCGGGTCGCATACGACTGGCGACAGCGCATACAACAACAGAACAAGCCCACACGAAGGTTGCTTGCATAATAAAGGGCCTAAAGAGCTCAACGCCCCCAGAAAGCGAACCTACCGCCTGGACGTTGTAGAAGATTTTCAGTATCACGCTTATAGCGAAACCTATCCCAACTGCCCAGAGCGCCCCGAATCCATTCACGCGCCGCGACAGGATCCCTAGAACGAATATCGCTGAGAACGGAGCAGCGAAAAACGCATAAAGGAGTTGGATATATATAAAAAGATTACCTTCGAAGTTCTTAACGAATCCTGCCATGACCATCGATATGACAAGTATCACAGTAGTGGATATCATTCCTACCCTCACGAGGGACTTGCCACTCGCGTTTGGTCGCATCCACCGCTTATAGATATCGAGAGTAAAAACCGTGGACGTGGAATTCAGAACCGAATTGACCGTCGACTGGATCGCCCCGAACAGGGCCGCTAAGATTAGGCCCCGAAGCCCCAGCGGAATCAGCGTTCTAACCATATCCACATAGACTTGATTAGAGAGTTCCTTGGTCTTGCTCCATTCGTTTTCGATTATGATATCAGGGCGCATAGCAAAGTAAATCAATCCTGGCATCACGACGAGAACCGGCAAAAGAATCTTCAGATAGCCCGCCATTACTATCCCCATTCGAGCGTGCCAACTATTACGGGCCGCCAAGACACGCTGGATCATGAACTGGTTGAGCACGTTATACCAGATGCCCATCGAAATGAATCCTACGAACATCGTGACCCATGGAGCGAATGGGTGATTGAGTGGCTGCATAATCGACATTCGATTATATTCATCTGTACCCAAAATACTATTACCCGCCTTCATGAGAGCCTCTTTCCATTCGCTTCCTCCAACGCCCTGATTGCGTTCTACCATAATGCGGAACCCTTCGAACACCGAATTTTCGGTCCCTGAGAGCGCATACAGTCCAAAAAGACTAACAAGTAGTCCCCCCAAGATCATGACGAATAGCGTGAACAAGTCGGTCCAAACAACGGAGCGCAATCCCCCGTATATCGCCCAGACGCCCGCCACGAGTCCAATAGAAACAATGCAAACCTCCAACGACCATCCCATTAGAGTGTTCAAAGCGATGGCGCCTCCATACAAGACAGCCGCCAAGAAAGCGACAACATTGGATATAATCGTAATGGTTGCGAAAATCTGGCGGATAGCGAAATTGAAACGCTTTTCGAGAAATTCCGGAATCGTGAAAACGCGCGAGGCCATCAAAAACGGAATGAAAATCCATATCAGAAAAGAAAACGCCCAGATATTGCTCCACTCCGCCTTCGCTACGCAAATCCCGTAGATATAAGCCGCCCCGACCATGCCGATAAAGTGCTCTGCGCTAATATTGGAAGCGATGAACGATCCGCCCACCGCATACCAAGGAAGATCGCGTCCGGCCAAGAAATAATCGCTTTCATCCGCTTTTTCCTTACGGCCAACCCAAAGTCCAATTCCGCATATCGCCACGAAGTACAGCGCGAATGCCGTATAGTCGAGCCAATGCAGCTGATATGCTTCTAGTCCTTCAATCATAATTTATTCACTTCAAGTCTTCAGGGGCACTCTTGTAGCCCAACGGCTAAAGCAGCCATACTATTTGAGGTTCTAGTTTCCTCTTATGTCCACATTCGTAGAATTGAAATGACCCTAACAGCCCTAATCATTCGACCAAGAATAAGTTTCACAAATCGTTGCGAAGAACGCCCTTCGGCACCGAAATCACAACGAATTGTGTAAGTTGAACTCGATACCAAGACGC
>JAPKDW010000268.1 GCA_028822375.1 Opitutaceae bacterium | reverse complement strand
CCGCTCCTACATTGATTTTGTAGTCGGTTCGTTTTGGAAGTTGGATATGGGTGAATGATTAATGATTAAGGATTAAGGATTAAGGATGAAGGATTGAATCACGCTGCCTGCGAAATAGTTTTTAGAGGGTTTCGAGGTATTTGATGAGTTCAGTGATTTCTCGATCATTGAGCGTATCCAATAGTCCAGGAGGCATCATTGATTGAGGCGATTCGGATATGGATTCGATGTCGGATCTTGGAATCGTGGTCGAGTCGGCGATCGTTTTTAGAGTGACTGCTGTTTCGGTTTGTATGTCGAGAATGCCGGATAGGGTCTGTCCTGATTTTGTTTTGATAGTCGAGATCGCGTAGTCGCTTCCAACGACGGCATTCGGGTCGATGATATTTTCTAGAAAGTAGCGAGCTCCGTTGGGGCCGGATCCATTGAGGTTGGGACCTATGTTTGCGTCGGTTTTGCTGGGTTGGTGGCATGCGGAACAGAGCGTCTCGAAATGGGCTTGTCCAGAGAGCGTTCGAAAGGCCCAAAGTGGGGCTTCGGCATAACTGGTTTCAAGTTGGTCGATTCTATTTTGGGTCGCTTCTGGGGTCGCGTTTACTTTGCCCCAGACGAGGGCCAGTTTTTCGTCGATTAGAGGGCTTTTCAAATTGCTGAGAGCGCGAGCATAGTAGGCTGTCATGAGGCTACGGTCTACGGTACCGGATTTCATCGCATCAAGCAGCGTGGCGGCCATCGACTCTTTTTGAGTGAGCGCGTTGAGGGCGGCTGAGCTTTGGATCTTGTTGTATGTATCGAACCGTTGGATAAGGCGGTCGGCGATATCGGATTGATCCAATCGTGGAGATAGTCGGATTACATGTACGCGGAAATTGGGGTCATCAAGCAAGGAGGCGAATAGGTCGATCGTTTCGGGGTTTAGGGCATTGGCGAGGGCGGAGAAGGCGCTCTTTCGATCTGCGATTGGCGCAGTCGCTTCTGCGAGCGTTGCGCGTAGACCCGGATAGATGGACGCGTCGTCGAACAGGGAGCCAAGATCGAGCGCGAGTTTGGCAACGCGTTGGTTCGTGTGACTATAGAGTTCTTGGGATACCGTTGGCCAAGAGGGAGGCATTGAGAGTCCGAATTGTCCATTTAGGCCGAGGGCGATTGCTTCGATGAGGGCGTGCTGGTCGTCGGTCGTTTCGAGTTCGGCTATGACGCGATCTAGAGAGTTGCCCTGTAATTTTGCTGCGTACCAATTGGCGTAGCTCGATAGGGTTGGAAGCGAGGATTTTCGGATTAAGGCGATCCCGCGATCGGGATCGGTTTCCATCAAAGGAGCGAGGCCGTACCAGAGCATTTTGGGTATGTAGCGATCGGATGCGTCTTCACCTCGTTGCAGGAGACCATCGCTTAAGCTCCATCCAGTCTCAGGATTTACGCGTTGAATTGCTGAGGCGAGGTAGAGGCGGACTACTGGCGATGGATCGGTAGCGGCCATTTCAATGAATCGCTTGCTCATCGAAGCGGCGAGTTCTCTGTTTTCGACGATCAATTGAATAGCCCAAGCTCGAACGTGTTGGTTTTCGTCGCGAAGCAATTGGAAGCCAAGAGCATTGTCGAGTTCACCGATCGCGTGAAGTGACCAAAGCGCTCGAAGTCGGCGAGAGGCGTCAGTGGATTCACTCGCGAGCCTTCTAAGAAACTTGATTGCTCTGGAATCGATGTCTCGCTGCGAAGCTCGTTCGTTAAGAAGACGTCTTGCCGTTCGGACATACCAGTCGTTGGCATGAAGCTGATAGTCGACTAGTTCCGAATCCGTCGCGCTTTCGAGGTCGATCTTGACCGGTTTGAATGATTCGGCCCAGCTCATGCGATAGAGCCGTCCGTTGCCTCGATCCCATTGTTCGCTGTTCGGATTGTGGCAGTGTTGCATGTCCACCCAATCGGTGAAGTAGACAGCTCCATCGGGACCATACTTCAGTTCGACCGGAATGTAGGCCGGGTCGGGGCTATAGAGTAGGTCGCTGCCGGCGTGGATGGTATTGTATCCACTTCCTTCAGGCAGATTGATTTGGTGGTTGAGTTGATGCCCGTGCAAGTTGTGAGAGAAGAGGTGGTCTCTGTATTCAGTAGGCCAATTATCGCCGAGATAGATCATGGTTCCGACCAAAGAGTGACCTCCGTAAACAGCTCGGCTTCCGGATTTGCCGGCCCCGCCTTCGCCGTGGCCGTAGCGAGCTGAGGCCATCATGTAGTTGCGAAACACATCAAATCCTTGCGGAGCTTGTCCCGATACGAATGGAGCGTGACCGCGGTTGCCTTGATTCCAATAGTGGCCGCCTTGGGAAATCAGGGTTGTGGGACCACCTCCCCAGCGACTGCGGCAATGGGTCATAAAGAGCTGCCCCATCTCATTGAAATCAAGGCCCCAGGGATTGCTGCCGCCATGGCCGAAGATTTCGAATTCGTGGCGAGTCGGATGGTAGCGCCAAACACCTGCACTGAGAGAAGTGCGTTCTTCGTTCGGGGCGCCAGGTTTGCCGATCATTGCGTAGTTGAAGATGCCTTGATTTCCGTAAAGCCATCCGTCGGGACCCCAGGTGAAGCTATTTAAGGTTTCGTGGGTGTCTTGATATCCGAACCCATCTAGTAGTACAAGCGGTACTGTATCCGGGATGTCGTTACCGTCATGGTCCGGTATAAAGAGCAGTTCGGGAGCGGCTCCTACCCAAACGCCTCCATGGCCTACTTCAAGACCGCTGGCTAGATTGATGCCTTCGATGAATACTTTTCGCGATTCGAAGTTTCCGTCGCCGTCTTGGTCTTCGAAGATTACGATTTTGTCGAGTCCTTCGCCTTCCGCTCGTTTGGTCGGGTAGCTGTGGGCTTCGATTACCCAGATGCGGCCACGCGCGTCGAAGGTGAAAGCGATTGGCTGGTGAAGGTCTGGTTCGGCGGCAATCAGTTCGGTTGCGAATCCTGGCGAGACGGACATGCCGTTGAGGGTATCGGCTCCGTTGCCAGTCGATTTAGTTGGATTGGGAACGAGGTGGGCGAGTATTGGGTTTTCGCGGACACGCTCACTCGTTGCTCTGGCTAGTTCCGGGGGGATCGCTTCATGGAACCGAAAATCGTCGTAGTTGAGGTGGGCTCCGGAGCGTTGGCCCTGATCTGAAAGTCTTATGAAGATTTCCTTTTCTTTGTGAGGGCTGAGGTCGAAAAACACGCGGCGCAAAGGCTCCTGGTTGCGGCCCCGAAATACCTGAACGACGGTTTGCTCTTCGTTGTTGAGAACAATCTCAACCTGAGTGTGTCTGCTTCCTCCTCCGCCTACAAGCAAACTTGCCCAAGAGTGAGCTACGGGGAAGGGGGCTGAGGTTAAGGTCCCCACGGCTGAGTCTTGAACGTCTTTGAAACCTGCGACGAGATATTGTCCATTGGCCCCGATTGGAGGACTGTTTGGTTTGTTGGATACGGATTCGCTTTTGATGGGCTGTCCGGAGAAGGCCTCATTAGATGCTGTCCAGTCGGCGAGCGTGCCCTCTTCGAATCCAAGATTCAATATTCGACCAGATGCATCGACTGGGACAATGCCAGTTGATGTGGCCACGGACTCGCTGTCGGGTTTTACAGTGACGCGATGTTCGCCTGGATGGAGTTGGCGTAGTTTGATTTCTTTGAATTCGACTAGGGTTTGTAGCCCCGAGTGAAGCTGGAGCGCTAACTGGCCTGACGGGTCGCGCTCGTTGTTTTGACGATCGATCAATTCCGAAAATAACGTCCCATTGATTTCGACGGAGACGGAATCGCCGCTAGCAATGATGCGATAGTCGTTCCATTCATTTTCGCGGAAGAGGACGGCAAAGGGATCTTTGGCGGCAAAGGTTTCCGTCTGGCGCTCACCCTTTTCATCGATCGAAACGCGGGTTCCACGTTCGACTAGCAGTTTGCGTCCATGTTCGTCGTAGATGCGCCCAAGCCACATAGCGCCTTGGTCTAGGTCGGCTTGGTATCCGGATACGGTGTTGATGTCTGTGGCCTGGCAACGGAATTGAATTCCGGAGTTTGCCTTTGGGTTACCGAATAAACGGAATTTCAGTCTCAATTCGAAATCGGCGACTTCCCCGTCTTTCCAAATCAGCCAGTGGTTTTGCTTGAGCTGTTCGCCTTCGGGGATCTCTCCGATGATTGTTCCGTTTTCGACTCGCCAGTAGTCAGTGGAGCCTTCCCAACCGTCTAGAGAGGCGCCGTCGAATAGATCGCGGAAATTGTTCTGGTTTGCTTGCGAGTGGGCAAGAAAAGGCAGAGTTGCTGCAAAAATGGCTCCGAGGAAAAAACGGTAGCTTTCAGGTAGGCGAAATGGGTAGGTTGCAGACATCTGAGATTACGGGTTACAGGGCGCGAACGGGGAAAAGAGACAGAAATATTCATAATCCGTAAAGCGCCCCAAGAGCAAGATGTGTGTTGGACGTTGTTGAAAAATCCCCAATTGCTTAGTTGTTTCGCTGTAGGAGCGGGTAAACCCGCTCCTACAGGGAAATCATTCGAGAACCTTCAATTGATTCTTCATTGCAGCCGGTATCATATTCGCTGAGTATCGATTCCCTATGAAGCCGATTGCCCAAATCTCACTGGATCTCATTGAGATTCCCGAAGCGATAGAGACGGCTGAAATGGCCATGCGAGCGGGGATTGATTGGCTCGAAGCGGGGACGCCGCTGATTCTAGCTGAAGGGATGCATGGCGTTCGGGCATTGCGCGAGCGATTTCCGAATACGCCCATCGTCGCGGATTTGAAAACGATGGATGGCGGTTGGCTGGAGGCGGAAATCATGGCGAAGGCGGGAGCCACTCATGTTGTAGTGATGTCGCAGGCTCACGAGGAAACAATTCGTTGCGTGGTTCAAGCGGGCAAGGATCTTGGGGTTCAAGTGATGGGCGACAACCTGGCGAGCGACGATAGGGTGGGCGGAGCGAAACGCTTGGAGGATCTTGGATGCGAGTTTGTGATTCATCACATCGGATACGATGAACGGAGGGGAATTGCGGCGCGCGGAGAGCGGCAGCCGAATCCGTTGGATGAACTCGCGGAAATAGTGAAAGCGGTGAATGTTCCCGTTCAGGCGGTTGGCGGTCTGACGATCGAGCAGGCGGTCCGTACCCCTGAATATGGAGCCCCTTTAGTGGTGCTTGGCGCTCCGCTTACGATCGATGCGGATTCGTTTCGATCGGCGGATGGCGATGTCGAAGCTTCCTTGCGTATGATTTGCGAGAAAATCCATGCG
>JAPKDW010000267.1 GCA_028822375.1 Opitutaceae bacterium | reverse complement strand
TGGATCGCGATATCGGAGCGCTCTTCCAATCGCTCAAAGACCTAAAACTCGACGAAAACACCATCGTCTTCTTCTGCTCTGACAACGGAGCGGCCAAACGCTGGCAAGGACGTTTCGATAGTTCCGGCGCTCTTCAAGGTCACAAGCGCGACATGTACGAAGGAGGGCTTCGCACCCCTATGATTGTACGTTGGCCTGGAAAAGTGGCAGCGGGAGAAACGAACGATACTGCTTGGTATTTTGCGGACGCTCTTCCCACTTTTGCAGAACTTGCCGGATTGAAGGTTCCTTCAGGCATCGACGGCGTGAGCGTGCTACCCACCATCCTCGGCAACAAACAGGATCTGAGCGACCGGGTCCTCTATTGGGAGTTCTTCGAGAGCGGATTCCAGCAAGCCGTTCGCCAAGGCGACTGGAAAGCGATTCGTATGGCCCCAGGAAAAGCGCTCGAACTTTACGATTTATCAAAAGACGAAAGCGAATCCAACAACATTGCCGCAAACCATCCCGACATTATCGCCGAAATGGAATCTATCTTGAAAACCGCCCGCACCCCTTCCGAGAATTGGCCAGTCGAAGAGTTGGATTAGTATCCTGTCCAGAGAAAGCGCATACGCGTTAACTCAACTGGGAATCGTCTAATAAACCACGCCGCGCCGCGTCGTAGCTACGCGAGGGACTCGCGTGGATTCTGCAATGGATAGCAACCGGTTTGGGCACTTAAGTTGATGCGTATACACTCAACGGGACGGCGTGGCCCATAAGCGATTTCAGCTAAGTTTGCACTTAACCATCAAACGGAAATAATCAGATGCGAAACTTTGATCAAATACGGTCCGCCGAATTGAAAACTACTCTGCAAGCGTTCCAGTAAATGCTACGTCGCCGGAATTTCCCTGAATGTCGAATTCAAGATTTCCTGAAATACTTTTATCCGATACCGTTCCTACGTAATTCAACTTCAATCCCGGTTGATCTACAGCGAAGGTCAACTCATCCCCATCCAACTCAACCATCGACATGGGGAGTTTCTGATCGAGCGATGCGGCGTTATACGTTCCGACCAGCGATCCAGCGCTTAGTTTAAAAATCGCATCCGGCGTATACGTCACGCCATCTGGGCCGTTAATATGAAGACTCCAAGTTCCCACTAAATCCTTATTCGTGATCGTGCGCTTGGCGTTCCATACGCTTTCTTTAATACCATTGTCTCGTTCGTAACGATAACTGCCGCTCAAGGCATTCCCATCGATCGTCGCCTCACAGGTGATCACCCACTCACCACCGTTATTCAACTGAAAGGGAATTTCAAATTCGATTCCCTCGTTGCTTGATTTCCCACTTCGGATTGTCACCTCGACTTCTCCACGTCTAAATTCTCCAACGAGCGCTTCGCCTTCGAGTCGGACCTGTAGGGAATTGGTTTCGGTTTCTCCTTGAAACTCGCTATCCCAAACCCACGTCCCCGATGGATCATGAGCGCCTTCCGAGACTGCGAAAGCAAACGACGACAAGCTCAAAAGCGTCATTAACAACAATCCGAATCGTATTTCTTTGGCTATGGATATTTTCATAAAATCATGGGGCTAAATTAAAAGGTGAACAGGCATCTTGCCTGTTATTTCAAAATTTGCAACAGGCTGGAAAGCTGTTCTACATTAAAAAAAGGGCGGCCCAACAACAGGCCGCCCTTCAATCAAACTCACTCTAACAAATTACCGATAAAGCGGTCTTCCTTTAGAAAGAACCACGGATACCTGCTACGAAACGACGACCAATCGTTTGCTAGGTCCCAATCGGTTACAAGTCCATCAACTTTTTTCGACGACTTCCATCGCCAGTGATTGCAAATCCAAACCAAAGGCCCGATTCTCTCGAGACTCGATGCCACCCCTCAAGCTTTCACTACTCGCGCTATTTTTCCTGCTCGCCTCGTTAGCGACTCAGGCCACGACGGGTTCCGCGCCCACCCTCGATCGTGAATTTCGAGCCGCCTGGGTGGCAACCGTCTACAATATTGACTGGCCTTCCAAGGCGGGCGTAAACCCCCGGAAGCAAAAGCAAGAATTCATCGAACTCCTCGATGAGGCCCAGAAAACCGGTCTCAACGCAATCATCTTCCAAATACGTCCCGCCGCAGACGCTCTGTACGAATCCGCCTACGAACCGTGGTCCTCCCACCTAACCGGCGAGATGGATTTGGATCCCGGATACGACCCCTTGGAATTCGCCATCGAAGAGTGCCATCAACGCGGCATGGAATTGCACGCCTGGTTCAATCCTTTCAGAGCGCAGACCAATATCAAAAAAGAGCGCTCTGCTAACCACATTGCCAATACGCGCGGCGACTGGATAAAGCGCTACGGCAACTACCTTTGGCTCGATCCAGGAAACCCGGAGGTTCGCGACTATACGATCAAAGTCATGCTCGACGTCGTCAAACGCTACGACATCGACGGCGTACACATCGACGACTATTTCTACCCCTACCCATATCCGAGCAACGAAGACAGTTTGCCATTTCCTGATGACGACAGCTTCCAACGCTTTGGCCGTGGAAAAATAGACGCCTGGCGTCGATCCAATGTCGATCGCTTCGTCGAAACGCTCTACAAAAGTATCAAAAAGGAAAAATACTGGGTAAAATTCGGTATAAGCCCTTTTGGCATTTGGCGTCCCGGCACGCCCAAAGGAACCGAGGCAGGGCTTGACGCCTACAACCTCCTCTACGCCGATGCCCGAAAATGGCTGCGCAAAGGCTGGATCGACTACATGATGCCTCAACTCTACTGGAGCATCGATTCAAAGGGGCAGAGCTTCCCTCGCCTCCTCGATTGGTGGGTCGGCGAAAACAAAAAAAATCGCCACGTTTGGCCAGGCATCGCGACCGATCGAGTCGGCGATAAACGTCCCGCTTCAGAAATGACCAAGCAAATCGATTTGATCCGAAAAATCAAAAAAGGCTACCCAGGTCACGCTCATTGGAGCGCCGATAGCGTCATTAACAATCAAAAAGGCGTCCAAACGCTTCTTAAAAAGAAAGCATACTCCAGTCCTGCCATCGTCCCCCCTAGCAAATGGCTCGGATCGAAAGCCCCCGCGAAGCCCACTCTTCTACTCACCCCCAGAGGAGATCGCCTAATGCTCCAACTCGCTCCCCAAGAAAACATACGCTTCTGGCTCCTCCAAACGAAAACTAAAAAAGGCTGGAAATCACAATTGCTAGACGGCACGCAAGACAGCTTCGAGATCGACTCCATGAATGCAATAGCCGTATCCGCTCTTGGATACACTGGACTCCTCAGTAGGAAAGCTGAATATCAATTCGAGTAGAGATTCCGCAATTAAGGAGGTATTATTAGCGCTTTTTGCCCACAGATTGCTCAGAGACTGTTAAATAAATCGGAATGAACACTACAATTGAAAACCAATACGGTGAATTCCGAATAGGTCGGTTTTGTAGGTCGTCTCGCTGAGGCGACATCTCATTCCAAGCTGGCGGGTCAGCGACCCGCCCTACAGTTGATCTGCTCGAAGAAATAGTAGTTATTAAACAATCCCTCAAATTTCACCGATACAATCAAATATTGAATACCCTCCTATCCTTCCCAAAATCTCATCTGCGAGTATCTGAGCAATCTGTGGGCAAAAAGCGCTTCCCCGTCTACCCCATCGAAGATCTTTTTAAATAAATCAGTGTACTCAGTGTCATCAGTGGTTAACATCTAACATTTCCCTCGAAAACCCTCATTCGAGCTTACCTCGTCAGTACCTCATGAAAAATCGCTATTTAGGAAACTCCGGGCTCGCTGTATCGCGCGTTTGCCTGGGTACAATGACATTCGGCAACCAAGCTTGGGGCTGCGACCAGAAGGCCTCGACGGCCATGGTCGACGCTTACATCGAAGCCGGCGGCAACTTCATCGACACTGCCGACCTCTACGCGAACACCGTATCCGAGACTTTCCTTGGAAAAGCGCTCGAAGGCAAAAATCGCGACAACCTCGTCATCGCCTCCAAAAGCTGGTTTCCGATGAACGATACGCCCAATGCGCGAGGAAATTCCCGCAAGCACATCATCGAAGCCTGCGAAGCTTCCTTGAAACGCATGAACCTCGACTACTTGGATTTGTTTCAAATCCATGGTCCCGATCCTTACACGCCTATCGAAGAAACCATGGGGGCGCTGAACGACCTCGTTCAGTCCGGAAAGATTCGATACACGGGCTGTTCCAATCTCTATGGCTGGCAAATCATGAAAGCCAACGCAGCTGCGAAGCAGATCGGAATGCAGCCTTTCATTTCCGGCCAATACCTCTACAATCTTATTCGTCGAGACATCGAAACCGAAATCCTACCTGCGTGCGTCGACCAAGGCATGGGGCTTCTTTGCTGGAGCCCACTAGCGAGCGGACTGCTAACCGGCAAATACCGTGGAGTCGATATTCCAGACCCTGGAACGCGCTTCAAAGAAATGGGCGCGATTCTCAATGATCGGTTCATTTGGAAGGAAGCCTTGGAGCTCGTTGATCTTGTTTGCGCTATCGGCGACGAAACCGGTCAAAGTCCAGTGACCGTCGCGCTATCCTGGATACTCAAGGACCACGCCATCTCATCTGTACTTGTCGGCGCTCGTTCAGTCGAACAGCTAGAGCCCTCTCTCGTCGCGGGCGAATGGGACTTGTCCGACGAGCATCGCACTGCTCTAACCGAAAAGCTGCCCCACAATCACGGCTACCCATGCGATTGGATGAAGGTCGCTCTTGTCTCGAATTTTAGCAAAACCGAGTTCGAGCCCAACCGAGCTCAGCGTTTTCCGCCCCTGGCTTAGCGAAAGCCGTTTTCCCTCAAACTCCATCCAACTCAATGTCCACCCAACTCGAAGAACCAGCTAGAAGCGCTTCGATCTATCGGAGAAATCCACTTGCAGAACAATGATCCGCAAAAAGCAGAAAGCTATTTTGACCAAGCGATCGAAGCGATGCCCCACAATTCTCAGGCGATTTTGGATTCAGCAAAACTTGCCTTCGAATCGGGCGATGCAATGCATTGCCGCGCTCGACTCCATCAAATGGCAGAGCTACCCGATGATATCCGCCCTCCTCGAGACGTCATAACCAATGCCCTCCCCTCAAAGGAATGGAGAAATCTGCTTACCAAGGAAATCCCAGGGAAATAACGCATCCCCGGGGCAAGCCCTCGACTTCGTCGACTGCCGGAGCGTTAGCGAGGTATTAAAGGGTAGCGGCCGATCTCCGAGCGGCCATTTCCTCTTCTTAT
>JAPKDW010000266.1 GCA_028822375.1 Opitutaceae bacterium | reverse complement strand
GTATGAATGATAATGGATTCCGATGATTGAAAGCAATGGACATGTGGTGAAGTCGATGTCGTTATGCATTTTCATCGAAACAGGAATAGAGCAGATTCTGCTCTCTTAAATGGCTTCTGCTTGGCGCATAAGCGTCAACTTGTGAAAATAGTTGAGGATCTTGTTATGATGACTCCACACTGAATTTCCGGTGTAGCTACGTGGCGATAGCCGCGTGGAAACTGCAATGGTCGATTAGGTTGACGCGGGCGCGTCACGAGGATCTCACTACGTGGGACTGGTTTCCTTATGTTGATGGAAACCTATATAGGAGCGCCTGTTGGTAGTTCTGCGAAGTCTTGAGGAATCGTGAAAGAATGCAAAAGTACAATAATATGCCAATAAGTACAAAGATGGTTAGGGTTTGGTTGTTTTTATGCGGTCAAAATGGCTTTCCAAATGGGTAAGCGTCGATCGCCGATCGAGGTTATTTTTCCTTTTTTGATCTCTTTCTATGAGGTATTGGACTTTGTTTATGGGAATAATATTAGTCAGGTTTTCTTTAATAGAACTCAAGGGTTTTACAAATAAGACATGGTCGATTTGAGTCAATAGGATGCAATATTTGAGTCAATAGGATGCAAAAACACAAAGAATTAGCAGTCTGGACATTGTTTTTGCCCATCCGATTTTGCTATTCTAGATGGATTGAGTGTTCTGCTCATTAATTAACCCACGATTCAAACACAAAACCTTCACCTCGAAATTAGCCGATTGGCTATCAATTAGCACCTACCAATAACCACATCATGAAATACAAACTAAAACGTAGTTGGCTCGCGCTCTTACTTGCGGCTGCCACTCCCTGGGCATTTCTAACTGCTCAAGACTCCACAGGAGAACAAGAGGTTTTCGAGCTATCGCCTTTCGCAGTTGATGCCTCCGGTGATACTGGATACCGTGCGACCTCAACCATCGCGGGAAGTCGTCTCAACACTCAGCTCAGAGACGTTGCCGCCTCAGTAACCGTCCTCACCAACGAATTCCTAGACGATCTCGGAGCCACCGATCTCGCCCACGGCCTCTCAATGGTCGCCGGCGTCGAAACCGAGGTGACCAGCGACCAAACAGGGATTCACCAGCTCGGCTTCACCGGGACTGACTTCGGCGATCGGAATAATTTCGAGGGATCCATTCGCGTCCGCGGCCTAGGCAGCGCGACCACTGCCGCGGATTTCCTCAAGGTCCGCAGCGGCGTGGATCGCTACAACGTCGAGCGCGCTCAATTCCTGCGCGGCCCGAACTCCATCCTATTCGGACTGGCAAAGCCCGCCGGACTGGTGAACTACACCACCAAGAAGGCGCACCTCAGCCGTGACCTGAACGAACTTCAGGTTATGCTGGACAACTTCGGGACAGTACGCGGCGTAGCGGATGTATCGCGCGTGCTGAAAGAGGACGTTCTCGCTGTGCGAGCGGTCCTCAAACACTCCGAAGACAGGTACATGTACGAAGACTCTAAGAATAGAGACAGCCGTATCTACCTTACCGGCTCCTTCAAGCCCTTCGAAGGAACCAAGATCACTGCCTACGTCGAGGAAATCGATACCTTCGGAAACCGCCCGAACTACCGGATTCCCGCCGACTACGCCAGCCTATGGCTGGACGAGTGGAACCAGGCCCACCAGAACGTCCCTGCGGGGGAACTCGACGCCTTCCTCGATAGCAACTTCTACTGGGATCCCGTCAATACACCTACCGCCAACGGTGTCGCTCCTGCATCGCCTGACTACAGCTTTGATCACCCGTTCACGGTCGACGAAAATGGCCAACCCGTACCCATCAGAGCGATGCTGCGCGACCGCCTCCCCGGTCACAAGCTGGCCCTGGCTGGCTTTTACGACAATAACGACTGGTACACGCCCATCGGCGGGCACTACACGCGCCGTGGTACCCGCAATGAGGCTGGAGGACAGCCCAGTACAGGCTCCGGCAATCGTAAAGAGTTCCACATGTCGGGCAATCCCTTCGCAAGCATTAGAAACTTCCTCGACCCGCAGGTGACAGACGAGAGCATCTTCCCCTTCCTGGATTATGACCTATCCAGCATGCCTGGCTCTTACCGCTCCGTTGACAACAAAAAGCAGCAGATTTCGATCGAGCAAAAAATCAACGAAGACTTCTACGTGTCGGCCAGCTTCCTCAAGGAAGATGATTTGAGGCGGCAGACGTTCGCCCCGATCGCCCAACAACAGGGGGTAGCGATCGACATCAACAAGTCCCTCCCCGACGGACGCGTGAACCAGAACTTCCTCCGCCCCTTCATCGCTGGCCGCAGCATCGCGGAATCGGAACACATCGAAGCCGACAACTATCTCTTCCAAGCAACCTACGATCTCGACTTCGCTGAGAAGACCGATCGCTTCGCTTGGCTGGGACGCCATCAGATCAGCGCCTTCACATCCGGCAGCACTGAAGACTCCCTCTACTACAAGTGGAGCTATGCGGTCCTAGGCAACAACGATATCTTCACCGACAGAATAGCCAACAGCGGGACGCGCCAACAGTACCCGATCTTCTACATCGGCGACGCCGTTCAGCCCGGCGACACTTCACTCCGCATCACTGGAATGCCCGACACGGTGATGCCCTACGTGGATACTTCGCATCCCTACCTCTACTACGACTCCTCGGACCAATGGCTTTTATCTGACAGCGAAGTCAGCACGGGCGAGGGGCGCTTCCAGCAAAGGCGCACGGAAATCGACGCCACCGGCCTCGGCGGAAGCTTGCAGAGCTATCTCTTCGGAAACCGCGTTGTCGTCACTTTGGGCTGGCGCGAAGACGAGGTCGATCAGATAAACCATCAACTCGTCGGCTTAACTGAGGACCCATCTGACCCGAACTACAACCCGGGCGCAAGCCGCTCGGATTATGTCGGCATAAAAGACAACGGGATCGTCAGCTTGAAGGAGCCCACCATCACCAAGGGCATCGTCTACCACATCACTCCTTCGCTCAGAGTCTTCGGCAACAAATCCGAAAACTTCGACCTCACCACGCCGCGCTCCGACAATCTCTTCCGTACCATTGCGCCGCAGTCAGGCACGGTGGAGGAATACGGAATCGGTTTAAATGCGTTCCAAGGCAAGCTTGATACCAAACTCACGTTCTACGAGAGCTCCCAACGGTTCCAAAGCGTAAACTTCGGTCTCGCTCGCAACGCCATGAGAGGCGTTGAGATCAACTTCCGCAATGCCCTGTTCAACGTCAAAAACCCCGTCACCGGGAAGAGCCGCATCAACGAGTACTCCTACATAACTGGCTTCAACCAGGCCAGTGGGGATCCGGTCATCGAATTCTCCTCCGAAATACCTGCTCTGGACGAAAACGGTGTGCAAATCGTCGATGTGGAAGGCGTGCCGCAGTTCGAAGCCGTCGGCGAATACATGACGGGATCCAACACGTCCGCCACCGCGGATTCGATTTCCGAAGGCTGGGAGCTGTCCACTACCTACAATCCCACAAGCAACCTTCGCCTGATGTTCAACTTCAGCCAACTTGAGAACCGCATATCGAACGCTCAACAGGAGGTCTTGGAGTATGTCAGCTACCGTCAACCGCTGTGGGGCCAGCTATTCGCAGAGGGCCTCCACACAGATGGAGACGACACCAACCCCGACACGGACCTCAAACAAGAATTCCTAGACCACATCGGTACAAAACTCTTGGAACAAATGCAGGCAAACGGCCTTTCCAGCACGGGCATCTCGAAGTACAATGCCCGCGTGACCGCCAACTACCGTTTCAACGAAGGACGCTTCAAGGGATTCTCAGTCGGAACCAATCTGCGCTGGGAAGACGGCAAGATCCTCGGCACCCAGCTCAAGGAGATCGATACGACCATCGGCGGCGTGAACTCCCCCGCTCTGATAGCCGATCTAGATAACGTCTTCGAGACTGATCAAATCGTAACCGGAGGCCTCATGTTCAACTACAAGCGAAAGCTCCGTAACGATAAGGTCGACTGGAGAGTTCAACTCAACGCGGACAACGTTTTCCGCCAAGGCGACGATGTCCGGGTCATCCGCATCTTAGCTGATGGATCGCCCGTAGTAGGCGCGAACAATCCCACCACGTTCCGTCTAACGAACACCTTTAAGTTCTAAAATCTAGATTGGGTAGTTTACTAGTTTGTTTGAGCCAGCTCTGTCCCCTCGTGGGCAGAGCTGGTTTTTTTGGAGGTTGTCGCCTCAGCCCTTCGCCTCCGCTCACGCATATTGATTATTAACCTGTCCCTATTTATATGTCTCCGCCATCAATGGCTGATCTTTTTGGCTTTTCCGACCTCTTCATGTTCCAGTAGGAATGCCCGACGACGTTCGAAGAAATTTCGCAGACTGGGCTCCTCGGCTCGCTGACCGCTGTCGATTCCCGCATAGAATGCCTCGGTCGTATCCAGTTTTCGGGTATCGGATTTGATGTCTTCCTCGATCAGGGCCTGATAGCGAAGAATCCGAGACCCCCTCTTTTCCCAGTCGAGCCAATTCTCGGCGATGTCGCGGACGTAGCTTAAGTAACGCGCTCGCAGTTCCGGAACCGCCAGCAATTTCGAAGCAAGAGGTCGACTCGTGTCGTTCTCCAGCACCAGCGGGTCCAAATCCACGCCGCCGCGGCCAGGCCTTCCGCCAGCAGCGCCGCCAGCACCGCCACCCGGGCCCCCTGGTCCCCTGAAACCCCCAGGGCCACCCGCGCCCCCTCGACCTCGTCTTGAGCCGGCCCGGGCCGCTCCACCCGCGTTCTGTTGGCGGAGTCTCGTCAACGTTCCGTTAATCCCGTCAGTCAACTGCGTCGCGGTGAGGTCACCAATGTTCTCCACATCCCATTCCGTGAACCAATCGCCAAGACGCTTCTGCAGATCGGCGTGCGCCACTAGACCATCTTCGTCTATATCGACCGATCTGAATAGATCGCCGCCAATAAATTCAATAGGGGAGAAGCCTCCTCGACCGCCTGGCGTCGGCTGTCCGCCTGATTCGTCTTGGCTATTCACCCACTGTGTCAGGCCCGCTACGAATTGATCGCGATTGAGTGTTTCAGTATTGTCCACTCCTGTATCCAGAAACCAAGCATCTGCCAGGGCCACAAGTTCGGCGCGTTCGGTCTTTCCATCTTGGTTTCCGTCCGCTTCGGCGATCAGCGCTGGAGCCACAAATGTCCCTGGGGCAAAACTACCTGGTCCGGCCCTTCCTCTTCCTCCGGGTCCGCGACCTCCGCGGCCACCGCCTGGAGGTCCGCCACCGCC
>JAPKDW010000265.1 GCA_028822375.1 Opitutaceae bacterium | reverse complement strand
TGCAATTTCGATTTCCGATAAAATGCAGATAGATGCACTGAGATGCAGGGAATCTAGCAATTAGTTAGCAAATTAGTGAATTGGTTTTATGGTAGATATTGGATGTTTTGATTGTGCTTGGATAATTGTTTGATGAAGGCTTTCAATCCAAATAGAATTTCCTCTGCTGTTGAGGTGAATCCCGTCGCCGTCATGGAGATCTTCTCGCAGAAATCCCTCATCATCCACCATCAATGTGCCGGGATCGGTAAAATAGACTCTAGTGTTGACGTCAGCTAGGGAAGATAGACGGCTATTCAAGAGTGCGATACGACTATTGTTGTGCAATTCGTCCGTTGCCTGCAAGGCGAGCGGAAACACAGCACTGACTATGATCGGTGCGTGGCCTGGGGTTAACGATACCATTTTGATAAAATTTACCAATATCTCGTCGTTTGAACGGCGTTGCATGTCATTGATGCCTATTGCAAGGACTACCGCAGAAGTCTGTCCAAGGATTTATATTCCGGAATGCGTTCAAAAAATGCCTGATTAGGTTTTCGGCATTTCAACATATATCGCTTGTTGAACTTGCCCGCGGTCTTCGCGTTGGGGCTCTGGGAAGAAGTGTCCGTCTTCACTCCGCTTCGCCGGGAAAAGTCGGGCTGTTTGGGCGGAAGCGGATACGTTTGCAGGTTGCTAAGCACGGTCGGTTACGGTTCGACTTAATGGACCAGTCTGCGGAAAGACCCCCGTGATTTCAAGTCCGCGATCGTTTGTAGGAAATGTTTTCCGGGCATGCCAGGAGTTCCACAACGGTTTGCGAAAAAGTGAGTCGTCTCTCGTCGCGAAAGCTGGAAATCTGACAATCTGATACGGGATGCGATTCCCGAATTCTTAACAATACTGCTTTCTAAAGATGAATCGAAAAGAAGATTTTATGACCGATTGCCAGCCGCTCTCAGCGCCCATTTGCGATTGGGAATTCAGCGGAGTGGCGATTCCGCGCGGAGAAAAAGGAACCTATGACGCCGATGTGGCGGGAGATCCCTGTATTGTCTGGGATCCTGATATCGGCAGATTTCGAATGATTTACTTTGCCCAACGCCAAGACGAGTTTGGAGGAGAGGTCAACACGAACGCCCAGGCGGTTTCTATTTCGGAAAAGCAGGTAGGGGCCGGAGAGTGGATCTAGGAGGGTCCGTTGACTTATACCAATCCCGAAAAGGTCCTCAGCCACCAGACCCACAAACCCTGGATTCTCATGGATCCTTTCAAGGCGTCGACGGCGGCAAGGGTTGAGGGAAAATACTGGTTGTTTACCGTTTCCTATCAGGCGGGCCGCAAATGCATTCAGCTGGCCCATTCCGACACATTGTCCGGTCCATGGACGGTTCAAAGCAAGCCCGTACTTGAGATCGGCGCTCCTGCTGATTTCGACGGGTATCATGTGGATACGATCACGGCCTACTGGTTTGAGGAGCGCGGATCGATTCTCCTCTTTTACAAGGGATATCCGGCCGTCGCGCAGGCGGACCAAACCGATTCGCCGTTTGGTTCAAGTCTCGCAGCCGCGGAAATGAAGCTGGGCGATACGGTGGCCAGGAAACTCGGTAAACTCATTAGCCCATCTCTGGGGAAAAATCATTGGCAGAGCGGCTGGGTGAGTGGGCTGCAATTGTTTCCTGCAAGGAATGGCGGCTGGTATGGCCTGCAGAGTGGAAGTCCGACACCTCCTGTATCTCCCGAAGAGGAGCCTGACATGCGGGAACCGGCGCCCAGCCTTGGGGGGTGGTCCTTTACTCCTGAAGCCTGGCCTGTATCGGGATGGCAGGCTGAGTCTAAACCGATTATCGAGATCGACGACCTGCCTCAGGAGGCCGTCAGCGCCGGTATGCAAGTCAACTTATGGCGTCACCACATGCTTCTGACTCCAGATGGTAACGCTTATCTCTATTGCAATTCGGGAGGGTACGGCCAGGAGCGGATGTTTGTGCGAACCGCCCGCATTCACAACGATTTATAATGCGGGGCTGGGCTAGACGCCGTTTTCTGAAGGCAAGTGGATTAGCTGTCGCTGGTCTGCTGATGCCATTGTCTTCCTTGGCGCAGGAAACCAACGCAAAACCGAACTTTCTTTTTGTGGCGGTGGATGACTTGAATCACTATTCGAGTTTCCTTGCGGAAGAGGAGGGGAACTTTCTTAGTATCATCTATCCGGATGCGAAGGTGAGGAAGCAGGTGGCAAAGCGTTTGACGCCGAATATGCAGCGGCTTGCTGAGCAGTCGACGGTGTTTACGCGGGCGTATTGTCCTTCGCCGCTTTGCGGGCCATCGCGAACGGCGTTGATGACGGGGGTGCCGACTCATCTTTCTGGATACTACGGGCATGATGTCCATTTCCGTCGCTCCGAATCATTGAAGGACGTGGTGACCTTGCCGCAGTTCTTGAAGGCGAATGGCTACTTCACGGCAGGCTTGGGGAAGATCTATCATCTTGAGAGGGTGGATGAAGAACGTGGGGATTTTCCGGATACGAAGTATTCTTGGAATGAATGGGTGGAAGCGGATGTGGGAATTGGCGGACCGGGGTTGGAAAAGTCGTTTTCGAAGTACAGTCCGAAGTATGATCGGCTTTTGTTTGGGCCTTCGAATTTGGAGGCGGAGGAGACGCATGACTTTCGGAACGCAAAGTTTGCGTCGGAACTGCTGATGAAGGGGACGGCGACGATGGTAGATTTGCGGGGGAAGGAGCGGACGGTGAGTTTGCCGGAGGATAAGCCGTTTTTCTTAGCAGCAGGTTTGTTTGTGCCGCATTTGCCATGGCATCCTCCAGCGGAATTTTTCGAGAGGTTTCCTTTGGATGAGATGGAGTTGGGTGAGGAAACGATTCAGTGGGTGAGGGATGACGTGAAGGATCTGCCGGATGCGGGGAAGGTGTTCTTGGATCACTTTTTCGAGCAAATCATTCAGCATGGAAATGGGATCGATGGTCCGGGGGGAGGCTTGGAGGCTTGGAAGGCGTCGATTCAAGGGTACTTGGCGACGACGGCCTTTGCGGATTATTGTTTGGGGCAGTTGATCAATGCAGTGGAAGAGCATCCGGAGGCCGACAACACGGTCGTTGTTTTATGGAGCGATCATGGTTGGAACTTAGGAGATAAGGCGCGGTATCGGAAGCAAGCCTTGTGGGATTCAGCGAATCATTGCGTGTTGATGATTCGGGATCCGCAGGTGAAGGCCTCTGCGAAGGGGGCGCGGTCGAATCGTTTGGCGAGTCTGCAGGATTTGTATCCGACGCTTGTGAAACGAGCGGGGCTTGAAGTGCCGTCGCATGTGCATGGGTACGACTTGGCTGAGACGATTGCAGGGGAGACGTTTGAAGGGGAGCAGATGGCGCTGCAGACGCATAAGGAGGGAAATCATGCAATTCGAACACCGGAGTATCGGTATATTCGATACGAGGATGGGTCGGAGGAATTGTATTTCTGGGAGGTGGATCCGTTCGAGTATGTGAATCGCGCGGGGATGTTGGATGCGGAGTCGAAGAAGGCGCTAGATGATATGAGGGGGAAGATGGATGAAGTGTTGGAGATGGGGGCGGGGGATTATGGGAGGTGATTGGGTTGTCATGTTGATGCGCTCCAAATAGGTATCGCTAAAGCGACGGCAGGTTTCTCATGCAGCGGATTTAGTCAATAAAACCTAATGTCGTGAAACGACACCTATGTGACCGCAGGGCACCTTGACGAAAATTGAAGATGAATCAGAATAATCAATACATGAAACGAGCCATGCGAATCAGCTCTACCCTTGATCCAGGAACCGATTCGCATATCAAGGAGCTTCACCCAACGCGGACAAGCCGCGCCGGTGAGCTTAGCGTTTTGGACTAAAAATAATACCGATAGAAACGGAGATATTGATTGAGATGGTTATACCAACTTGGAAGAATATATTAATTCGATCGTCAAGCCTCAAGTCATTACTAGTAATCCTCAGAAGTCACACGCATTATGAATGCTAATAACACTCCATTTATTACCGATACAGAAAATGATAACCTATGGTTGTCTCGTGATGACGGTCTTGATATTAAATTAAAAGATTACGGTGTTACACCTACAGTGCTTGCAACTGAAGCCGCGGTTGGACAAGCAATGCTAGAGGAGCTTTATAGTACCGCGGCATCAAAGTCGGGGGATATTAATATTGCGCTTCTTGGTGGCAGAGGTGCGCAGGCGCTACATCGCTTGCTCGGCGAATTGGCGAAATCAACGGAACGAGATGTCTTGTTTTCAAGGTTGAACGTTTTTACTCAAGATGCGCTTGCGCCAATGGCTATGAATAATGGTCTTAGTTTTGTCAGGGACTTTGAACGAATTTTGGGTGATGATTTTTTTAATAAAATTAAAAGCTTTACGCCGATGAAAACGGATGCAGACGATCTGGAGGCGGCGCTCAGTTCCTACTTGAATAAGCTTGATGCGCTTGGTGGCTTAGATATATTTTTTATCGGCCATGGTCCCGAAGATAATCAAGCATCGCATTTAGCGTATATTAAGCCTTTTTCTGGAGCCAAAGAGCATCATCTGGCGGGAATAATCCCGATATCAAATTCTATATTAGAACACCATATCGCTAAGTTTAAAGCCGGTGGCAGCTTGGTGAGTGAGCAAGACGAGGGTGAGTGCCGGGCTGCTGAATACATTTTAACTCTAGGTCCTGCGGCAATCTTAAAGGCTAAAAAGATTGTCCAGTCAGTGGTGGATGCCGAAACTGCCCCGGCAAAGGTTCAAACCTATTCAAAGGTTGCTAGCACTCAGTTGAGTTTGCAGAAAGACGAGACTTTAAATCAGTTGGACGAAAACCCTGGTTTATGGATAAGGCTTCACCCAAACGTAAAGTCATTTGTACTGCCGAATGTGATTGTTGATGGTTAGACTTGAGTCGCCTCATATATGAGGTTGAGTAGAATAGGACATATGCAGAAATGCGTTATTAGGCATTTTCTATAAGGCTGTTAATATATTCTTCCAAATTGGTAAAGACATCACCGTTTCTATATTCGGCATCAGCCGGTTGATAGGAAATTCAATTACTGAGGATGAACCGCAAAGATCGCATTGCGCGCAAAGAAATTTTGGATACGAATGATTGTATTATTTCGCCAAAAAGAAGCGCGAAAAGACACTGCCGAAAGAAGTGAAACCTCAACAATGCGGAGCGAGAATAACAAGAGCTCAACTGAATATCTTTGTGATTCTTTGCGCCGCATTTGCCATGGCATCCTCCAGCGGAATTTTTCGAGAGGTTTCCTTTGGAT
>JAPKDW010000264.1 GCA_028822375.1 Opitutaceae bacterium | reverse complement strand
GTCTGCAATAATTCTTTCAAATAGAGTTAAGTTGACGCCAATGCGCTGAGCGGGACCGCTCCTACACTGACTTATTTGAAAGTCTCTGAGATTCAACCTTAGCCGCCAAGCAAGCACACCCGATTTCCATTGTTGGCGCAGAAGCCAATTACTGACATGTAACGGGCTTGAGCGAACTCCCACCCAACGAACGGCCGAAACGTCGCAAGCGCTACTCCGGCAAAAACCCACGCCGGTTCGAGGACAAGTACAAGGAACTTGATCCCGAACGCTATGCCGAAGATGTCGCCAAAGTTTTGGCCGCTGGTAAAACTCCGGCCGGCACTCATCGCCCTATTATGGTGGATGAGATCATCGAACAGGTAGCGCCGAAGCATGGCGAAATCGCGGTGGATTGTACCTTGGGGTACGGCGGACATTCGAGCGTCCTGGTGAGCGCCCTACAGCCCGGAGGAAAGCTTTTCGGACTCGACGTCGACCCGATCGAGCAACCGCGAACCGAACAACGCCTACGCGATGCCGGGCACGGACCAGACGCCTTCCAGGTTCGCCATATGAACTTCGCCGGACTGCCCAAGCTCCTGGCTCAAGAAGGTCTTGAGGGATTCGACATCGTTATCGCCGACTTAGGAGTCTCCTCCATGCAGATAGACAACCCCGCTCGCGGCTTCACGTTCAAGGTAGACGGTCCGCTGGACTTAAGGTTAAATCCAAACCACGGCCAGTCTGCCGCCGCTCTGCTCGCCAAAACGACTGTTGCTAAACTTACTACCATCTTAACCGAAAACGCCGACGAGCCTCAAGCTGCCCTCATCGCGGACGCAATTCTCGAAAAGCAAAAAGCAACCCCCTTTACCCGCACCCGCCAACTCGCCGAATCCATCCAAGCAACCCTAACACTACCAGGACGTAACGTCGCGGATACGGATGCCACCGATACCCAACGTCGCGTTTTTCAAGCATTGCGCATAGCGGTCAACGATGAGTTTGGCGCTCTCGACTCCCTACTGAGAGTTCTGCCTGCTTGTCTAAATCCAGGCGGTCGTGTCGCTATCCTCACGTTTCACTCCGGCGAAGACCGCCGCGTAAAAAAGGCATTCCAGGCCGGGCAACGCAACGGCGTCTATAACTCCATCGCCGAATCCGTCATTCGGGCTTCCTTTGACGAGCGTCACGCGAATCCCCGATCCTCTTCCGCCAAACTACGCTGGGCAATCCGAGCGATTTGAATAGATGGTAAAACGAGGTCGATTCCTGACCGATTTTCAGCTTCGAGACTACCAAAAATTTACGCTCCTTCGAGCAAATCAACTGTAGGGCGGGTCGCTGACCCGCCGTTTGGAATCAGTTGTCACCTCAGCGAGGAGACCTACAAAACCGACTTCAACAGGACAAAAAACGCTTTGCTTCCAGCCTGTTTTCCCACAGGCAAGATGCCTGTGCACCGTTTTTCTCTAACGAACGGCAAACAATCACCCCAAGAGTTCGCGTACAACGTGCCCGTGTACATCCGTCAGACGGTAACGTCTGCCCTGGAACAGATAGGTCAGGCGTTCATGGTCGATTCCCAATTGATGCAGAATAGTCGCGTGCAAGTCGTGAACCGTCACTTCATCACGCACAGTCTTATAGGAAAACTCATCCGTCTCTCCATAGTTCAAACCGGCCTTGAATCCACCTCCCGCTACAATCTTGGTGAAACAATTGGCATGGTGATCCCGTCCGTAGGAAGCCGCCACTATCCCGTTCTGACTGAACGCGGTGCGCCCGAATTCCCCTCCCCAAACGACGATCGTATCGTCGAGCAGCCCCCGTTGCTTCAGATCAAGAATCAAGGCCGCGCTCGCCTGGTCGGTTTCCTTGCAACGCTTAGGCAGGTGATCGGGCAAGTCAAAGTGGTGATCCCAACCGGAATGATAGAGTTGGATGTAGCGCACATCGCGCTCGGCCAAGCGGCGCGCCATCAGGCAATTGAAAGCATAGGTGCCTGGCTCTCGAGCGTCTTCGCCATAGAGCTTGAAAGTCGATTCCGGCTCGTCGGACAAATCGCTTAATTCGGGGACGGAGGTCTGCATCCGGAAGGCCATCTCATACTGTTCGATGCGCGTATCCACTTCCGGGTTACCGCTTCGCTTGAGTTCCCGTTCGTTGAGCTGATTGATGGTATCGAGTATCTGACGCTGCTCGTGCAGCGTTTTGCCCGAAGGGTCGTTTAAATACAGCACCGGATCGGAGCCAGAACGGAAGCGTACCCCCTGATGGTGTCCAGGCAGAAATCCGTTCCCCCATAGTCGTCCATTCAAGGGTTGCATGTTGTCGAGGTCTCCCTTCGAAACGAGGACCACGAAATCCGGCAGGTCGCGATTCATCGTTCCTAGGCCATAACTCAACCAAGACCCGATGCTCGGACGCCCAGGCAGGCCATGTCCGGTCTGCATGAACGTCATAGCTGGATCGTGGTTCACCGGCGTCGTACTAACGGATCGAATCGTGCAAACGTCATCGACGATTCGACTCATATGCGGCAGCAATTCGCTCGTCCACGAACCGCTCTCGCCGTGCTGCTTAAATGAATACTTAGTATTGATGACCGGGTGAATCTTGTGGTCGTCCGTAAATCCCGTTAATCTCCCCTTCTGCTTTACGTGCTCGAAGATGTCCGTTCCATGATATTTCTCCAAGGCTGGTTTGTAATCGAAAAGATCCAATTGCGAAGGCCCACCGGATTGGAACAGGTAGATGACACGGCGAGCTGTCGGCTTATGATGGTACGGCGTACTGACGCTGGCCTCCTTTGCCAGCAAGCTGCCCAGCGCCATGGAGCCAAGCCCGCCAACAGCGGTTTTGATGGCCTGTCGGCGACCCATACAAGCCAAAGTTGATTCGATTTCGTTCATGTTCTACTTCCGGGTGATCGTTTCGCTTAAATTCAAAACCGCATGGCAAACATCCGCCAACGCAGCCACTTGACCAACATCGAGTTTAGGATCGGCCAGCGAGGCTCCCACCGCCATTAAACGAGCGGCGGCGGCCGGATCCTCGGTGTAACGCGCCAATCGAAGCTGATGCAGATCCCTCAATAATTGTCGTTCCTCATCGTCCGGCAACCGCGATAGGATGGCGTGGAAAACGTGGGAAATCGGATCGGATTCACCCATCGAAATTTCAGCCAAACGCCTGGAGGCTTCAATGTAGGTCGGTCCATGCAGAGTGACAAGCGCCTGCAGCGGCGTGTTCGTGGACTCGCGCTCGACGCTACAGACATCGCGGTTCGGCGCATCGAATAACGCCATCGCCGGGTGCAGGACCGCCCGACGCCAGTAGGTGTAAAGACTCTTTCGATAAAGCCCCGGACCGGACTCCTGCTCGTAGAACTCCGCATGGGAATCAGGCGCATTCATATCCTCCCAAACGCCTTCCGGCTGATACGGCATGGCGCTAGGGCCCCCAACGTGGCGCGTCATCAAATCTCCCACCATCAAGGCCTGGTCCCGAATCATCTCTGCAGGCAGGCGAAATGTGGGTCCACGCGCCAGGAGCCTATTATCCGGGTCGTCCCTATCAGGGCGAAAGTCAGAGGACTGACGGTAGGTGGCAGACAATACAATTGCGCGTATCAAGTGATGAAGATTCCAGTCGTTTTCGCGGAATTCGACGGCCAACCAGTCGAGCAACAATGGATGGCTGGGCAGCGTTCCCTGCAAACCGAAATTGTCAGGCGTATCAACCAATCCGATACCGAAAAACTGTTGCCATAAACGATTGATCGCGACCCGCGCGAAAAGCGGGTTATCACTACTCGTCAACCACCGCGCAAGACCAAGGCGATTATCAGAGTAGCCATCGAAATCCGGCAGCATCGCCGGCGTGCGGGCCTCCACCTTTTCGCCTGGCTGGTCAAATAGGCCCTGCTCGAGGATATAACTCTGGCGAACGGTATCCTCCATTACCATGACCAAGGTTTTCTCGGCTTCCGAATCGCCCAAACCGTAAGTAACGAATGGCGGCGTCGCCTTTGCCTTATGTTTGAAACCTTCCTCCCCAGGCGCTCCGAATTCAGCGCTGGTATTGAAGAAGGCGAAAAGCGAATAATAGTCCGTCATCGTCAGGGGGTCGTACTTGTGGTCGTGACACCGCGTACACTCCATAGTCAGACCGAGAAACAGCGTACCGGCAGTCGTCGTCTTGTCATTGGCATACATGACGCGATACTCTTCATCGATGATGCCTCCTTCGATCGAATGGGGATGGTTGCGATTGAACCCGGTGGCAATCAACTGCTGCCGCGTCGGATCTTCCAGAAGATCACCGGCCAATTGTTCCGTGATAAACTGGTCATAGGGCATGTTCGCGCGAAACGCTTGGATGACCCAATCTCGCCACGGCCACATACTGCGGGCATTGTCGAACTGAAAGCCGTTGCTGTCGGCATAGCGCGCATTATCGAGCCAGATGGCCGTCATCCGTTCGGCGTAATCGATGCTCTTCAACAGTCGATCCACTACCCGTTTCTCCGCATCCGGCGAATCGTCGGCTGCGTATGCTTCGATCTCGGTCAGCGTAGGCGGCAGTCCCGTCAGGTCCTGAGTGACCCGTCGCAGCCAGGCGCTCGACTCGGCTTCCGGCGCCGGTTCGATACCCTTGGACTCTAGATCGGCCAAGACGAATCGGTCGACATCGGTGATTGGCCAAGAATGATTTTCAACCTTGGGCAGCGGTGACATTTGCGGTGCTTGAAAGGCCCAATGGCTTTCATACTTAGCGCCCTCCTCGATCCATCTGCCAATCAATTCTTTCTGCTCTTCAGTAAGCTTCAGGTGAGATTTTAGCGGAGGCATTCGATACTCCGGATCTTCATCGTTGATCAATAGCCAAGCTTCGCTCGCCTCAGGATCGCCAGGCACAATCGCGAAGGTGCCCCCTTCCCGCTCAGCAAAGGCCGACTCAGGCAAATCGAATCTCAGATTCTCCTCGCGAGAGGATTCATCTGGCCCATGACAACGAAAGCAAGTATCCGAAAAGATAGGACGGATATCGCGATTATAGGAGACCGCTTCCCTGAGCGTCTCCTCAGGCGATGCGCCAGCGGACTGAGAATGACCCCCGACACCGCAAAGCGCAAGCGTCCCAAAGAGGCTGGAAAGTATATGTCGTGGCATAAACATAAAAACACAAATAAGAATAAGGCGGAAAAGGTGAAACAGAAGTTCCATAATCAATCAACACTTAGATACTGTTAGATGAGTCGAAGTTTGCTCCGCTGCCTAATTGTAGGAGCGGTCCCGCTAAGCGCATTGGCGTCAACTTAAGCCCATGACGTCAATTATCA
>JAPKDW010000263.1 GCA_028822375.1 Opitutaceae bacterium | reverse complement strand
CTACCGAGTAGCGGGTGAATGGTACAGCAAGAAGGCGCTCTTCGCGGATTTGTTTACCGGTCATTTCGCAAATGCCGTATTTGCCAGCGAAAACACGTTCGATTGCCGCTTCGATTTCGGTGAGGGCATCCTGTTCGCTGGATACCATGCTGAGAGCGAAGTCACGGTCAAAGGTCTCCGTTCCGGCATCGCCCATATGCTGGCTGTAGCTGGAAAGATCGCTTGAGTCGTCCTTGCTGGAGCGCTTGAGAGTTTCTTCGGTGTGCAGGTTTAAGCCGGACTTTACGTGGTTCCGTAGATTGACCAGCAGTTCGTAGAACTTTTTGAATTTTTTTGCAACGGGGCGCGTTTCGACTGGAGTGATCGTAGTTGCGACTGGATCGAAGCCAAGAATGTCGAACAAAGATGCCGCGCCGAGGACGCGTTTTTTCGTCTTCTGCTCCGCTTCTTCGACAGCCTGCTGGGCTTTTTCCTTGGCAGCGATTTTTTTGGCTACTGCCTCGTCGTCATTCGAGCACTTCTTGGCGACCGAAAGGGCGTCTTCGAGCGAAAACCCTGCGGATGCGCTAGCGGCTTTTTTCTTAGTGACTGGTTTTTTGACGCTGGTCGACGCTACTGCTTTCTTTGCGGCAGTCTTCTTTACAGCGGTCTTTTTGGCGATTGTTTTCTTTTCTGGCATTTGTTGAGACAGTTAGAGTATGGCTTCGGCGCAGCGAGGGCAGAGCTCTTCGTTTTCCGTTTCGTTATGGAGATTTGGATACCACCTCCAACAACGGGGACAACGACCACCAGTAGCCTTGTTTACAGTTATTGATAGTTCCTCATCGGATGATTCCGCGAGTTCGACACGCGATACGATGAAAAGTTCTTCAAGAAATTCTTTGTATTTGGAAAGCAGTTGAAAAGTCGGATTGCTTGCGTTTCCGGAGAGCGAAACGTAGGCATCGAGAGATCTGCCGATATCGCCGTTTTTGCGAAGGCTCTCTAGCTTTTCATTCACCGAATCGCGAAATGCGAGCAGGTCAGTGAATTCTTGCGAAAGCGCTTCGTCTCGCCAAGCGCCGGCTTCGGTTGGCCAGCCTTGAAGGGCTAAAGAATCGTCGATGAAATCCTTATCTGCCACGAAATAGCTCCAGGCTTCATCGGTGGTGAAAGGCAGAACGGGACCAAGCACGCGAACGAGTGTCCGGAATACGTGATAGATCGCGGTTTGCGATGAACGTCTTAGCGGGCGTGCTTCGGCAAGCGTGTAGAGACGATCTTTTAGGACGTCGTGATAAAGCGCTGAAAGCGTGACTGAGCAGAAATGGTTGCAGAGTTGGTAGACTCGGTGGAACTCGTAGGTCTCGTACGCTTCTTCACAAGCTTCCGATAGGGCAGCGGCTTTATCGAGCGCCCAACGGTCGAGCTCGTGCAGCTCTTGAACTGGCATGCCGTGCTTCTGAATGTCGAAGTCGTAGAGATTGGAAATCTGGAAGCGCAGAGTGTTGCGCATGAGACGGTAGGCGTCGCTGATCGTCTTGAGGATTTCCTCGCCCATCGATACGTCGTTGCGGAAGTCAGTCGATGCAATCCAGAGACGAACGATGTCCGCTCCGAATTTGTCCATGTAGTGTTCCAAGGTCATAGCGCCTTCGCTCTTGGAGAGTTTGGTGCCGTCTTGGTTGACGATGAATCCGTGAGTCAGGATTTTCTTAAAAGGAGCGGCGCCTTCGCGAATGATGCCAGTCCAAAGGGAAGATTGAAACCATCCACGATGTTGGTCGCTACCTTCAAGGTAGAGGTCGCAAGGCCATTCGAGATCTTCGTTCTTTTTTAGAACTGCGAAATGGCTGGAGCCCGAATCGATCCAAACGTCGAGCGTATCGGTGCCGGCTTTGAGGGTCTTGCCTTGCCAGCTTTCGGGAAGCTCGATCCCTTCGAGAAGTTCTTCGGTGGTAGCTGTGTACCAGAAGTTGGCGCCAACTTCGGCGATTTTGTCGGCGATTGCTCGGACGACGCTCGCATCCAAATAACCAATTCCGTCTTCGTCGTAGAATGCGGGAATCGGGACGCCCCAGGAACGTTGGCGGCTGATGCACCAGTCGGGTCGCGATTCGACGGCGCCACGGATGCGCTTTTCGCCCCAATCGGGAATCCAGTCGACTTTGCCGATGGCATCGAGGGCCTTTTGGCGATGGCCACCTTTGTCGAGGGCGACGAACCATTGATCGACGGCTCTGAAGATAACCGGCGTTTTCGAGCGCCAGCAATGTGGGTAGCTGTGCGAAATCTTCTTTTTCTTTAGGAGAGCGCCCGCTTCGTCGAGGGCTTTGAGAACTTTGCCGTTGGCAGGTACCCAGCCGTCTTTCTCGAGTACGGATGCTCCGACTAGAAGTTCGGGTACTTGGCCATCGTCGTCATATTCCCCGTGGTCATTGACGGGGCAATAGATATCGAGACCGTACTTGAGACCGGTTAGATAGTCATCCTGTCCGTGTCCGGGCGCGGTGTGAACGCAACCGGTACCGCTTTCGGTAGTGACGTAGTCGGCTAGAACGATTGGGCTGGCCCGGTCGATGAACGGGTGACGCGATTCAACACCTTCCAGGGATTCGCCTTTGATGGTTTTAAGAATTTTCCAGTTTTCGAGCGAGCAATCCTCGGCGAATTTTTCGGCGAGATCGTTAGCGACTATGAAAACGCGTTCTCCTGATTCGACGAAAGCGTAGTCGAGGCGAGGGTGTACGGCTACGGCCAAGTTGGCCGGGATCGTCCAAGGCGTTGTTGTCCAAATGACGACTGAAAGCGGTTTTTCTATCTCGAACTTCGCTTTGTCGGGAATGTCGAATGCTACCCAGATCGAAGGACTGGAATGATCCTTATATTCGATTTCCGCTTCGGCGAGGGCCGTTTCGTAGGGAATGGACCAGTAGACCGGTTTTTTGCTGCGGTAGACGAGGTCGGAATCTACGAAAGATGCGAGCGTGCGCAGGATCTCCGCTTCGTAGGCAGGATTTTTCGTTTTGTACTCTCGATCCCAGTCTCCCAAAACGCCGAGGCGTTTGAATTGGCTGCGTTGGACATCGATCCAATGTTCGGAAAATGCATCGCAACGGTCGCGTAAATCGGCCGTAGAGAGCTCTTTGCCTTCAGATTTTAGCTCTTTGGAAACCTTGGTTTCGATCGGCAGTCCGTGACAATCCCAGCCTGGGACGTAGGGAGTGCGGAAGCCACGAGCGGCTTTGTAGCGAAGGGCGATCTCCTTTAAAGTCTTATTGAGGGCGTGACCGAGGTGAAGATCTCCATTAGTAAACGGCGGTCCGTCGTGCAAAATGAACGAAGGTCCATTGGCGTTATGCGTCTGAATCTTCTTATAAAGATCGATCGTTTCCCAGTGTTCGACTCGAGCTGGTTCGCGCTTGCCGAGGTTGGCCCGCATGGGGAAGGAGGTAATCGGGAGTTTAAGCGTATCTTTGTAGTTTTCAGCCATGCCCTAGATGAAGAATGCGCGGATATTGTCCATCGGCCTCCGGCTGTCAAGGTTGGAGGTAGAAGGCTTGGAAAATAGATGCGCGTGCAGGAGGAAAAGGGCGGCTTCTCGCTGAATACCGAGAAAGAAGGGGGAAGATTGGCCTTCTATATTAAAGAGACCGGGGATTGCAGTTGCATTCTTTCGAGAGATTTGCCCAATGTTCGCGCCTTTCGTGGTTCATCTCTAATTAGACCATAATCAATAAAATGAAACGTACGCATCATTGTGGCCAACTTCGCGGAAGTGACGTTGGAAAATCGGTATCGTTGATCGGGTGGATTGATTCCATTCGCGATCACGGCGGTATTCTCTTCATAGACTTGAGAGACCGTGAAGGCTTGACGCAAGTTAAGGCGAATCCGCATAGCGACGATAATGCGTTCAATGACTTGGTGCGTACCTTGAAGGACGAATCGGTAATCGAGATCGAGGGAGTCGTAGAAACTCGCGAAGGAGATAATGTCAATTCGGGTTTGCCGACTGGCGAAATCGAAGTCGATTGCACGAGCGTGATCGTTCACAATATCTCCGAAACGCCACCGTTTCCTATCGACGACGAAAAGGGCGATAAGGTAAACGAGGACCTTCGTTTGAAGTATCGTTACCTCGATCTGCGCCGTGGAAAAATGCGCCGCATGCTTAAATTGCGTCACGAAACGTCTCGGGCAATTCGCCATTTCATGGACGACGAAGGTTTCTACGATGTGGAAACGCCGACTCTATTTAAGAGCACTCCAGAAGGAGCTCGCGAGTATTTGGTACCGAGCCGTATCCAGCCGGGCCATTTCTACGCGTTGCCGCAGTCGCCTCAGCAGTTCAAGCAGATGCTGATGGTTAGTGGCGTTGAGCGATACTATCAGATCGCTCGTTGCTACCGCGACGAAGATTTGCGGGCCGATCGCCAGATGGAATTTACGCAGCTCGACATCGAG
Source organism: Opitutaceae bacterium (assembly GCA_028822375.1). GTDB lineage: Bacteria > Verrucomicrobiota > Verrucomicrobiia > Opitutales > Opitutaceae > Pelagisphaera. Next base: position 890 of record JAPKDW010000263.1, on the reverse strand, counting down.
CTTTCGTTCATTGATCGCGAAGACATGTACGCATTGGTCGAAGGATTGATGAAGCGCGTTTGGAAAGAAACGCTCGGAATCGACCTTCCCACGCCGTTTCCTCGCATGCCTTTCCAGGAAGCGATGGATAAGTACGGAGTCGACAAACCGGATACGCGTTTCGGTCTGGAGATCGAGGATTTCTCGGACGTATTTGCGTCGTCGTCTTTTAAGGTCTTCTCTGGCACAGTCAAAAAGGGTGGAGTGGTTAAAGCCTTCAAAGCGCCGACGCTAGCTGACGTGACTCAGGGCGAGTTGAAGAATCTCGAAGAAGTTGCCAAATCGCTCGGGGCGAAAGGCCTGGCCTTCATTAAGATAGAGGATGGCGAATGGAAGTCTCCGATCGTTAAGTTCTTCTCGGACGAAGAGAAGGCGGCTTTGAAAGAGCGTTTGTCTTTAGAAGAAGGAGACATCGTGTTCTTCGCGGCTTCGGAATGGGAGCAGGCTTGTGCTATCTTGGGCAGAACGCGTCTTGAATGCGCAGAGCTCTTGAAGAAACGCGGCAAGTTGGAGATTCCTTCGGACCAGTTCAATTTCTTGTGGGTGGTGGAGTTTCCATTGATGGTCTACGAAGAAGAGCATGGGCGTTACGTTTCATCGCATCATCCGTTCACGTCTCCGGTTGTTGAGGATATTCAGTATTTGGATTCAGATCCGAAGCGAGTTCGCGGTCAGCATTACGATTTGGTGCTTAATGGCGTTGAGCTTGGTGGCGGCAGTATTCGTATCCATCAGGCGGAGCTTCAGAAGAAAGTTTTCGAAGACGTGCTCAATATTCCGGCGGATGTCGTTGAGAGTCGCTTTGGCTACATGCTTGAAGCCTTCAAGTACGGGGCTCCTCCGCATGGTGG
>JAPKDW010000262.1 GCA_028822375.1 Opitutaceae bacterium | reverse complement strand
TGCAGGATGCTGAGCGACGATTACCTTCCGTTCGAACGCCCCGTCTCCCTGATTAATGAAAATGCTCACGTTCTCACGCGCATCGCTCATCAAAACGATGATATCCAACAAACCGTCACCGTTAAAATCATAGGGTTCGCTTTTGACGATACCTGGTTGATCGGTGAGAATTTGCGGGTCGGAATCGAAAACGCTCGAATTGGACTCTCGTCGATAAATCGAAAAATTACCCGTGTACTCGCCGAAATTCGAAACGAGCAATTCATCGACTCCATCCTGATCAAGATCGCCAAATGCAAAGTCAGCCGGGCGATGCAAACCGCCGACCAATACCTTAAGCCCGATAAGAATTCCGCCCAACGACTTCGCATACTGAAGCTCGCCACGAGGCTCTCCGATATGCGACGCAAACAAATCCCCAATGGATAAGAGATAGACTTCATCCCCATTCATCTGAGAATCCACAAGTGCCACGCCGGGCGCTTCATGACTATCGAAAAAACCCAATTTCCGATCGAGAATAGTGAGCCGCTGAACTCCGCTATCATGAACATACAGCAGTCCATTCTCCTCGTCTATGCGCGTCATCGACGTAATCGCGCGATCCATTCGATACTGAGTCGGCAGAACGTTGAAGGACTCGAGGTCTTCTACAATCGGTGGTTTTAGATCCTGAGGAATCGCTTGTTCTGGAGCATTGGATACATAATAGTTTCGCAACGCCTTCCACTGGATATCAGACAGCATTGCTGCGTCCGGCACCTTATTGGCAGTCCTCGTAAATTCCTCGCGAGAGTGAATACTATCCATCGTCCTTTCGGAACTTCCTTCGAGATAGCCGTAGTCAACGATTCCAAGATAGAACCCCATGTACGTCAGAGCGAATTCCCAACTCTTCTTCGATAGCAAATCCGGCTCGGGTAATTCGTGACACAACATGCAGTACTGCGACGCCAATTCGCGCCCATTCGTCAATTCGCTCGGCTCTAGAATAGGATCCGGCTGGGCAACTAAAGCAAATGCCCCGCAAATCCATACAATCAAAACAGTGAGGTAGCGGCCGATCTCCGAGCGGCCACATTCCATAATCCCATCTCCCCCAACTTGGCCGCTCGGAGATCGGCCGCCACCTGGATTCTCCTTACGAAACAAACTCATCACCGGCTTCATGATAAAAACTAATTTCTCCATTGTACTGCGGACGACCGCAAGCCTTCGTCCCTGCCCAATCAAGTTGCCCCTTACCTGTCACCGGTTCTACCGATCCATCGATCGAAGGATCGACGTAATCCCGAAACCAATCCTCCAACTCCAAACGCATTTCGCCAACCAGTCCTCGATAATCGGCCTCGTCTACCACGTTCGTTTCTTCATTCGGATCTAGCTGAAGATCGTAGAACTCATGTGGTCCCTCCGGGAAACGATGCACATATTTAAAGTCCCGATTCCGAATCATTCGAACCGGTCCATACTCATCGAAAACAACCACGTTTTCTCGTCCTGCCAGCTGCTTACCTTCAAGTAAAGCCGCAAAGCTTCGGCCCGGCAGGCCACCGGCTACAGGATTCTCAATTCCCAAGTAATCCAGCAAAGTCGGAAAGAAGTCATAGTGACTGAATAATCCCGCCTCAACGATCCCTTCCGGAACACGACCGAGGTGCGACACGATAAACGGCACTTTAACCGAACTATCGTACATATTCTGAGGATACGTTCCATTGCCCTTTCCCCAAACGCCGTGATGCCCCATATTCATTCCATTATCGCTCGTAAACACGATCAAAGTGTTTTCCCGAATGCCCGAAGCATCCAATCGATCGATCAATCGCCCCACTCCCGCATCCATGGCTGTGACTGCCGCAAAGTAACCTTGCAAATTCTCTTTACGACGCTCCCCGACACCCACCGGAGCAGAATTAACTTGCCAAGGATGCACCTCCTGTTCGGGGCAGGATTTAAACGAGCAATCTTCGTAAAGATCCAAAACCGCATCCGGATGATTCCCTTTATCCCATGGACTATGCGGCGCCGTGTAGTGAACGCTTAAATAGAATGGATTCTCCGAATCCTCGACCGTATCCAAAAACTTCAAGGCTCCATCGGTAATGACATCGGTTAAATAGTCCGATTTCTTCGACAGAGCCCCGTTCTCCACCATTGGAGAACCATAGTAATCCCCGCCTCCGAATGCGAAGGCATACCAATAATCAAACCCCTTCTGCGGAGTTTCCTGGGCCCCAAGATGCCACTTCCCGCTCAAGCCGCAAGTATAGCCATTTTGCTTCAAGACATCCGAGTAACCCAACATCCCTTCCAAGTACTCGATCGGTCGGTCTACACCCCTGTATTCACCTTCCGGATCGCTGATATTCCCCTTTCGAATCCAATCGTGCACTCCGTGCTGAGAAGGAATCCTACCCGTAAGGAAACTCGCCCGAGCCGGCGAACAAACAGGAGAAGCGCAAAAGAAATTCTCAAACCGGATTCCTCGCTCGGCGAGCCGGTCCAAATGCGGCGTACGAATCTCCTCATTACCCGCGCAACCCAAAGCCCACGCCCCCTGGTCGTCGGTCATGATCACTACGACATTGGGTTTGTTGCTATCTGTACTCGCCATGATTGCCAAAAGGCCGCTCCTTGCGTTCGTAAATCCGATTTATTCCAGCGCAGCATCGATGGACTTTCCAGGATCAAGTCGTTCAAGAAATTCGTCGCATGGCAAACACAAAACGTCGTTCCGAAGCAGTCGGTCTTTCCCTCGATACAGCAAGATCGTTTTACTCATTGGATAATCCGCTCTAAATTCAACTAGCGGCTTCAAGTCGCTCGGACGAATCTTTGCAGCATTTTTAACTTCGAACGCGTAAATACCGCCCTCGCCATACAAAATAAAATCTACTTCAACTCCACCTCGCGATCGCCAAAAAAACAGTTCGTAGCCATTTTTCCCGTACGATTTCCATGCTCGAAGATGTTGATAAACCAACCCCTCCAGAGCCGCTCCATCAATTTCGCTCGGACTATCGAGAGGTCCCCTCGGACGCAACGCCTTGAAAACGCCGACATCGAAAAAATAGAATTTCGGATGTGATACCAAGGCTCGCTGAGCCCGTTTGGAAAAAACCTTCAAGCGAGTAGCGAGTAGAATATCCTCCAAGATCGAAATGTAATTTTCGACCACCTTACGCTCCACTTCGCACTCGCGAGCTACGTTGCTTATGTTGAGCAAAGACGCGTGCGAAAAACTGATCCCTTCCAAAAACCGGGAGAACGCGCCGATATTGCGAACCAGCCCCTCGAACTGAACTTCTTCCCGAATGTAGAGAGCAACATACGCCTCGAGCGTCTCCATAGGACTTTCGGAAAAAGCGATCAGGGGCAACAACCCAAATTTCAATGCGTCTTCGAAATTCACCTGCTCCTTCCCCTCGCTCAGAAGCAACGGATGCATGTGCTTCAGCAAGGCCCTACCTGCAAGAAGATCCGTACCTGCACGCTTCAATTTTCGGGCGCTAGAACCCGTGAGCACAAACATCCGCCCTTGCTTCTCCTCAATGAGACTATGGACCGCATCTAGCAATTCCGGGACTTTTTGAATCTCATCGACTATATATACCTTCACCGATGGATTTGCATGGACTTGCTCAATCAGCATCTCCGGCCTCGCCTGGTAACGCCTGAGTGTATCAGGCTTGAGAAGATCGATGTAAAACGCTCCAGGATAAGCCTTCTTGAGAAAGGTGGACTTTCCCGTACCACGTGGCCCAAACAAGAAATAATGCTGCTTTGGAGGTTCAAAGCATCTCGGAATCATAGTTTCCATTTTGGGTCGATTTTTGGAGTTAACGATTCCAAAAGTGGACCACGCCCCCAGGATATCAAGCCAATTCTTCGTTCAATCCGCACAATTCGCCTCTTTAGGCCAAGCCCATCTAGAACAACATGATGGATTCTAGCCAATGCCCCCTCTTCAATCTCTACTCATTTGGAGGGCGAGCGACTTACTATAGAACTGTAGGAGCCAGCTACCCAAACACATCCCGTCTCAGATCCCAAATGCACGTGAGTCCTTCCCAATCCGAGCCTCGCATCTTGCGCGGACCGTCTCGACGCTTCGCTCCAAAACGATCTCTATGAACCCCTGACCCACCTACGAGTCGGGGTCTTCGACAAGCTTCGGGGAATGGACCCGGCTGCGATTCAAACATCGAACGAAACATGTGGTAAAAACAACTCCGCAGCCGTCTCCGAATTGGTGTCCAGCGAGACCTCGAAAAGCAGAAGCAGGCGTCTCTTTTCTAACACAAAACGGAACTCACCTTACTTTTTCATTTACAAGTAAGGCGAAATCTTTGAAACTGCTTGAATGTCTAAAATAAAGCTAACCGCAAAACGCCAAGCCACCTTTCCTTCCAAGGTGTGCCAGGAATTAGGGGTCGCTCCCGGCGACGAGCTTGAATTGAAACCTGCCAAAGTACGCGGTGAGAGCGTCTGGATATTGAAGCCAGCTTCAAAGCGCCACTCGAAATGGATTGGGTCTTTGAATCGTTACGCGACTAATGCAGACGGAGATCATTCAATGGAGTCGATTCGCAAAAACGTGGCCCAAGGGAGATCAAAACGCTAGGCCGTGGCTAAGAGTACTGCTGCTTGCCTAGACACATCGGTCCTCCTTCGCCTATTAGTAGGCGAGCCCGAAAGACAGGCCAAAATAGCAGAAGAAGCGATCGACGAATTATGCAAGTCGGGAGGCAAGGTCTTTGTGTCGGACCTCGTACTTAGCGAAACCTATTTCGCTCTGCAATTTCACTACAAAGTCCCTAAAAAAGAGGCTATCACCGTACTTAAAAACCTCTCGCAGTCAGAGGAAGTAGAGTGTTCGGCCATTGCTCGGTCCGTATTGACGCAAAGCAATCTTCATTCAGCCAATCCTGGATTTGTAGATCGGATTATTCATGCGCAATACGAAACAACAGGCACGCCGATGCTCACTTTTGAAAAGGCCTCGAAAAAGCTACCCAATACCCGGATACTTTAGGGTGCCTAATAGGTTCGATCTGAGGACATAGGTTACACTTTATCTGGGTACATCGGTAACACTTTATCATGGCAATTATGCCGTGGAAAAGAACCGACATAAAAACAATAAACCCCTAATCTCTAGGGGATTCGGGGCTCTTGAACAGGCAAACGAACAGTGCTAAATCACTCAAAAGCACAGTCAAGGGTCATTTTCTATAATTAGCCTGTCCCTATTGATACACCTGAACGGTGTAGCTCAATAAGCATTTTTTATTCCTCTGCAGCTTCGTTCTGACTGGTTGATTCTACAGGGTTCGGCTCGGCAAATCGCCTGCGTACCGGGGATCGAGGACATGGTGAATCC
>JAPKDW010000261.1 GCA_028822375.1 Opitutaceae bacterium | reverse complement strand
CTAAAGGCTTTCCAGTCTAAATGCGCACCAATTGGCCGTCTTTTGTCCAGGCTTCATACAGTCCGCGAATCATCAAGCTCAAGGTGAAAGAACCCACTACTGCTATCGAAACGAGCCATTTAATGAAGAGATTGAGCGATCGTTTTCTCATGTAGCTACACCGGTTTTGCTCAACAGACCAATGTCAGCAGAAGGTGAATATTGTTTCGTATCCAACAACATTATACCTATTTCTACAAACATTAGGCGTAATCTTACCAAAGGAACATATTTTCTTTTTAAACATTTTTTTGCAACATTAACAAGTCTAACAACGAAGCAGGAATTGCAACAATTATTTGTATAGTATAAGTATTTCTCGCCATATTCTCAAATTCTCAAGACGCACTATCAAATACCAAAAACCGCTACTACTGCCTTTGAACAGGATATTGCCAAAAAATCGTCCCTTAAAGAAAGCAATCCGCCATGACTCTATAAACATTTGGAACGGGAAGCCCGTGCTTTTCTTTGTAGAATCGGAGGGCTTTTGCCCGGGCGAAGCCGATTGACCAACTCCATGACTCACTTTACGAAGAGTCTGCATGACGAATCAAGTGCAAGAAAATCGACATTATATAAAATTTTACCACCCTCATATTATTTAGTATTTCGCATCTGCAGGAGACGACTACACCACTGCCATCAGGCCGCCATCGACCATGATCAATTGTCCATTCACGAAGGTAGAGGCATCCGAAGCAAGAAAGACTGCCACACCTTTAAGTTCCTCCGGCTGCCCCCATCGGCCAGCTGGCGTACGACCGCAAATCCACCCATCGAACTCAGGATTTTCTTTAAGCGGACGCGTTAAATCAGTTTCGAAATAACCCGGTCCAATCCCATTTATCTGAATATTCTTCGCAGCCCATTCTCCGGTCATTGACTTCGTTAGCATATGCAGTCCACCTTTCGCTGCGGAATAGTTCGCGATCGTCGGTCGAGCCAAATGACTCATAAGCGAGCAAACATTGATAATCTTGCCAAACCCTTGTTCAATCATTCCAACAGCCACCGTTTTCGACATGATAAACGCAGATGTGAGATTGACATCCAACACTTCTCTAAAGTCCTCGACCGACATATCGAGAATCGGGTTCCGCTTCTGGATCCCCGCGCTATTTACCAATATATCTATCGGTCCGATCTCCTTTCGAATCCGAGTAATCGAGGTTTCGACTGCCTCTGCATCCGTGATATCAAACGCAAAACCGTCGGCATTGAATCCCTTTTTTCGCAAATCGATAACTGCAGCCTCCACGCCTTCGCTTGAGCGTCCATTGATAAGGACCCGAGCCCCTGCTTCCGCCAAACCGGTAGCGATCGAAAGGCCGAGCCCTCGATAACTCCCCGTGATCAAGGCGGTTTTTCCCTCTAATGAAAATGGATTTTTAAACTCACTCATAATAAATTAAAATTCGATGACTCCTTTCAACAGGCCCGAATTGGGCTGAAGCCAGTCATTTACTTGGCCTGGAAATTCTCTCGAGGCGCAGCGATGGGTGATCCAGGGCTCCACATCGACTTCCCCGCTTTCCATCAAGCCAATCACCTCTTTAAAATTCCATGCTCGAGCATTACGACTACTGATAATGCTCAACTCACGCTTATGGAAACTTGGATCGGAAAAGCTCAGCTCCCCGTTATAGATCCCCACGAAAACAATTCTACCTCCAAAGGCCGGCAGTTCGACTGACGCCTCCATCGATCCCTTATTGCCCGTACAATCAAATACGACTTCCGGCGCCTCCGCGTCGATTATACTCCACGATTCGTCCAGCGACTTGCCGCTTTCCAACAACAACGTACGAACACCGGGAATAAGCTGCTGGGCCTTATCCAAACGCCCCTGGGAGATATCGATGCAAACGACCTTCGCTCCCGATAGGTTTGCAAAAGTGGAAACACCCAGCCCAATCGGACCCATACCGATCACCGCAATCGTTTCATCGCCTTGCAGCACCGCTCGCTCAACTGCGTGATGGCCAATGCACAGCGTTTCCACCAAGGCCAACTGATCCGTATCCAAATTCGAAGGATGTAGTTTATCAGCCGGAATCAAAATACGCTCCCTCATTCCTCCATCAACATGCACGCCCATACACTGAGTGCTCGACGAGCAATTCGTTTTACCCCGAGCAAAGGCCCTGTCCCCTGAATGAGATAGATAGGGTTCCACCGAACAGCGCATCCCCAGCTTCAAGTCCCCGCAATCTTCACCGAGGGCGACAATTTCAACACCGAGTTCATGCCCCAAAATTCGTGGATAAGAGAAAAACGGCTGGTTCCCCTGAAAGGCATGAATATCCGTACCACACAATCCCACGTGAAGCACTTTCACGAGGGCAATCCCCTTTGAGGGCGGCTCAGGCTCATCCGTATCGATCAGCTCGAAGGCTCCCGGCTCAATGAGTCGTATCATATCCATATTCTCAATTATTGGCTTATTGCTTCGAAATTCATCGAAAGCGATTAACCGCGTTCCAAAGGTCTGGGTTATTTCCGAGCTTCTTCATCACCGCATCGCTTGCTGCACGTAGTCGACTATCGATCTCCGAATCGATGCTCACCTCCATAAAACGAGCATTCTCCGTCAATTGCTTCACATTTCTAGCTCCGGCGATCACGCTTGCCACATTACTTTGTTTGGCTAGCCAGGCCAGCGACAAGGCCGACGGCGACACACCGAGTTCGGCGGCTATCCTTACAACAGCGGCTATGGTTTCGAACATTTCTTCCTCGCAACCCGCTTCACCATGCCGTGCCTGCTCCCTGTCCTCGCTGAAGTGACGGGATCGCGCTCGACCTACTGGAACCGAATCAGGGGTCGGAAACTTGCCAGTCAATAGCCCCTGCAGGAGCGGACTGTACGGCAATACCGATACATCGCGCTTTTCGCATTCCGGAATAATATCGTATTCGATCGCTCGCGACAGCAGTGAATAAGGCAACTGATTGGATATCATTTCGCCTGCAGAATCGCTCCACTCTTCCATGTCGCCAATTCCGAAATTACACACGCCAACATGGCGAATTTTGCCTTCCTTTGTCAGGGCCTCCAAGGCACCGATAGTCTCGACAAACGGGACGTCTCGGTTCGCCCAATGGATCTGCAGCAGATCGATTCTATCTGTCTGCAACAGAGAAAGGCTCTTCTCGCAAGACGCGCGCAGCGAAATCGCATCCAGTTCAACATCTTTGACCTTCGTAGCGATAACCGCTTGATCCCGGCGTCCCTTCAATGCGACTCCCAAAACCCTTTCGGACTCTCCATTACCGTAACCAGGCGCCGTATCGAAAAAGTTTATGCCCCGATCCAATGCAGCATGCACTACAGAGATCGATTCATTTTCATCCTGATCGCCCCAATTAGCCCCTCCCGCGAAGGCCCAGCAGCCCACCGCCAAAGGCGACACCTCGAGTTTCGTATTTCCTAACAATCGCTTTTTCATTTCAATTAAACATGCAAGTGAAATTGTAGGAGCGGGTTTACCCCGCGATTTTTCGGGATAATACACTCTTCCAATGTATCGCGGGATAAACCCGCTCCTACAACTTCAATTCCCTTCTCCACTAGGCCCTTCCCGCCGATTCGCCGACCTCCTAAGCAATGGAATTCCGAATACAACAAACACCATAATCAAACCCGTTACGATAACCCCGTATTGAATCGTCTTCTCGCGTCCCGCATCGACCAATCCGAGCGGAGAGAATACAACATAGGTCCCAACCATTGCCAGCAAAGCCAAAACGCTTACCCATTTCAAATGTTTCCATGGAGTGGTATCAACCCCCTCGATATTCGTACTGACAATCTCCGGCCGTTCGCTCGGGAAAAAGCGCCCTAAGAGCAAAGCGAGTCCAGAGAAGCAGAGGAAAAGCATCGCCATATAATGGAGGAAATGCATCTCCGGCTGAACCACGAACACGAAAAACCCATACACCAGGACATACAGAACCAGGCAAAGGTTCACCGCAAAGACGGGAACTTTTCGGGAAAAATAGCCTAACAACACAGTCATCAGAATCGGGGCTCCAAACAGACCATTCACCTTGACCATGAAGGTAAAGATACCTTCCGGAAAATACATAATAAAAGGAGCGATCAGCATAGTAGCGATGGCAATGCCAATACCGACTCGCTTGGATCGTTGGATGATCACGTTATCGCCAAGATTTTTCCCGAACAGCGGTTTGTAAATATCCAGGGCGAAAATGGTTACCGAACTATTGAGTACCGAATTGAAAGTGCTCAGAACCGCCCCGAATATAACCGCGGCGAAAAATCCGACAAACACGTCCGGCATGATATCCCTCACGAGTGTCGGATAGACCCAATCATTATTCTCGAAATGACCCGACCCGTAGAGGTGAAAGGCAATCACGCCTGGAAAGGCGATGTAGAAGAGATTCAGAATTTTGAGGAAGGCGGCGATCATCACGCCTTTCTGCCCTTCCTTCAAACTTCGAGCTCCGAGCGTTCGTTGTACAATGAACTGATTCGTACTCCAGAAAAACAAGTTATGGAGCAGCATACCCGTAAACAGTACCGAGAACGGCACGTTATCAGCCACATCGCCAACCGCATCGAGAACCTGCGTATTCTTAGTCGCAATGATCTGAGCTCCCGCGAAGAAGTCGCCACCCCCGACTTTGTAGATCCCGAAAACGAAGACCATCGCTCCCCCAATGAGCAGACCGATACCGTTCATGCTATCCGAAACCGCTACTCCCTTCAGGCCCCCATACAGGGCGTAAATGCTGCCTATAATGCCGAGGGACCAAACGATGATCCATATCGACAGTTCGTTTCCAATACCGAGCGAACCTGAAACATCGAATAGCAGATTGATGGCAATGGCTCCTCCATAAAGAGCCACCGGCATCGCACTGAGAATATAGGAAAACAAAAACAGAATTGCGACCATTCGACGGGTGGACGTGCCAAAGCGGCTTTCCAGAAACTGGGGAATGGTCGTGAACCCGCCTTTAAGGAAAGTAGGCAGGAGCACCGTGCAAAAATATATGAGGACCGGCACCACGGTCACCGTAAATGCGATCGGCGTCATGTTGCCCGCATACACATTGGCTGTCATGCCAGTTAGATTCGCCGCGCTGAGGTTCGTAAGCAGGAGCGATCCAGCAATCACCCAGCCATTGAGGCTGTTGCCCGCCAGGAAAAAACCTTTAGACGTATTCAGATCCTCCTTACGAGTTCGGAGAAAAGTAACCAGGCCAACTAGAAGCGTAAAAAAGAGGAAAGAAAACAGAGTTCCCATAATAATAGTTCAGAGATTCCAAGAAAACGAAGAGCCCGCTCTCTCGATAATTAAAGGGTTCGCGCATGCTCGCGCTGAG
>JAPKDW010000038.1 GCA_028822375.1 Opitutaceae bacterium | reverse complement strand
ACGTTGATCGCTCCGACGTCTCCGTTGTCGGGGGTGCCTGAGAGTTCGCCTGTCGCGCTGTCGATCGAGAGCCAGGTCGGGAGCGGGTCGCCGTTTTCGAGGGCTGCGGAAAATGCGAGCTCGTCTCCGATGTCCTCGTCGGAGAAATTACCTGAGACGTCCAGCGAGAACGCTGCGTCTTCGTCGACGGTTTGGTCGACAATGTCGGCCACGACGGTTGGTCCGTCGTTTGTGTTGTTGATTTGAAGCGAGAATGTTTGTTCGGATTGAGCTTCACCGTCGGATGCGGTAATCCGAATGTTGAGCGATTCGACGTCTTCGTTTTCTGGAGTTCCGGATAGCGTTCCGCTTTGAGGATCGATGCTGAGCCAAATGGGGAGTTGGCTTCCGTCTTCGAGCGTGGCTGTATAGTTTAGAGTGTCGCCATACTCGAGGTCCTTGTCGTTAAAATGGTCACTGGCCTCTAGTTTGAAAGAGGCGTCTTCGTCCGTTTCGAGATTGGAGATTTGGGTAAATGTGGGAGCGTCGTTTATGTTTTCTATATTGAGGCGAAAGGTCTGGCTAGTGGATTTGCCGGAGGCATCGGTGGCGGTGATCGTTATGTCTTGGTCGCCGATATGTTCGTCGGTGGGAGTGCCGGAAATCGTGCCAGTTTCGGAATCGACATTCAACCAGCCTGGGAGCTCGGAAGAATAGGATAGCGTGTCGCCGTTATCGATGTCGATGAACGCGTCTTCCGGCAGGTTCATTGTGAGAACTTCGCCGATGTCTGCCAATTGCTGTCCGATGTTTACGGATACGATTGGAGCATCATTGACGGCCTCGATCGAAATAGAGACAAGAGAGCTTTCTGCGGACCAGGCGCTGCCATCGAAACCGGACCAATTGAAAGAGGTGCCTTCATTCCAGTTTGGATTTGGTTGGAATGACAGATCTTCGATTTGCTCGTAATCGATGAGTTGTCCAATCGTAACAGGATTATCGCCTAGACTTAGCGTTCCGTTTTCCGGAAGCGTATCCATTCGTATGGTTTCTAGGTAATCATTGTCTTCGTCCTCGAATGCGTTGTCGAAGTCTTCGGGGTCGAAGATGACGCGAACATCTTCAAGCGTGGAAATGTCAATTGATGAGAGGCTCGCTATTTCGTTAACATCTTTAGGCCAGACATCCATCGATTGTTCGATTTTATGTCCCGTTTCATCGATTGCGACGATTCTAATGATGTAGCTCTCAGAGTGAGCTTCGTAGTCGATGCTTACGTCGTTCTTGAGCTTGAGCACATTGCCTTCTATTTCGAAGAGATTCGAAGAATCTTTCGAGAGAGTGTATTCGTAAGTGTGGTTTCTGCCAGCATCATCTGTATCAAGTTTACCGATCAGGGCTCCTTCTCGGTTTTCGACAACTTGGTTCTGGCTTAGAATGAGATGGAATGTTTCGCCACCGCCATCCTTGGTTTCGGTGATAGTGATGGTAGTGTTTTTAGTCCCGATTCCGTCGTCGACGATGATGTTGATGTTTACCGAATTATCGTCTTTGAAAATATCTTTGGGAATTATGGCAATGCCGGTGCTGTCGTCGATCTCGATTTCGGTTCCACCGTCTCCAACGATCGTACCTGTGATCGAGAGTGGAGGGTCGATTCCCTCGTTGTTGAAATCGAGGAATTTCAGAATGTCGATTTCTATGAAATCGGTGGCGACTGAGTTGGCGTTAGCTTCAGCAATGTTGTCGGATTGAGAGTCTTCTGAACGATTGGGAGCGAGTTTGATTCCCACTTCTTCGATGTTTTGAGTGGTTGCTTTGGAGAAAGAGCTATCATCGTAGCCTGCGTATTTTTCTTTGGGTTGAGGCGAATTACTCCGTGGTGATTGCGGGTTTTGGACTGTGGTTTCGGAAGATTCTTCTTCCGAGAGCGGCATTTTAGCGAATGACCATTCGGGAGATTTTGCAGTAGCGGCGATGACGAGCAATGGAGCGAACGCGAAGGTGGGGTTGTTTATATCGCCGATATGGAAGTCTTGATCGATTTCTTCGGTTTGTTGGAGGAAGTCGTGCCTGGTTATGGGGGTTCCGCCTTGGAGCTCGAGTACTGGTTCCGTCGCGAAATCGACTTCGAGGAAGTTCTTCAGAATGAAGGATGTCCCATCGTGGCAAACAATCTGCAGGTCCTTGTCTTGAGGAACGAGTCGGGCAACGATCTCCGGGTTTTGGATTTGGAAGCTTTCGCCGGAGAATACTTGGATGCTTTCTCCCTCTTGGAGGGTTTTATTTTGCGGACGAGCAGAGGAGTTGGTTTTGAAGCTAAATTCGAGATTCATAGGTATAACAGGTAGAACGCTCGAAAATTGAGCAGTTGCTTGCCTCTTATTACGGCTCGGAAACCGAGTATATGTACCTTCGGGGGGGCAGTTTTATGTAATTGTAATGGTTTGGTAGACTCATGCGCTTAAGGGGGCCTTGGAGAAAACCCTTAAAGCCGAGGAGTTTTGGCACTCTTCCTTAGACCGTCAATTGTTGAGGACTAGCCTGAGAAGTGGATTTCGGCTCGGGTGTGGGGAACCGAAGGCTGTCTAGATCGATTTCTAGCTCGAATTGCTGGATCGTTTTTCCAATGAAAAACGAGCTGTTTCGTCTAACAACTTTGCGAACGGAGATTCCTTTTTCGGTCAAATCGACCGCGGTTGCGCCAGGCCATGGGAGAAACGAACCGGTGTTGATGACAGTGGTTTGTTCGATGCTATGAATGGCTGGTTTGTGAGTGTGACCGATGATTAGGAACTTTGGACTTAGCCCATAGCGATGGGCCATGTTCACTGCCATTTGTGGAGTCGCTTTCCAGCAATCCAAAATTTTGAGGACGCGTGTTGGCGGCCAGGCTTGTCTCAGAAAGATCTGCAGTTTGCCCCAGACGGTCGGATCGTAGTCCTTAAGTCTCGAGTGTTCTTCGATACAAGCGTCTTTGATGGTTAGAAGGAAGTCATAGAAGCTGACGTCGCCGTTGCGCTGGAGGTGGTTGAGGCCTTGCTCCGCTACTTCACCGAGGAGTTGGGCGTTTTGGCTCCATGGGGCGATGTCTTTGAAGATCCCGTCCCCATGCGTGATGAGGATTTCGCCGTCGTTTAGTTCGCAATAGTGGTGTTGCGAGATTTTCGGATCGTGGTTGCCAGTGATGAAATGGGCTTTTGTTTTCCAGCTTTTGACACAGTTTTCAAATTGGCCGATCGAGGGGAGAGGGGCATTCAAGTGGGAGGGAGAATTCTCGAATTTTTGTTCGAGCGTATCGCCATTGAATATGACTTCATCCGGCTCAGACAGTAGACCTTCGAGGGAATCGAGATCATTGATCAAGCTAGCTTTATGGCCCCAATGAAGATCTGATAGAATTCTAATCACTTTTTATCGAGTGGGTGCTACAACTCGTTTCGCATTGTGAGCATAGTCTGGATTCGGTCAATTTATCATTTGTATTCACCTGTAGTTGATCGGAGTACGAGTCTGAATCTAAAGAGAAGGCTGAAAAATCCGATTATAGAAGGATGGCTTCATTGGAGGCAGTTAAAATGCAATTGCTTGCCGCTTCAAGTGCAGGAGGGTTAAGCCACGATGCGGTTTGGAGTTTGGGAAACCTTGCCGAGTCTTTGGAGCGCCCGGGGAAACGTTTGGAGGATATTCTCGAGACTCTGAATCCGAAGGACCATGGCGAACTCGCGAAGCTTCGACGAATGAAGCAGGCTATCGAGAACGGTCCGTATTTGGACTAGTTAACTTGTAAAGTGTTGCGCAACGGTTGGCACTCGTGCCAGGGGGATCGGTTCGAGGTTTCGAAATCGGTTCCTTGAGCAAATTATTATAAGTCCTTTATTAGGATTTTCGATTGCCGGTTTTGCTGTTGATAGGCTTGGCGGCGGCTTTCTGGCAGGGCATTGATATCGGTTTCTCGAAACCCGCAGACGGATTGGAAAAAGCTGAAGTTTTGGGTGGAGAGGGCCAGGATTTGGTTGGAGCCGTTTTCCAGGGCTTTTAGACAGGCGAAATTGGCGAGCTTGGAGCCTATACCTTGGCGTTGGTGCAGAGAGTGGACGAACAGGGCATTGATTTCGGCGGTGCCTGGGGTCTCTTTGAATTGGGAGATGAGGACGCATCCGATTAGATTGCCGTCGATTTCGTAAACGTAGAAATTTCCGATTTCGCTTTCGATCGATTCGATGGAGCGGCGGGCGAGCTCATCTTTTTCGACCGACCCGCTGGTGAGGTGATAGATGCGAGTGATATCCGAGCGCTGGGCCTGCCGGATTTGCTGGTATTCGTTTCCGTAGACGAGCGTTCCGACTCCTTCGTTTGAAAAGACTTCGCGCACGAGGCCGTCGTGGATATTTCCATCCAATATATGGATACGAGAAATCCCTCCCTTGACTCCTGTTAGAGCATGCTGGGCTTTGCTGAGCGCTTTGTCTTCGAATGAGCCGTTGTCGGCTAGTTTCGATTCGAGAATACCCACTGGCAATTGCCGCTTCAATTCGCCGTCGATTTGCAGTCCTTCGAGTTCGGTGACGAATATCGCTTTAGTTGCCTTGAGAGCGAATGCCGTTTCGATTGCCAGCAAATCGCTATTTATGCGTAAGGTATGGCCATTGCGGTCGAAGCCGATCGGTTGGATAATTGGGATGATGTTTTGGGCGACTAGATGATTAAGGAATTCAGCGTCGATCCGATCTACTTTGCCGCTTCGTTGGTGATCTACTCCCTTGAGTACTCCGATGGGCGTTGAGCGAACGGAGTTGGTTATGGCGCATTTCAAGCCGGTTTGCGTGAGCGCTTCGAGAATCTGATGGGATGCTCTGGATGAGGCTCGGATGGCGAGATCCAAGGTCGCTGGGTCGGTAGGGCCGGATCCGTCGATATTCGAAATTTGGATTCCACGGTCAGTCGAGAGTTCCTCGATCTGCTTGCCGATGCCGTGAACGATCACGACTTTTATTTGCAGGCTCCTTAGAACGGCGATGTCCAAGAGAATATTCGGCAGATTTTCATTGTCGATAATGGAGCCGTCCAAGGAGATGACGAATGTTTGCCCCAAGAATCTAGGCACGTAATTCAATATGCCCCTGAGGTCTGCAGGTGTTATATTGGAGATAGTTTCGTCCATTGTAATCGCTAGGATGGAATCGGATGCGTAATTTACGCAGCCTCAGGCATTATTCTAAAATCTACTCTTAATCAGTCCTTTAGAGAAAGGGCAAGACGCCAATGCGCCCGCTCTGATAGTCGGAATTAGCGCCAAATTCGTTGGCTACTCTTCAATTGGCTCGCCAAAACGATCAAGCGTCCATTCGCGAACCTGTCCTTCAAAGTAAAATTTGGCGTTAACGCGTTCGGTTTCGATTGGATCGGTTCCGATTTCGAATAAGTAGGTTTTGGAAGGGCCTTCGGTTTCGAATGCGTCGAGCGCCTTATCATTCTCGACTCGCATTTCGGCGAGGATGATGAGTTCGCCTTCCTTATAGAAAGTGGAGAGGTGGAAGTCTGGGCTATCGCCAAATGCTCCGGGTAGAGAGACTTGAAGCTTGATTGGCTGTTTGGTCGAAAAGCTCGATTGGCTCTTTAATGATTCCAATTTCGGAACGAGAATTGGCCGACGTGGGATGTAGTAGACTATTTGCGAGGGCAGCTCGTTTTCGAGTGGGCCGGAGATGAACCGAGTTGTGATATCGCTCGAACTCAGCGCGTAGCCTTCGGCTTGGGCACTTGGGTTAACGCTGAGACTAAACCAATCGTAGAGATTCTTTTCGGCGACTTGGTTGCGCCGTTCCTGCATTTCGTAGTTCGGCTCGTAGGGTTTTTCGTCTTTTCGGAATTTCAGTTGAACCCAGGTATAGAAGATTATGAAAGTCAGAATTGATAGCGCGATGGGCCACATTGGCCAAGGCTTGCGTTCGGGTATTGGCGACGTGCGTTTCGGATTTGGCTGAGAGCTCTGGTTTTCCATAAAGCGGGCAAATCAATCCTTTTTGCAGACAAGTTAAAGCCTGAACGGCGCAAATGCGTTCATTTTCTCGTTGCGCGAGTAAATCCGCGAGTACATGTCATAGGATTTAGGTCATGCAATACTGGAGTAAAACGTACATCCCGACTCTCAAGGAAAGCCCTGCGGAAGCGGAAATCGAATCGCACAAGCTTTTGCTGCGCGCTGGTCTCGTACGGAAGATCGGCGGCGGCCTTTACGCATTCTTGCCACTCGGCAAGCGCGTTTTGGATAAGGTTTCCCAAATATGTCGGGAGGAAATGAACGCGGCGGGAGCAATCGAGCTCCTAATGCCTGCAGTCTTGCCGGCGGAGCAATGGAAAGCCGGCCCGCGCTGGAATGCGGTACGAGAAGTGATGTACAGTGTGAATAGCGCTTCGAAAAACGCGAAGCCAACCGATGATCCGCAGTACGTGCTCGGCCCGACTCACGAGGAGATTATCACGCCTCTGATCGGATCCGAAATCTCAAGCTATCGGGATATGGGCAAGATTTTCTATCAGATACAAACGAAGTTCCGAAACGAGATTCGTCCGCGCTATGGACTGATGCGAGCGCGCGAGTTCGTGATGAAAGACGGCTATAGTTTTGACGAAAACGACGAAAAGGCCGAAGAGAGCTACCATCGGATGGCGGCTGCGTACGACAAGTTTTTCGCTCGTTGCGGGCTGACCTTTATTTCAGTTGAAGCTGACGCGGGTATTATGGGCGGAGGGTTTTCCCATGAATACATGGTTCCGGCGGAAGTGGGCGATGACGATGTGGTTTATTGCCAAGAAAGCGGTTATTCGGCCAATGTCGAAAAGGCGACGAGCGGAATCGTTCCAGAAGATTTGGTCGATGCAGAACCTGTGGGCGAATTGGAGAAATTTGGGACGCCTGGAGTGAAGACCATCGAAAAGCTCGCAAAGGATCCGTTCAATATTTCTGCAAACGAGCAGTTTAAGACATTGCTCTTCGTAGGCGACGAGAAGCTATTCGCCGTCGTGGTTCGCGGTTGCGATCAAGTGGAGGAAGCGAAATTGGGATATCTTGGCTATCAAGTGATCCGTCCTGCTACAGTTGATGAAATCTTTGGGGCTATGGGCGCTTATCCAGGAAGTTTGGGAGCGATCAAGGGAACGATCAAAGACCGTTCCAAGCTCGACGGTGTATTCGGCGACGATGCAATTCGGTTGATCGGCAACGGAGTGACGGGCGCGAATGAAAAGGCGATGCACGTGAAAAACGTAAATGTCAGCCGCGACCTCGACTTAGATCGTTTTGGCGATTTCAGAAAGGTCAAGGAAGGCGAGCCTTGTCCGAATTCCGGGAAGCCGCTGAAAATCGCTAGGGCGATTGAAGTTGGTCACATCTTTAAGTTGGGGACGAAGTTTAGCGAGAGCGACCAATGGGGCGCGAAATTCCATGATTCGGAAAAGCAAACCAAGCCAGCGGTTATGGGATGCTACGGTATTGGCGTTTCGAGGACAATGCAGGCGGTTATCGAGCAATCGAGAGACAAGTTTGGGATTATTTGGCCATGGAATGTCGCTCCGTATCATTTGGTGATAACGGTGCTCGATCCAGGTTTGGAGGAGGCGTCGAGTCTCGCTAATTCCATCGGCGAAGCCGCGGAAGCTGCAGGCGCGGATGTATTGATCGACGATCGAGACGAACGTCCTGGGGTGAAATTCAAAGATGCCGACCTGATCGGTATCCCACTGCGGGTGACGATTGGCGGCCGTGGTTTGAAAGAAGGTATCGTAGAGCTAAAATGGCGCAACGAGGAAAGCGCTCGTAAGGTCTCGATCGAGGAAGCCGTTTCGGTAGTTGCTTCTGAAATACGTGAGAAAGCGTCAAGTTAATCAATGGTATCGTTTATTGGAGGAGGATCTTCAGCGCCGGAAACGGTTCTTGATGAAACTACGGAGTTGTCAGGCTTCTGGAGCGTCATTGTGCTTAACGATCCGGTCAATCTGATGTCTTACGTCTCGATGATTTTCAAGCGAGTGCTGGGCATGAGCACGAGTAAGGCTGAAAAGCATATGCGTGAAGTTCACGAACTAGGCCGCTCAGTTGTATGGATCGGGGAGCGTGAAAAAGCGGAAACCTATTTGTATCAACTGCATGAGTGGCATTTGAACGCGATTTTAGAGAAGAATGAATCGACTTGAATTTAGGCTGGATACCAAATCCGTTCTTCCGTTGCTAGAGCATGTTAAGCCGCTAATGGAGCAGTTGGCTATTGATTTGGCTACCCCGAATGTTTCGCCAGACAATGACGAATTGATGTCGGATTTTTGGTCCAAGGATCTGTTGACATCCCAGAGAAAGGACATCGCGGCGATTGCCGAATTGTTCGATGACGAATTCTTGGATACCGGGAGCGCTACGGTCGATGAAGAAGATGCCGACCTCGTTTTACGCGGTTGCGCTGCGGTGCGGTTGAAGATTAGAGAGCGGTCGCTGGAAGCGTTTTCGGACGAAGCGCTCGAATCCGGCGAGCTCGATATTGAGGATTTCAATCGGGATCAACGAATTGGCTACGCTGCATATGCGTTGTTTGCGAGCATGCAGGAATTGATAATCTCTCAACTTGAGCTATGATCGACCCGACTGAAGCCGAATCGGTTTCGACAGAGTGCACGGTTTGCGGTCGACCGACGAAGGCGGATTTTGCTCAGTGCTCGGTTAGTTGTAACCTCGCCTCGAAGATTCCTTTGGAGGATGGAGGTTCACTGCCCGCTACTTGGTCGTTGGGGGGAATGTTGATTTCGGCGTTCGTTCTCTTCAATCAGTTTATGTTTTGGAGCCTGTTTTGGGTCAAGCAATCTCAGGGAGCTGTCGAGTTGGGGGATCGCTTTGAATGGGGTTCCATCATTATCGGGTCGCTTTGGCTCGGTGGGGCTTTGTGGGCTTGGGGCATAAGTCAGCCAAAGCGATTTGGCGACGCGGTGATTGCTTTGATGGCCTTGTTGGTTGTTTTCGCCCCAAGATTTGTTCTCGACGAGCCACCATCCGTTTCGGGTTTGTTTTCCATAGCTAATTTTCTGATAGCCTGTCGTTTGTATCGAGGAGGGATTGCACTCTGGCAGTCGTCAAAAAAGAAGGAAAAGTAGGCCCATCGGCCCATTCCAGTTGACCCTGGGGCTCGATGGCATAGGACTTGGAACCTCGCGCGCCCTGTCGTGTTCGAGGCGCTGGCTTCAATAGCTCTAAGCCTACCTTCTTTTATGGGAGACGTGATGAATGGAGGATGCTCAGCCGTAAACCGGACTGCAGAATTCATTTTGATGTCACCCACTTTAACATACACAGGACCAAGAGCCCTGTTGGCGTACGGCACAGTGGTGGGGCGCGTGAAACTCTTCTATAGAAGATGCCTCGAAATCGTTTTAACGGTTGCCCCTGCTTGAAGGGGCCTGATATAGAGGTGGATATGGACCCGAAAATCTATCAATTCCTCCACGTTATTTCGATAATCCTTTTATCAGGGTTTACCTTCGCGATCGCAGCGAACCCGCAAAAGCACAAGAAGAAGCTTATGGCGATTGTCACCGGCATACTCGGTTTGGTTGCTTTGGTCGCAGGTGCGGGCTTGATGTCGAAATTACACAATAATGATTGGGCCCAAGGTTGGGTTGTCGCTAAGATGGCTTGCTGGCTCGTTGTAATGGGCTTGGGCGGAATGGCTTATAAAAAGTCGAAATCGTTTATTTTCGCCGCGCTAATCGCCGCATTAGGAATCGCGGTATACATGGTTTATTTTCGACCTTTCTGATGGCCGAAGTGGAAGCGAGCCCTTCGCTTTGCGGAATTTGGATAAATTCTGAGGGGCAGGCTTTTGAGGCATGGGAGAACGGGGACGGTCCTCGCCGAGTCGAATCGACTCGGTTTTCTCCGTTTGTCTGGGCGAAAGACAGTTTGACGTACGAGGAACCTGAGAATGCTTCGGTTATTCAGCTTTCAGGCGATGCGCCGTTTAATCGACTGATTCAGTTTCACCGGCTCGATGCGTATTTGGCCTTCGTTAAGAAACACGGTAGGGAAGGGGCGATTGATTGGATTCGGCAGCTAGAGCAACAGTATTTGCTATCTAATGCATCGCGTTTGTATGCGGATATGCCGTTCTCTAAGTTGCGTCGCATGCAGCTTGATATCGAAACGGCTTGTTCGGAGAAAGGCGGGTTTAGCGATTCGAAGCGTCCAGACGATCGTGTGCTTGCTATTGGTATTCAATGCGGGGAGCGGGTGGAGACCTTGGTTCTCGCTGAAAGAACGGACGATGCAGAGCGAACGTTGTTGGAGCAGCTCAATGTTCGCTTTCAGGAATGGGATCCCGATGCGATCGAAGGACACAATATTTTCAAATTCGATCTGGAATATCTGCGTCGACGAGCACAGCGATTGAAGGTTCCGGTGGCTTGGGGACGTTTTGGGCAATTGGCCAAGTTTCGGAACAGTCGGTTGCGCGTGGCGGAGCGGTGGATCGATTATACGCGCTGCGATATTCCTGGTCGCGCGGTTGTGGATACGTACTTACTAGTTCAAATTTACGATATAACTAATCGTGAGCTTATGTCCTATGGACTAAAGGATGTTGCTCGTTATATGGGGGTGACGCCAGCGGATGGCGGTGACCGTGTTTATATCGAAGGTTCCGAAATCCAGTATATGTTCGATGATGATAGAGAGCGTTTTTTGGGATATCTTCGTGACGATCTTCGAGAGACGGGAGGAATTGCTGATCGGCTTCTGCCGACCTATTTCGAGCAAACTAAGGCATTTCCGACTACGCTTCAAGAAGCCTGTTTGCGCGGAACCGCCGGTAAAGTAGATCTCGTCTTTCAAGAAAAGTACTATCACTTGAAATCATCTTGTCCAATGCCGGGTGAGGTTCGCTCCTTTGCTGGAGGGTACACAGCGAGTTTCAAAGAAGGCGTATTCAATAATGTGCTTCATTTCGATGTGGCGTCGCTTTATCCGAGTTTGCTGTTGATGATCGGACGAAATCCGAAGCGGGATACGGAGGGCGTGTTTATCCCGATGTTGGAGCAACTTCGGGAGTATCGGCTAAAGTTTAAGAAGCTCGCTCGGGAAACGGATGAACCTGCATTGGCATCCG
Organism: Opitutaceae bacterium; assembly: GCA_028822375.1. Lineage (GTDB taxonomy): Bacteria > Verrucomicrobiota > Verrucomicrobiia > Opitutales > Opitutaceae > Pelagisphaera. Next base: position 12,077 of record JAPKDW010000038.1, on the reverse strand, counting down.
AATATAATGCCCGGCAAAGTAGTTTTAAGATTCTCATCAATTCCTTCTATGGGTATCTAGGTTTTGCTGGAGCTCGTTTTGGCGATGCTGAATTGGCTGCTGAAACGACCGCGAAAGGTCGCGAGATATTGCAGTCGCTGATTTCGTTTTTCGATGAGGAAGGCTGCGATCCACTTGAAGCGGATACGGATGGGATTTACGTATCGGCTCACGGCTACTTTGACGATGCGGAAACGTTGCTGGCGAAGGCTCAGCTTGTTTTGCCGGATGGGATAGAGTTGGAGTATGATGGTCGGTACGAAACGATGTTTTGCTACAAGGCAAAAAACTATGCTTTGTACGATGGAAAGAAAGTAGTCATCCGGGGATCGGCGATGCGGTCGCGGGGTGTCGAGCCGTTTTTAAAAGAGCTTACTCAAACCTTGATCCATTTTCTGTTGGGGGCGTCTAAGGAAGACCCAGATGCTGCGGCTCGTGAAATTGAGTTAAAAATTCAGTCGGGAGAATTAGATGTGCATCGTTTGGCTAAATCGGAAATACTGAGCCAAAACCCAGAAGCTTATCGAAAGAAGATCGAAGCCGGCGGAAAACCACGGCGCGCGTCGGCAGAAGTCGCATTGATGATGGGCGAACAGGTGAGGATGGGCGAGCGGATTTCCTATTTCATCTCTGTCAAAGAAAAAGGGAAAACAGCGGATTGGCAGCGTGCGTTGCCGGTAGAGCAGTACGATAAGGAGCAGTTTCCCTACGATCCGAGCTATTATATTAAGAAGTTAAACGATTGGCGAAAGCGTTATGCGCCATTTTATCCGAAAATAGCCGAAAATCCTGATCAAGGAATGTTATTCGGGTAGGTGAACTGCTTCAGGTTTGTAGGAGTTTTAACAGAATACGCGACTTTGCCGCTGGATGATGGCTACGCCAATATGATTTTCTGTACTAGATTCTCATCATGTTGACGACGCAGGAGGCATCATCTAGCGAAGCGCATCCTGTTAAAAAAATACTAGTGTTTCAAAACGAATAGTGGAAATGGGGAATGAGCTATTCCCGCGGGGTGGTGTTCGGTTTCGTGTCTGTAGCGTTTTGGGTCGAGCTGTTGAATCCAATCTAGAATTTCGATACTCTCACCGTTGCCGCCGTCGTGTCCTGGGTAGATCACTACGCTTAGGATGCCTCCGGGCTTTAATCGCTGAAGGCTTTGCTTGAGGGCTTGAATCGTTGTGCTTGGGCGCGTTTTGATAGATTGATTGCTGCCGGGAAGGTATCCTAAATTGAAGACGGCTGCGGTGATTTGCATGTCTTCGGGCAGGTTTTCCGAGAGTTTCGAGTGAGAGTCGTTGATAAATTGAACGTGTGTTTCGCTGTTGGCTTCTTGCAGTCGTATTCGAGCGTTTTCAATTGCTTTTTTTTGTACGTCGAACGCGAATACGTGTCCACTTGGTCCAGTCCGCTGGGCCAGCCAGAGGGTGTCGTGCCCGTTTCCGGCAGTCGCGTCGACTGCAGTGTCACCAGCTTTGAGGATTTCCAGAACGCGATTTCGAGCGATCTCAACTGCGATCCACCTTTTAGGCTTCGCTTGAGCAGTTTTGATGAACCTCGCAGGAAGTACGTCTGAGGGAAGCGGTTCTTCGTTCCAAATGAAATCGTGAAGCGTTTGGGCGAGGTAGGGCGTTTGGGTGGCTCCTTTGCTGCCAAATCCATTGAAGGACAGGATACGTGGGTTTTCGGGGTTCGGTCCTACTACCGGTTTGGCTCCAGCAGTGGCTGGCCGAATACCTGCGGCGATTGATGTCCACTTCCATTGATTGCCGAGCATGCGATCGAGGAAGGCTTCGAGCTCAGTAGTCCCTTTCGCATCGGCTATTTCGTCGATATTATTCCAATCGTAGGTGGCTCCGACGCCGATTGTTTTGTCGTGTCTCGGTAGCAGGAAATACTTTTTTATGATCGCAGTATCGCCGAACTCTACGTCTGAAACGATGCTCCCGATTATCCCCTTGGCCGGTTTTAAGGGAACGAATGGGAACCATGGATTGGCGGTTGCCAAGTGACCTTCGCAGAAAATGGCATAGGGAGCGGATAACTTTCGCCATTTTACGCAGTCTTCCGTCACTTCAATTTTGGAGTAGTCGAATTCCGTTTCGATGAGGGATTCTTGGGATGCTAGTTCGCCGCGGAGCGTTTGGATGAAGTGTGGCATATCAAGATAGCCGGCGTCTTTGACGGCGAAACCATCATCATTGGTAACGCTGATCTCACGAGGTGTTTTTAGAGAATCAAGCGAATCGATCCACGGAATGTAGTCGGTATCGCTTTCTCTTTTCTGCCATTGCTTTCGTTCGTCCGGATTGGCGAACAGGCGTGCGATTTTACGAGGGTGAAAGAACTGCGTCTGGTGGCGCTTTTCAAGCGATCGATAGAATGAAGTCGCGAAGGGAATGAGCGTATTGGCTTTCCAAATGAGGTTGAGCCTGCGGCCGCCTATGGGATTGATCAGTCCGGCGGCGACTTGGGAGCATCGCGATTTTCCCGGAAGATCTATGACGAGGGGCTGCTTGCCTTGCTGGATCAAGGTGTGGGCAAGGACGGAGCCGGCGAGTCCGCCACCGAAAATGAAGCAATCGTATTTGCGAGCTGTGCTTGCCATTGGGTCGGCGATCGAGAGATAAGGTAGCGAAAGGTGTTGTATGGAAGCAGGACTTTTTTGAAATGCTAGCGTAAACGAATGTCAGAAGTGTCAAAACAATTGAAGCCCAATCTTTATTTGGTGGGATTTATGGGAACGGGCAAGAGCGCGGTCGGTAGATCGGTGGCGAATCGTTTGGGATATACGTTCATCGACAGCGATCAAGCGATCGAAAAGGCTGCCGGACGGTCGATTAAGGAAGTTTTCGATTCAGAGGGAGAGGCGGCGTTTCGGAAGTTGGAGCGGCAGTTCATTGACGAAGGCCATGTGAGTGAATGTTGCGTGGTTTCTTGCGGCGGCGGTTTGATCGCTCAGCCGGGAATGCTGGATCTTGTACGAGCGAAGGGGCCGGTTGTGTGCTTGTTAGCTTCGGCAGAAACGATTTTAGAGAGAACAAAAGGAAGCGAGAAAAGACCGCTGCTTAATGTTGAGGATCCGCTGGTGCGGATACGCGAATTGTTGGCGGAGCGCGAGCCGATCTATAAGAAATCGGGGACGGAAGTACTGACTGATGGACGGACTATTTCGGATGTCGCTTCGCATGTTTTTCGTGTCTATCGATCAGACGCGCGATCTTGGAAATGAACGCTCTGGATGGAATTGAAAAAGAAGCTCTGAGGGAAGCGCTTCTTGATTTGGGCTTTGATGACGTGCGGTTTACCGATCTTTCGCCGATTGGCGTTAATCGACTGCAAGAGTGGGTAGATTCGGGGTATCATGCCGACATGGAGTGGTTGAAGCGGTCGATCGAAAAACGCTTGAATCCGGATCTTGTTTTGGAAGGAGCGTGTTCGGCGATTATGTTGGGGGTTAATTATCTTCCTAGCGACGTTAATGCCGCTGAACAAAAACGTTGGGGCAAGTACAGCTTGTATCAGGATTATCACGATACGGTGTTGAAAGGATTGAAGGAAGCTGGGGCCTTGTTGGAAGAGCGATTTGCTTTGGACTCTCGAGATTATCGGTATTACGTGGATACGGGTCCCGTGATGGAGCGTGGCTGGGCGGCTGCTTCTGGGATGGGTTGGCAAGGAAAGAATGGAATGTTGATTTCCAAGATCCATGGAAATTGGCTTTTGTTGGCGACTTTGTTGACCCGCGTTCCGATTGTTCCGGATCCGCCGGTTAAGAAGCGATTGGATGGCAGCTTCGAACGAGCGGAGTTGGGGGCTCTGTGCGGTAAATGCAGGCGATGTATCGATGAATGTCCTACAAATGCGATAGTGGAGCCAGGGTTACTCGATGCTAATCGCTGTATTTCTTATCAGACGATCGAGAACAAGGGAGTGATTCCCCGTGAATTGCGCCCGGGAATTGGGAGTCGGATATTCGGCTGCGATATTTGTTTGGATATTTGCCCTTGGAATCGATTCGCCAAGGCGGGTAGGCAGGTTTTGCTCGCGAAGCGGTATAGCGTGGTCGAGTTGGGTTTGTTGGACATCCTCGAAATGGAGATTGAGAAATTTCGAGAAGTATTTCGCAAAATGCCGATTAAACGGCTTAAGTTAAGAGGACTTTTGAGGAACGCCTGTATTGTAGCTGGAAATTTGCGTGAAGAATCCGATTGGTCGGAAGGCCGTTTAGATTCGGATTGGGGAAAGCGTGTGATGGATTCGTTGATACGCCTGGCTAGTTATGAGGAAGCGATGGTTCGGCCGCATGCCGTTTGGGCTTTGTTCCGGCTTTGGGAGGCGGATACTCCAGAACTCTTGGCGGATACGAGGGCTTTGGAGAGCGACGAGGATACGCTCGAAGAGTATTCTTGGTGGGAGAATGCTCTATCTAGTGAAAAGCGTGATTGAGCGCTTCGAGAAAACGGCGGGGAGCCTTGATCGGCTGGGCTTGTTTGTTCATGAATACGTGTACGCTGTATCCAGTTGCGATTAGCTCCTCGCCTTTTAGAACTTCGTATTCCAAGCGAATTTTAACGAACGGCTTATCTTTGATGATGGTCTTAATTGTGATTGTGTCGTCGTAAGTTGCCGGACGACGGTACTTCATATTGATCTCGATTACGGGAAGAAGGAGGCCTTGGGCTTCGAGTTCTTTGTATGGAAACCCGCGTTCCTTAAGCAATTGTATGCGACCGATTTCAAGCCAAGGAAGATAGTTGGCATGGTAGACGATGCCCATCATGTCGGTTTCCGAATAGCGGACAACTATTGTGGATTCGCTGGTTATCATACTGAAAAAGAAGAAAGGTAAGGGTTGTTTTTCAAGCTTAATTTACGCTGTCGGTTGGTTCGAAGTGGGATCGATTTCAATGTCCCAATCGTTGAAGAGGAGCTTTGCGGATTCGAACCAGTTGTTTCGTCGAGACCATTTCCGGCCATTGTTTCCCATTTGTTCGCGAAGGTCGTCGTTTTGTATCAAGCGAGCGAAGGCGTTGGTTAGTCCAGCTTGGTCGCCCGGTTCGACGAGTAGACCATTTTCGCCATGGGAAACGGCTTCGGCGACTCCACCAACTCGATTAGCGACGATGGGTAATCCGTGAGCGGCGGCTTCCAAGTAAACGAGGCCGAAGCCTTCGACGCTTTTGCGGAAGTTGACGCTAGTCATCGAAAAAATACTGGCTCGGGAATAAAGATCTTCGAGTTCGCTATTCGAAACGTCGCCGAAAAAGGTGACTCCGAAATCCATCTCTTTCGCGAGAGCTTTCAGTTGCGTGCCGTAGCCGCGTTTGTTTCCGGTTCCAACGATCCAGAACGTGATTTTTTGCCTTAGTTCAGCAGGCAGAGCGGCGAGAGCTTCTAAAATGAGTGCTTGCCCTTTTCGCGGGTGAAGTCGGCCAACTGTTAGAATACGGATACGATCCGAGGTTTTTTTAGTTTCGATTTTTGGAGTTTCGAAATTCGTTCTGAGGGCCCCGGGAGTGAGAAACGTTTTGAGCTTGGAAGCAGGGAAGCGTTGGTGAATCAGGGAACGAGTGAATTCCGAAGGGGCGCTTATTCGATCGGCTCGTTTGACGATTTGGTTTACGAGGAAGCGACGAATGGGATTGGACGCGAAGCTATTAATTTCCGAACCGTGGAAGGTTAGTATCAATCGCGCGGGTTTGAATGCTTTGAAGAATTGCAAGTAGCGCATGGCGAGAATCGGTCCCGGGTCGGAGAGGTAGACCATGGCGGTGCGCAGTTTGCGGCGTTCGCGAATCCATTCGCGAGCCAGTTGAAACTGGCATGAAAAATCCTGGGAACCTCTGAGATTGAGACGTCTAACTTTGAAGGGGAAGTCGGCATCTCCGGAGGTATCGCCTCTGGGCGCCCAAACTTCCACATTGTGGCCGTTGGCAACTGCCGCGCGGGCCATTTCTTCCGTAAAGGTAGCGATTCCACCCTTTTGCGGGAAAAATTCGTGGGTGAGAACGTAGATTGGCAAATTGGAGGCAACGCTCATTATTTGGAAGAAATCAATAGGTTGAGCATCTCGAGGGATCAGCCTATCTCAAGCCCATATTTCATTACAGTTAAACGAGAACGAGTAGATCGTTCTAGCCATGGAGCATTAGGCTATTGAACGGATGTTGATAGAGGAGATGTCTGACAAATATCAATTGCTTCGTTTTTCTAGATGATTTCTCAGTGATTCGCAAATTATTATCATTTACAATCTCGTTACAGCCAACTTTGCTACGGGCCGACATGTCAGACCAGACAACTACGAAGAGGGAAGTTGCGGGGGCGCCCGTTCCTGGGAGTGAGGAATTGCTCAGAGATACGCTGAAACGATGCTCTGCTGAAACGCTTGAAGCTGCTTTGGCTTATCGTAAAACCGGCGATGTATCGTTGGTTTCAGTGGTGGTTTTAGGGATCGTTGCGCGTTTTTTGGATCCTGATGTAGCGGATAAGCTACGTTCTGGCGGTGATTCGATCGAATTCATGACGGATTTAGGTATGGATTCATTGACGATGATCGAAGCGATTATGATGGTCGAAGAGTCTTTAGGAGTTTCCATCAAGAACGATGAACTCTTGAACCTTCGGTCAGTTGGCGATCTCAAAAGTTTCATCAATGAGAAATTGACGGGAGTGGCATCAGAGGAACCGAAGACGTTTTACTCGGTGGATCAAATTGCGTCGATTATGCCTCAGCAAAGTCCGTTTCTTTTTCTGAGCCAAGCGACTGTGAGCGAACATGGCGCGAACGGAAGCTATCTAATCACTGGGCAAGAAGCATTTCTAGAGGGTCACTTTAAAGGGAACCCAGTGTTTCCTGCTTCACTGATGTTGGAAGCGTTGGGACAATTGGCAGTTTTTAAGCTGATCAAGAATCCACCTAAAGAGGTGGAGTCTACTATCGATAGCTCTGAAATCTATTTCACAGGAGTTGATAGCGTTCGTTGTCACCGAATTTGCAAACCTGGAGATACGCTTGAGATGAAAGTTCAGGTAAAGCGTGTACGGGATCCTCTGGCTATCTTTTCTGGACAAATTACCGTGAATGGAGAAAAGGCGGTTGTCACTGAGGAAATCACATTGGCTTTTAAGACGGAAGATGCGAGCGCATCGTCCGAAGAGTCGGCAAACGGTCTGAATGGCGGAACTCATTCGAGTAACGGTTCCCATTAATCCGGTCGGTTTTAGATAGCTTGGGATGGGCGGACTTCGCGTTTATTTACGTTTAGGCGCTTCGTAGTCTTAGACGTATTCCGGTCTAAAAGTCTGGACTTCAAGCGGTCTTGGTTCTGTTTTTGGAAGTAAGTCTAAGAGTTGGAATCGGATTGCGGAGTATGGAACGAAAACGAGTTTTTATCACGGGCGTTGGGGTCATTAGCGGAATCGGCAATGACGTCAGCAGCGTTTCCGAAAGTCTGCGCGAGTTGAAGCATGGTTTTAGCGCGTATCCTCCGTTTTTGGACGATCCGCTTGCTCCGGTAACATTGGTTTCGGCTCCCAAGGATTTCCAGGTCGATTCGGAGGATTTTGAAGATTGGATCTACCCTGAGAAATATCGAGTTCGTCGCGAAGTTCTGAGGGGATTTGCTCCTCATGGACTGTACGTTTATTGCGCGATGAAACAGGCAATCGAAGACGCCGGGCTTGAAGAGGGGGATGTCTCGAACGAAGAAACGGGAATTTACACCGCGTCGAGCGGGTCGACTCGACTTTTGTATCACAACATGTCTCGCATGCGCGAAGTGGGCCCGATGCGATGTTCGCCTACGGGGATTGTTTCGGCGATCTCGGGCACCTTGAGTTTCAATCTGGTCGCCAGTTTTCGAATTCAAGGCAACTCTTGTGGCTTTTCATCGGCGTGCGCTTCTTCTGGTCACGCATTGGGCTTCGCCTACGACGACATAGCAATGGGCCGTCAGAACCGAATGTTCATTGCGGCGGGCGAAGATGTGAATTACGAGAGCGTGGTCCCATTTACTGGCATGCGTGCCTTGTCGCTTGAGACGGATCCAATACGCGCATCTTGTCCTTTCGATGCTAAGCGAAATGGTTTTGTTTGCGCGGGTGGTGGAGCGGTTCTTGTATTGGAGAGTGAAGAAGAGGTGTTGCGTAGAGGGTCCACTCCCTATGCGGAATTACTTGGTTGGGGCCAGGCGAGCGACGGGCACAATGTTGCGATCTCTCATCCGGAAGGTCATGGATTGATTCGCGCCATCGACAAGGCCTGCAAATCAACTGGAATCAATGCAGGCGAAATCGACTACATCAACGCTCATGCCACGTCGACTTTGATTGGCGATGCGAGCGAAGGAAAGGCTCTCGAAGGTGTATTCAATTCAAATGGCCATCGCCCGAAGATAAGCAGCACGAAGGCGATTACAGGTCATGGTTTGAGCTTGGCGAGCGCCCTGGAGGCGAGCATAGTCAGCATCGCTATGAAAGAAGGTTTTACGCCAGGATCGGCTCATATCCAAAATTTGGATCCGCAATTCGAAGCGTTTAATATCATTCGCGAAACTGAATCGAAGCCGCCTCAAATTGCGTTGAGCAATAGTAGCGGCTTTGGCGGCGCGAATGTATCGCTGCTCTTTAAGAAAGTTTGAGTCGCTCTTTGAGCAAGGTGCAGCGTTGTTTCGAATCGCTGTTTTTCGCAGCCATCGCGTAAGCGGCAGGATCGCCGACGATCACGACCTTCTTTTTGCCTCGCGTTATTGCTGTATAGATCAGGTTGCGCTGAAGCATCATGAAATGAGCTTTGAGGATGGGAATGACTACCACGGGATATTCGCTCCCTTGAGACTTGTGGATGCTAATTGCGTAGGCGAGCGTCAGATCGAGGAGATCCGCTTTTTCGAAGGAAACCGATAATCCGTCGAAATCCACTTCAACCGTACCATGCGTGCCGTCAATCGATTCGATAATACCGATATCGCCGTTGAATACGTTTTTGTCGTAGTTATTGCGGGTTTGAATGACTTTGTCGCCTGGCTTGAACTTTAAATAGCCAAAAGGCAATGCTTCCGATGATCGGTTCAAATTCTCCTGAAGGATTTCGTTCAAATTACCAACGCCTGCGCCGCCTTTGTGCATTGGAGCTAGGGCTTGAGCATCGTTGACCGGATCGAGCTTCAGGGTTTCGCCTACGAATATCCTAAATACGTCGAGCGTCTTTGCAGCGCATTCTTCCTGATCGGCTGCAGCTACGAATTGGAAATCTTTGTTCCTCACCAGTTCTCGAGCGTCGCTTACCGGAGTCGGAAGTGAGATTTGGCCCTGATTGATCGCATGGGCGTAGTGAACGATACTGCTATGCTTGCTTTGACGGAAGACGACATCCAGGCGTGTGACTGGGATTTGGTTGGAGTGTATCAGGTCCTTCAGGACGTTTCCGGCTCCGACCGAAGGCAATTGGTCAATGTCGCCGACCAGAATAAAATGGGCTTTGGTAGGGATTGCTTGGAAGAGGCTAGAGGCGAGTCGCGTATCAAGCATCGATGCTTCGTCGACAATTATAACGTCGGCGTTGAGCGGCTTGTGCTCGTTTACGGTGAACGAGCCTTCTGCGGGATCAAATTTCAGGAGTCGATGGATTGTTTGTCCGAAAGCTCTTGTGGTTTCCGAAAGGCGGCGGGCGGCTCGCCCTGTTGGAGCAGCCAGGAGTATTCGGGCTTTTTTCGCTTTAAGGATGGCGACGACCGCTCGCAGGATGGTTGTTTTTCCGGTTCCCGGACCGCCCGTTAGAATTGAGATTTTATGAGCGAGCGCTTTATCTATGGCGACTTTTTGAAGTTCGCCGAATTCGAATCCCGCTTTTTCTTGGGCCCAGGCAACCGCGAGGTCACGTTTGATCGGAGGGAGTCCGCTGTCAGAATTGATAAGTCGTTTGACGCTTGCGGCGATTTTTTCTTCGGCGGTGAAATTGTAGGGGAGTTGGCAATAAGCGGTGGCTTCATCATGAACGAAGCGTTTTAGCTGCTTATTTTCGAGAACACGTTCGAGGCCAGATTGGGCGATAGCTTGGTCAATTTCGAGTTTCTCTGCCGCGGTATCTGCGAGATCCGTTTCGGGGAAAGCGGTATGGCCGTCGTCTTGAAGCTCTTGCATGACGAATTCTATGCCCGCATCAACGCGTTGGGCACTGTCGTTGCCGATGCCCATATTTATTCCGATGCGATCGCAGGTTTTGAAGCCGATCCCTTTAATTGAACGAGCGAGCTTAAAGGGATTCTCTTTGATTGTGTCGATGGCGACGAATCCGAATTCCTTGTAAATCTTGAGGATTTGCGACGGGGTGACGCCATAGGGAACGAGGAAGAGCGACAGATCGCGGATGTGACTTTGCTCGTCCCAGGCAATTTTTATCGATCGGGCTCGTTGCTTGCCGATTCCGCCGACCTCTTGAAGGCGTGCGGACTCCTCGGATATGATTCTGAGAGTGTCTCCTTCGAAGTGTTTTACGATGCGATCGGCTAGTCCTTTGGAGACGCCTTTTACGAGACCACTGCCGAGGTACTTTCGAATTCCGTAGATGGAGGCAGGCAATTTAGATTCGAAACTAACTCCTTTGAATTGAGTTCCATGTGTGGGGTGACGCGCCCAGTTTCCTTGAATCCGCAAAGTCTCCCCGCACTGAACTCCCGGGAACTTGCCGACAATAACTACTGGTTCCTTTGCCTTGTCAGTCCGGAGATCGGCGATGAGATAGCCATCCTCGTCATTCGAATACTTGATTCGTTCGAGGACTCCGGTGAGCGTATCGTTGGCGGCAGACTGTGGCAAGAAATGGAATTTTTAGTAGAAAGCGGGAATCGCTCAGTGCTTCTCCTATGAAAAAACCGTGTCGGCGATTTCTTGCAAGCTTTCGAATATGCGATCGGTCCCGGCTTCGCGAAGCTCTTGAATCGTGTGAGACCCTGTAGGTACGCAAAAACTGGTCATTCCAACGCAGTGAGCCGATTCGATGTCGAAAGGAGAATCGCCGATCAGGACGGCGTCTTTAGCATCAACTCCGAGTCGTTCGAGAACGATTTGCGACAATTCGATCTGAGGCTTGCGGTACGGCGTATCTTCGGCCCCTAGGACGAGCTCGAAAAACTCGGCGAGACCCAGAGATTCGATGATATTCCTTGAATGCGAACCGCCTTTGTTTGTGAAAACAGCGGCTTGAATACCTTTTTGCGCGAGTGCTTGTAATAATTCTCGAGCCCCTTTGAGCAAAATAACGCCTTCTAGGTGAATTTCGTCGAACCGGTGATTCCAGTGGCGTTTGGCTTCTTCGAGTTCGTCGTCGCTGAAAAATCGACGGATAGTAACCGGCATGGAGCCGCCAACTTCGCGTTTAACCTGATCGTAAGTTGGAGGCGTTTTCCCCATTTGCTCGGATGCGTATTGATAGCAGCGGCAAATCGTTTCGAAATGATCGACCAAGGTGCCATCCATATCGAGTAAGACGGCCTTGAGTTGTTTGTTTTTGGCGGTAGTTGACATGTCTTTTTGAAAGGAAGACCTGGATTCTGCGAGAGATTGAATCATAGCAATCTTATTCCGGAGTTTCCGAGATTTGAGAGAGTTCAACTTAATGCTTCTTTTGAGGTATTTAGGGCTTAGGAAGGCGTTGGATTGACTCTAAACCGGCTTCGTTCCACGTGATTTAGGAAAGTTGTCAGTGGCATCGGTTGAGGTTCTAAAGTCGATGTGAATAACTTGAGAGTAACTTCGTAAATTACATTTTACCAAGTGTTTTTGCATCTGGCAGTGTATTACCTTTAAGGGAGAAACCCTAATAAGTGAAATTTAAGTTGTGAAAACAACGATACGCTCCCGAAGTCTCCTATTAAAATGCGATTATTACACTGTTCTACACGGTGTAATACGTCTAGGATATAACGTGTATGCCATAGATGTTGTATAAACTATATATACATGTGCGACATACGACTGAGAACACATACTAGTACGTCACTCGAACATGACGCTTGGACATGTCACTCCGG
>JAPKDW010000037.1 GCA_028822375.1 Opitutaceae bacterium | reverse complement strand
CGAACATCCTCTTCATCTTCCTAGATGATTTCGGTTGGAAAGATACGTCCTACATGGGCTCGGATTTCTACGAATCGCCGAACATCGACAAGCTTGCTTCGGAAGGGATGGTTTTCACTAACGCTTATTCGGCTTCGGCTAATTGCGCTCCGGCCCGCGCGTGCATGCTCTCTGGTCAATACACGCCACGTCATGAAATTTACAATGTCGGAACGGGGCCGCGCGGGAATCCGGAGCATAGTCGTTTGAAGCATATCCCTGGAGTTGATACGCTTGATACCAGTATCAGAACTTGGGCTCAGCAAATCCAGGCGTCCGGTTACAAAACCGCAATGATGGGCAAGTGGCATTTGAGCGACGATCCGATTCCTTATGGCTTCGACATCAATGTCGGCGGTACGCATTCCGGTTCGCCGCCGCGCGGTTACTACCCGCCGCACCCGAATATCCCAAGTTTGCAAGGATTGCCTGAGGATTCTTACCTGACAGATTATCTCAGCGATCAGGCGGACGTTTTTATCCGTTCTAATAAAGACAATCCTTGGATGCTTTATCTGACTCATTTTGCAGTGCATACCCCGTTGGATGCCAAGAAGGAACTGGTCGCCAAGTACGAGGCCAAGGCCAAGGGAGAGCTGCACGATCACGTGGAGATGGCGACGATGATTCAATCGGTCGATGATGGCATCGGTAAGATTCAGGCGACCTTGGACGAGCTCGGATTGACCGATAACACGATTGTTATCTTTTTCTCCGACAACGGAGGTTATGGTCCCGCGACGGATATGGATCCCCTCAAAGGATATAAAGGCACGTATTACGAAGGCGGCATCCGCGTTCCATTTTTCGTGAAATGGCCAGGGGTAGTCGCTCCGGGTCAAGAAAGCTCCGAGCCGATCATCGGCGTCGATGTTTACCCAACGCTGTGCGAGATGACAGGGGCTGCTTTGCCAAGTGGGCAAAGTTTGGATGGCGTCAGTTTGGTTCCGCTTTTCAAAGGCGAAACCCAAAATTTGGGCAATCGGGCTCTTTATTGGCATTTTCCTGCCTACCTTCAGTCATATGCGGTTACGGATGAACAGCGCGACATTCTCTTTCGCAGTCGTCCGTGCAGCATTATTCGCGTTGGCGATTGGAAGCTGCATCAATACTTCGAAGACGGAGGTTTGGAACTGTACAATCTTCGCGACGATATTGGCGAAACGCGTAATCTTGCTAAGAGCATGAACGAGAAGACATCGGAATTACTGGCTCGTTTGGAAGGCTGGCGCGAGGGAATCGGCGCTCCTGTCCCGACTGAGCGGAATCCGCGTTTCGATGCCGCTGCCGAAGCCGAAGCCCTTAAAGCTAGGGTTAAGGTGCGGAAGTAGGGGTGTCTAAGAGGCTCCACGCCGAAGTTTCGGCGTAGCTACGTCGCAAGGCGGCGTGGTTTTGGCGAATTTGCCTTTTAAAGGCCTACATTCGACTTGCCGTAAAAGAGAGAACCGGGCCGAGTCAACAGCTTGTTTGGGTTTTTATTCCCAGGTTGTTCTTCGACTTATTCACAATCGTGCATTTGGGGTTGTCAGGGCTCCTTTAGACCGTTCATTTTCTGCCCCCTACATGTATCTGAGCTCTCTCACAGCAAACGGTTTTAAAAGCTTCGCGGACCTTACCCATCTGAAATTCGAGCCTGGCGTCACCGCGGTCGTCGGCCCCAATGGTTGTGGCAAGAGCAATATTGCCGACGCGATTCGGTGGGTTCTCGGCGAACAAAGCGCTAAAGCGCTGCGTGGCGGCAAGATGCAAGACGTCATCTTCGAAGGCACTGACAGGCGAAAGCCAGTCAATATTTGCGAGGTATCGATTATCCTCACCGACTGCGAAAAGGAACTAGGACAGGATTTCAATGAAGTCGAACTGGCGCGCCGCGTCCATCGCGATGGCGGCAGTAACTATTTCTTGAACGGCAACGCTTGTCGCCTGAAGGATATTCAGCGCTTGTTCATGGACACGGGTGTGGGGCGCACGTCCTATTCGATTATGGCTCAGGGGCAGATCGACCAGATCTTGTCATCTAAACCAGAGGAGCGTCGCTCGGTTTTCGAGGAAGCAGCGGGGATTTCGAAGTACAAGGCTCATCGCAAGGAGGCTTTGAACAAGCTTGGTCACGTTGAGACCAACCTGGATCGCGTAACTGATGTTATCGCGGAAATCAGTCGTCAAATTGGCAGTCTCAAGCGTCAGGCGACCAAGGCGATTCGTTATAAGAAACTGAGCCACAAGCTACGTCACTTAGACGTCGGCTACAGCGCTTATCAACATGGCACGCTCAGCAATTCCCTCGGTCACATCGACAAAAGCGCTGGATCTCTTCAGGGAGAGGTTGATGCGTTGCAGGTGGAATTGGAGAAAAAGGAAGCGCGCTTGATCGTCCATAAGGAAGATCGCCAATCCTTGATCCAGAAGATTCAGGATTCTCAGCAAGCGGTATTCGATCTGCGCAGCATGCAGGAGCAGACGACGAATCAGACGCAATTGGCTCAGATTCGGATTAACTCAATGGGCGAGCGGATCGAACAGGCTTGCGAGGAAATCGGGTCTTACGAAGGCCAGATCGGAGAATTCGCGGCTCGCTTGGATGAGCATTCTCAGGACAAGCAAATGCATTTGGACGTCCTTGGAAATTCGGATGAGATTTTCCAAGAGCGAAATCGGGAACTCGCCGAGATTGAGGATCAGTTGGCTGCTTCGGAAGTCGAAATTCAGGAGCTTAAGTTTCAAGCCCAGCAAGCGGAAAACACGCTTCACCAAAGTCGCGAGCAAATGTCTTTGCTAGAAGTCGAAGCGGGGACGAGCTCGAATCGATTGATGCGCCTTGAAGAGGAGCTCGCTGAGCAATCGGACGGACAAGCGGAAGCCCAGCAAGCGTTCGAGACTTTCAGTACGGGCGTTAACGGAACGCTGCAGCGACAAGCGGAATTGGAAGCGGCTTTGGAAAAGGCGCGGGAGGACGTTTCCGAGAAGAGAGACGCATTTCGTGCGACTCAAGTTCGTATCCAGGAATTGGATCGTACGGTTACGCAAAAGACGGCTCGCATAAAATTGCTTCAACAACTCCAGGAAAAACTGGAGGGTTATGGCGAAGGAGCGAAGGCTCTGCTTAAAGGACGCATGCAAGGTGATCTGAGCGGACGTGAATTTTCGCCGCTCGCATCGAATTTGTTGGTTAAGGATGGGTATGGCTCGGCGATGGAAGCATTGCTCGGTTCCGCCGTTGAAGCGGTTTCGGTAGGCGATGCCGATACGGTGATCGAAGTATTTCGTCAGCTTGAGGATCGCGAAGTTGGCCGCGTTTGCGTTAAGCTAAACAACGTTGGCGGTAGTTCGAATGAATCAAACGATTTGCCGGATTGGCTAAAGCCGGCATTGGAGTTTATCGAACTCGGCGAAGATGAAGATGCCCTGAAATCGGTTTTGTCCGCGAGCTATGTCGTAGAAGACGTTGCTCAATTCCTCAAATGGTGGGAAGGGCAAGCGGACTTCAAGTTCCTTCAAGTAGCTTCGCGCAAAGGCGAATCGGTCGATAGTCGCGGTTTAGCGACGGGTGGGTACAAGAAGGGCAAGAATTCCAGTATTCTCCAACGCGAGATTGAACTACGCCAGACGAGCAAAGAACTCGAGGCGGATCAAAAGACTTTGCAAGCCGCTCGCGACGAAGCGGAGAAGATTAACAAACAGCTTGAAACGTCGGAAGACGCAGTCGAAACGCATCGCCGCGAAATCGGCGAAACGCGTCAAGAGCTTTCCCGCTTGCAGGCCGAGGCCCGCAATGCGCAAAAAATGGTCCAAGACCAGAAGCTGAAAGCGGAGCGGTTGGAGCGCGAGCGCGAGTCGCTTGAGGAAACGCGTTCGCGAGCGACGGAGAAATTGGACGCGGCGCGTTCGACTTCCGCCGGCGCTCGGGAAAGACTAGAATCGGCTCGGGAGCAGTTGGAGTCGGTAGAGTCTGGGATCAGTTCAATTCGGGCGAGTCGTGACGAGAAGCGCGAAGGGTTATCGCAGGCGAAATTCGATTTGCAGGAGAAGAAGCAAAAGCTCGATATGCTTGAACAAGGCTTGGTCGAGATTGAGCAACGCCGTTCCGAGCTGACCCGTTTGACCGAGTCGAAGACAAACGATATCGAGCAATGGGAGACGCAAATCGTCGAGCAGCAAGAAGGAATTGAAAATGCGAAGGTTCGTAGTGAATCCGTGGATGCGGAGCTGGAAGAAGCGAAAGCTCTTGTTGAGAAAACGCGTGAATCTCTAGCCTCGATCGAAGGAAAAGTTGAACTTCTGGAGAGGGAGCAAGCCGCTGCTCGCGAGAAGGTTGAATCGCTTCGTTCAAATTTGAACAATCAGAACGTCCAGATCGCCGAGAAACGTTCTCGCCTGGGGTTCGTGCAAGAGGAAATCGAACGCGAATATGGAATCGATCTAAGCTCAGTCGATTGGAAATTCGAAATGTGGAAAGCTCGCCAACCGGTTGAGGATTTGCCGAAGCTTGATCTGGATACGGAAACGTTAGATTCGGATTCGGATGAGTCCGAGGAAGACGCGTCGGGGGAATCCGAAGAAGCCGTTGCCGATACGCCAGCCGAAGGCACTGAGGAATCAACCGAAGACGTTGCTGTAGAGAGTGCTGAGAAATCGCCTGAGGACGAATCCGAAGAGCAGGAGCTCACTCCAGAACACGCCGCTCCGAAAGGACCAAGCGAAGAAGAGTTGGAAGAATTGGAAGCGACCAATTGGAGTAAAATTAAGGCCGAAATCCAAGCGCTTCGCAAACGTGTGCAGAGCATGGGCGCGGTTAATACCGATGCGATCGAAGAGTATGGCGAGTTGCGTGAGCGTCACTTGTTCTTGAAAACTCAATACGATGATTTGACGTCTTCGCGCGACAAGCTCGTCGCGGCCATCGACGAGATTAATATCAAGTCTCGCGAGCAGTTTTCGGCGACCTTCGATCAGATTCGAGCAAACTTTAAGCAGACCTTCGACACTCTCTTCAGTGGCGGTAAAGCGGACCTGCAGCTCATCGAAACCGACGACGTTCTTGAGAGCGGCATCGATATCGTGGCTCAACCTCCAGGCACCCGCCTGAAGAATATTTCGCTGCTTTCCGGGGGACAACGGACGATGACTGCGGTGGGATTGCTCTTTGCGATCTACATGGTCAAACCAAGTCCGTTCTGCCTGCTGGACGAATTGGATGCGCCTTTGGACGAGTCGAACATCGGACGTTTCACGACGCTGCTAAAGCAATTCACGAAGCAATCCCAGTTCATTATTATCACTCACAACAAGCGCACGATCCAAGCGGCTCAGGCGATTTACGGAGTGACAATGGAAGAAAAGGGCGTTTCGAAGGTGGTTTCCATGAAATTCAATTCCGAACACGAAGGCCAGGACATCGTAAGCCTCCATCTCGAAAAACCAGCCGCATTGGCGTAAGGAAACCAGTAGGTCAGCTCTTTAGCAACTGTGTCTCATGCAAGCTCAATTTCTAGTTTTTCAATTAATGATTGAAGGTGTATGAGCAGCTTTCGCATAAGCGCGACAAAGCAGACTTTGTAGGGCTTTTTTTGCCTGCAATCCTCTTAGGTCCTAGTCGTGGGTTTTACCGCTGCGAGGGCAGGCTTTCTTTAAGGGCCTTCCAGCGGCACGGCTTTCACCATTCTCCCTTGAAGCGTCCTCTGTAGTACATGACGTGGCTTTCATTTTCATACACTGTCAGTTGTGGCGATTATTGTCGTTCCTGACAACTGCCCCCGTGTCATCTACATAGAATTCGGAAATAGTTTACAGTTGGACTATCGTGGAAACTTGGCCTATTTCGGCGAACTTTAGGTAGTAGGGCCAATTATTCGGCATGCGCTCCCATTTTCGCCTCGCCATTGGGGAACGTGCTCTTTCTCTCGGTGTTTTAGTTACTGTTATGCTTGGGTCGTTTTCATTGGTTTCGTTTCGCAATAAGTTTCTTTTCGCAGGGATTGCAGTGTCGTGGGTAATGGCGGGCAATCTTTGGGCGCAGGAGTCGGTATTGACAGATCGGCTGCCTGAGCGGTCCATGGCCGGTCTGCAGGCGCTGCTTGAGACGGCGATGACGCAATCTTCGAGTATTCAAATTCGAGATTTGGTTGAAGAGAATTACGAGGGCCGCGGGTTGGTTTCGAAATCGGGGAAGCAGATGAAACTGGGCAGTTCCTTGAGCTATCGGAAAGAACAAGATCTCGAGGATGAGGAATCTGAAGTTCGCGATCGGGTATATTATTCTTTGACGCTGTCGAAGGCTCTTTACCACTGGGGAGCCCTGGAAGCGAACAAGGACAAGGGCGAGCTGAGTTTGCGGATGGAGGAACTGAAGACTTTCGAGGCTTATCGGAAATTGGCTTTAGATGTGCGGAAACGGTATTTGAACATTTTGATTGCTCGGAAAGATATTGAATTGAGCGAAAAGATTTTGGAGCTGTATCGGAATCGGCTTGAACAGGCGGAAGAGCGTTTTAAATCGGGCACGGCATCGACTGTTCAGGTGCATGCTTTGACTTTGAGTGTGAACAAATCCGAATTGGATGTTTTGCGGAAGGAGAATGGATTCCAGGACCAGGTTGATTATCTGGCTCGTTTAGTTGGGATGGAGAGTTCGGAAATAGAGCGAAATTTTGTGGGTGGGATTCCTAAACGCGATAGCCTTGAGGGAGAGGAGATCCGGAGTTTAGAGAATCATTTCGATGGGGGCGTTGACCGGAGCTCTTCAATAGAGCAATCATCGAAAGCAGTTGAGTATTATGAGAAGGACTTGCTTATCGCTAATCAGCGACGCAAGCCGAAGATTGGAATGTCAATTGGGCTGACTCAGTACGACCTGGATAGTCGCGGCGCGCGCCGACCTGAAGAAATCGTTTTTGGGGGAGTATCTATTTCCTGGAGTATTTTCGATGGCGCTGCAACGCGTGGCTACAAGCAGTCTGCAATTGCCCAACTCGAAGAAATGAATGCGCGATTCGAGGATGCGAAGTCGACTTATCGTTTCAATTTGGAAAGAGCTCAAAGGCTATTGGATTTGAATGCTCGTGTCTTGAAGCGAGACGAAACGGCACTGGAGCTGTCGGAGAGGCACGTTGCAGAAGGGACAAAGGATTTCGAAGAAGGACGTGTTACGTTTGACGTTCTTGGTAGCACGCAAAGGAGTTTCATGACTCAGGATTCGCAGACAAACCGTTCGCGGGCAGCTTATTTGAACTCTCTAGCGGAAATGGCGTCGCTACTCGGGTTTGATCCTTTTGCTCAAAAATTCATCGCATCGCGTACCGAGTAGTTGTCTGTTCCATTGTAATTGATATGAAAATTGGTTTGGTATTCAAAGTTTTGATTCCGATCGCCGTTGTCTTGGCTGCAGGGGTCTATATTTTAAATGAATCGGTTCCTACTGCATTGGTTGTAAAGACCGAGCGGCGTTTAGCTGTTAATGCGGTTCCTGGTTCGGTCAGCGTGCTTGCTGAAAAAGAGATGTTTATCAAAGGCGAACATAGCGGTCGCATCGCTGTTTCGAAAATCGAGAAAGGGGGGGTAGTCTCGTTTGACGACGTCTTGATGGAACTTGATACGGGCGACTTGGATTTGTTGATCGAGAAAGCGGATAACGATATTGCGAGCGCGAATCGGCGTATTGAAATAGGGTCGGCCTTGCACATAGATTTGGACGTGAAACGGGATCTTTTAAGCGATGTCGAATACCGCTTTTCGAGAGGTGGACTTCGCGAAATCGACGTTACGAATGCAAAGCGAGCGGTCAAGAAAGTCGAAGACGATATTGCTCGTAGCGATTTGCAAAACGAATCTTTGTTGCTGGATCTCGAGAATAGGTTGAAGAGCTTGAATCGCCAGAAGGAGCAAATGACTATCAAGTCGCCGATCGATGGAATCGTGACTGAAATCGATGCTCACGAAGGCGACCTGATTGCAGGCGGAAGTACGCTAGCGAAAGTGGTTTCGCTCACGCGTATGGTCGAGGTCAAGGTGAGCGAGGAATATTTCGTTGGCTTGAGAGTTGGGATGCCGGCTCGGGTCGCTTTTTTGGGAATCGAGAATGAACGTTTCGACGCGAAGATCGAACGCGTGATTCCGGTGGCAGACGCGCAGACGCAGCGTTTCACCGTGTTGCTGGATGTCGATATCGCAGAGGATCGACTTGATTCGGGACTGACGGGCGATGTGACGATTACTCTGGATGAGCATGAGAACGCTTTGCAGATACCTCGTCAGGCGTTGGTTAATAACGCCGTGTTAGTTGTCGAAAACGAAATAGTATCGAGAAAGCCGGTACGCGTAGGCTACAAGAGCGTAACCATGTTAGAGATCCTTGAAGGGCTAGGCGATGACGACGTCGTGATAATCGAAGATTTGCACCTTTTCGAAGAAGGCGATCGCGTAAAGGTACTTTATCGGGATTGAGCTCGCGTTGGATTGGCTACCAAAGCGGGGTCGTGTATTCGCCTTGATCGAAGAGTTTCGATATTTCCGTTTGAACGTATGCTAGGTCCTCGCGGTGAGTGACGCCAAGCCAGCGGCTCGAGCATTCTATAATACAAGCAGTTGCCTTGTCGGATCGGAGAAGAGCATCTACGGCGAATGGCAGATAGAATTCCGTTTTCGGAGTTTCACCGTTTTCTTCGAGAAAAGCGCTAAGCAAGGATTCGAGTTCTGCTAGGAAGCTTGCTGGGAAGCCCCAGCAATTGAGAGAGACCGAGCATTTGCTCGATAGGCTCGTTTCATTGCCGCTGGAATCCATCGCGGTAATTTCTCGAGTCTCGGGATTGCGACGAATTTCGGTGTGCTCTTCTACGGATTCGAGAAGTTCGTTGGTTGCTGCGTGGCAGATTCCCCGAGAGACCGAGCCGTTCTCGGAAAGGGTGTTCTCCAGCTGGTATCCAATGAGCGCGTACTCGTTGTCGGCTAGATTTGGTTTCGAGAGGAAGGTGGCTAGCGAGCGAAAGGCGTCGTGACCGTAGAAATCGTCGGCGTTGATAACGGCGAATGGAGCGTCAAGGGCGTTGCGAGCGGCATAAACTGCGTGTCCGGTTCCCCAGGGTTTTTCGCGTTGTTGGCTCAAGTGTT
The DNA here is from genome assembly GCA_028822375.1 of Opitutaceae bacterium. Classification (GTDB taxonomy): domain Bacteria; phylum Verrucomicrobiota; class Verrucomicrobiia; order Opitutales; family Opitutaceae; genus Pelagisphaera. The sequence goes on along the minus strand of JAPKDW010000037.1, from coordinate 14,102 downwards.
GAAGCGTCGGGAGGTCGTCGCTCTTCTGGAAAGCGAATTCGACTTCAATGCGGCCGGCGTATCGATCGCGAACGACGCTGAAGGCTTCCTCCATTTCTTCGCGAATGACAAAGACGACTTTCCCAAAACCGGATTCAACGGCGTCAAACACGGAAAAATCCAAGATCCACTCTCCGTTGGGGCCGACTGGTTCGATTTGCTTTAGGCCACCAAATCGGCTTCCCATTCCGGCAGCGAGGACTAGCAGTATTGGTCTCATTGTTGCCTTATTCGCTCGTATTTAGGCCCTTGGCAATCGAGAAAAGAGCGGCGTGGATAAAAATCAGGATTGCGTTAGGCGATTCGTTGGCAATTGAGGGCAACTGAATCGCAACCGGGTTCAATGCGCGAAGCGTTTGTTTGCCGTAATGCCTCGTTGGCGCGAAGCGGCAGTCGACGAACGCAGACGGTTGCTCGGAGGTGGTAAACAAAGGGCGCAGATATTCACTTGGCGTCTCGGTCGCAGAAAGACTTGCGGATGGAATCTCGTTCTTTTCGAGCGTAGGCTTGCTTCGCTGGAGGGAGGTCAGTAGCTCTTGGGTTTATTGCGGATTATGGAAGCGAAGTACTTGGGGAAAACGGTCAAGCATCCGGTCGAGGAATTGGATACGTTTCCTGCTCCGGATGGAGTGGGACAGGTGACTATGACTTCGGACGAAGTCGCGAGCTCGTGTCCGATAACGGGACAGCCGGATTTTTATACGGTAAAGATCGAGTATCAGCCGGATGCATTGTGCATCGAATCGAAGAGTTTGAAGTTGTATTTGTGGGGATTCGCGACTCGAGCGGTTTTTGCCGAGAAAATGGCAGCGGACATCCTGGATCGTGTGGTTGCTGATATTCAGCCTAAGCGCTGTCGCGTGATAACCATTCAAAAAGCGCGTGGCGGTATTAGTATTGAGACCATAGCGGAGTATCCGAATCCGGAGTGAATCGAATCTCGAATTAGGGAGAGCGCATTTTATGACATTTCTGGATAAACTAGAGCGAAAATTCGGATCGTGGGCGATTCCGAATATTGCTGCCTATTTAGTAGGAGGGCAGGTTGTCATCTGGCTTCTTTCTCTGAGTTTTAGGGAGTTTGACGGTTCGAATGCGTTGCTCGAACGAATGCTGTTCGATTCAGCTAAGGTTCTCGAAGGAGAGGTCTTACGCATCTTCGCTTTTCCGCTAATTCCACCGCTTTCGGGTGGGATATTTCTTTTTTTCGTTTGGTACATTTTCTACATGATGGCCGGGGCGCTAGAGTCGCAGTGGGGCGCGTTCCGTTTGAATGCGTACCTTTTGGTTGGCGCTGTTTTGGGAATGGTTGCGGGGTTGCTGCTTCCGGGAATAGCGATCGACAATAGTATTTGGGGGCAGACGATCTTTCTCGCGTTCGCCTATTTGTTTCCTGATTTCGAACTACGTTTGTTCTTTATTCTGCCGGTAAAGGTTCGATGGTTGGGATGGATCGCGTGGGCAATGCTTGCCCTGATGTTCGTGGCCGCTCCTTGGCAATTCAAGATTTTCGTCGCTGCGAGCGTAGCGAATTTCTTCATTTTTTTTGGGAAAGACATTCTGTTCAAAGCCAAGTCGAAGAAACGTTTGTCTTATTTGAAATCAGAGAAGGTTAAGCAGATGGCTGAGCCGTTTCACATTTGCTCGCAGTGTGGGGCTACGGATAAATCACACTCCGAGCGGCTATTTCGCTATCGGTCGGATGCGTGCATTTGCGATCGCTGCTTGGCTACCGACTCGAACGATTCAGCTGAAGCGCAATAGGCTGCTTTTCTTTTTCAAACGAGGATTCGGCTGACTCTTGCGCTTCTAAGAGACTGTTTAATAAGTCGAAGATTGCCCGTTGCATTACGAATTGGCAGAGAAGAACGAGGAGATGATTGATTGGCTAACGCGCACGACGCTGGAGACATTTACGACTCATCCGGTGAAGCCGGATCGGGGTACAGAGCCGGAATTTAATTCTCACGCTTAGCTGGTTTTGACGATTCGGAATGTTTTTTGCTTTTCAAACGTGTCAGGAAGGGGCGTTCTCTTTGGGTCCCCTTTTCCCTGAAACCTAATTTGTTCGATTGATTATGGCAATTCCAGATACCCTTCTGCTCGGTCCGGGCCCTTGTAATATTTCCGATTCGGTACGTGGCGCTCTCGCGCAGCCATTGCTGGGTCATTTGGATCCGAGATTCCTGGAGATCATGGAATCGACCAAATCGCAATTGCGGGAGGTCTTTCGAACGAAGAATAAGGTGACATTCCCCATTTCCGCTACGGGCAGTGCGGGTATGGAGTTCCTTTTGGTCAATTTCCTCGAAGCGGGGGATAAGATCGTTGTGGGCGTTAATGGCGTATTCGGCGGTCGCATAGCGGCTTTAGCGGAGAAGCTGGGAGCCGAGGTAATTCGAGTGGAGCAAGAATGGGGTCGAGCGGTGGATACGGAAGGTTTTTGCAATACGGTTAGGCAGGAGTCTCCGAAGATCGCGGCGCTTGTTAGCGGAGAAACGTCGACGGGCGTGTATCAGCCGATGGACGGCGTAGGCGAAGCTTGTCGCGAGACTGGGGCTTTGTTTTTCGTGGACTGCGTAACATCTTTGGCGGGAATGCCAGTTGAGATTGATGCTTGGGGCGCGGATATTGTGTTTTCCGGTACGCAAAAATGCATTGGAGTTCCCCCGGGGTTAGCTCCGGTGACGGTGTCGGAAAAGGCAATCGCGGTTTATCGTAATCGATCGAAGCCGACTCCAAGTTTCTATTTCGACTTGGATGCGATCCTTGCCTATGTTGATGGCGAAGGCGGTCGGAGTTATCATCACACGGCACCTATTAGCATGGTGTATGCTTTGGATGCTGGATTGAACGAGATTTTGGCGGAAGGATTGGAAGCGCGATGGACGCGGCATGCTCGAGCGGCAGATTACTTGCGCTCGGAGATGGAGGCGTTTGGTTTCCAATCGTTGGTTCCGGAGGGTGAACGACTGAATCCGTTGACGACTTTGCGTTTACCGCAGGGTTTTGATGAGGCAGCGCGCCGTTCAGCTCTGCTTGTGAAGCATCGCATTGAAGTCGGAGCGGGACTTGGACCATTGGCCGGCAAAATTTGGCGGATTGGTTTGATGGCTAACAACGCTCAGGAAAGTTCAGTCGACCGGCTGGTGGAAGCGTTGAAAAGCGAATTGGGCTAGAAATAAAAAAGCGTTCCAGCCGTGTGGCTGGAAAGCTTGAAAAAGCGAGATCGGCGAATCCGTTGAATTTATGCACAGTTGATAGCGTCGATGGAGAGTTTCCCTTCGCCGAACGGGGTCAAGTTTCCTGCGTTCCCATCTGCGCCGAGCAGGTTGGAGCAAGAAACGGCTAATCCGAGAATAGCGGCAATGCCTGCGTTTAGGTTCAGGTTTGAACGATGTTTCGTATTCATAATCCGATAGAGCTGACGTTTTTCGCCTCTAAAAGGGGAGACGATTGAACGATGCCATTTATAGCGCATTTCAGTCTTGGATTGATTGATCTAGGTCAATAGGAAGTGATTCTTGGGATGGAATTTACGTTGTTTTCAACGTACTTGCCGCATCTTGTGGAGGGAATTATCTATATGGGTAGGACCAGGTGAAAGAGCATTCCTCTCGTGTGTACCGGTGGGCGTTTGAGGGAAGGTCGATCGACTTGTTTGCACGTTGAATTGTGAGATCCAGATCGTCGGGTTCCAGTCCTTTTGCTGCTAACCAATGTTTAAACCCCCTTTCGGATTCGCTTGTCGGAGTCTTGGGATCGAGGGCGTGTTTTCCGGCGATTGGAACGAAGCGGCAAGGGAAGTGAAGTTCGCTGACGAATGCGTCGGGCGTTTTGCGCAGCGCTGTTAGGAGGTCGAACTCATCTGAGAACTTGAGGACGAAGAGCAGTAGTCCTCCATCTTTGATTTGGTCGAAAAATACGGTAGGCAGATCCCATGCGGAGGCTGTGAAGATGCCGCGATCGAATGGACCGTGTTTCGATAGTCCAAGCATGGCGTCGCCAGATATTAACGACACGTTTTCGATACCGGAATCATTGAGGGCTTGTTGAGCATTTTCTATAAGGGCTGCTTCTACTTCCACGCTGAAGACGTGTCCTTCGCTGCCGATGACTCGTCCCGTTAGCGCTGCGTTCCAGGCGCTTCCGCCTCCTAGTTCGAACACGCTCATTCCGAGTTCGAGCTCGAGTAGGTGTAGCATGTAGATGACTAACGAGGGCTGGGAAATGGTCGATACGACATCGCCGTGTTCGTTTCGGTAGATGCAAAAAGGCTGGTCGGCGTAGAGAGTATCTAGGTGTTCGAGGAGGAGAGGCTCGCCGACATCGCTCCACAATCCTGGGCGTCCATCGGGAAATCTCGGCGTGAATTGATGACGTGGCGTCGCGAGGAATGCTTCACGTATTGAGGCGAGTAGGACTTCTCCCTGCAGAAAACGTTCGGTTTGTTTGAGGAGCCTTTCTTGATGTTGGCGAATGCTTTGTTGGAGATTGGGCGAATTGGATGAGTTCACGGTTGGATACTGGATGTCAGGGCTCGGAGAGGCAATAGCGTTTGGTTCGATGCGTTTCGCTTGGCAGTGAAGTCCTAGAGAGTAAATCGGGACAATATTTAGCGGTTTGTATTTGTGGGTGTCGGCAGATCTGAACTAGGGTTGCCAAATGTCGAATTCTAATCGTGCAAAACATCTTAAATGGCAGCATTGATTCGTCCGGGCCCGTTCTTGGGCTATCGATGCGCCGCCGTTTATTGGAAGCGAGTAATGGACATTTGGATATGATTTCGGAAACCGGAATGGGTACCACTGTCAGTCTGTCCTTTCTTTGTTAGGTCGGGAAAGATTGACGCCCTAGCGTTTAGCTGGACCAGATTCTCAGCGCCTGAAGCAGAAACGACTCGAGCATGGCTTCGGCTTTCATGTTTAGGCGAAGCAGGCTAGTCGCATCTTCTAGAGAATGTACGGAGTCGACCAGTTTGTTGGCGGCTTCCGGATTGTCTCGCATCATTTCTCGCGCGAATTTTTCAGTGGTCGTTTCGATGGCGGCTAGAAAATCTTGGCGAAGCGAGATGCTGATCCGCGATTCCATGGCGATGCGTTCATCGTCGCCGAGGTCTTCCGGAAGTTGTTTCGAAAGCGTTTTCCATGTTTCCTTGGTAATGGATTCGATGGTGTGTCGAAAGCGTTCGACGAGTCCATAGAGTCCGATCACGTAATGGGGCACGCTCGCTTTTCCGCCAGGTCGCTTTTCGAGAAGATCGGATAGCCATGAGCGATAGCTCTCGAGCCAAGCGACTGCTCGTTCGTCGTCGAACGTTTGTTCGGCAGTTGGTAGGCGAAAGAGTTGGCAGCGGCTGCGGATCGTGGCGAGCAATGAGTGCGGCCTTGTCGTTAGCAGAAGAATGGTAGTGTTGAGCGGCGGCTCTTCCAGCGTTTTCAGGAAGGCGTTGGCGGCGCTGGCGTTGAGGCGATCGACTTCGAGGATGAACGCTACTTTTCGATCGCCGCGTTGCGGGGAGTGCTGGATCTTGCGAATCAGTTCCCTTGTATCGTCGACGGAAATAATACGCGATTTTTTGGAAGGCCGTATGAAAAAGACGTCGGGATGACGGGCTAGGCTTTCTTCTAGATTTCCCGAAAGGTCGATCTCCATGAGCTTGCATGCGAGCTCGTGGGAGAATTCTTCGACTTGTTTTAAATTCTGCCCATGTATGAGCAGGGCGTGAGCGAGCCGGTTTTCCTGGATCGCGCGATCGACGAGCTGGGAGGGAGATTGGTCTGAAAGAGTGGCGGGCACTGTATGGTTTTCCAGAGCTCTAAATATGGGCGAGTACCGTTTTGAGGATATCCTCTTGGTTTACTTTCAGTTCGCGAGTGCCGTCTACCACGTGAAATCGTTCGGGAAGGGAACGGGCTAGCAAAAGATAACCTTCACGCACCTTTTTGTAGAAATCGACGTTTTCCTGCTCCATGCGGTCGGGTAGATCGTTAATGCGGCGTTTGACGCGGGCGATCGATTCTTCGGCGGGCACGTCGAGAATGAAAGTGAGGTCGGGCGTTATTGCTGCCGCTGCGAATTGGTTGATGTAGCTCACTGGATCGGAGGCTATGCTGCGAGCGGCTCCTTGATAGACGGTCGTCGAATCGAGAAATCGGTCGCAAAGAATTATCTTCCCCGTTTCGAGGGCGGGGAGAATTACTTGGCGGACGAGCTGGGCTCGCGCTGCGGCGAAAAGCAGGAGTTCCGCTTCGGGAGTCATGTTCGCTCCGGCGGAGTTGTGGATCAGCAAATGGCGGATTTCCTCGCCGATTTCCGTACCTCCAGGTTCGCGCGTTACGATGACCTCGTGACCCATGCCTTCGAGCTCGTCGGCTAGAAGTTCAATTTGGGTCGATTTTCCGCTGCCTTCGGATCCTTCGAAGGTGAACAGTTTTCCGCTTAGGGAGTCGGCTTGAGTCATGGAAGTAGGTTTACCAGTTTTTGAGGAAATTGTCGATGTCGTTGAGGTTCGGGCTCTGGGCTGTTCGGACGTAGAAGCCAGAGAAAGAAACGCCTACAGTGAGGCATGCTTCAGGGGAGAGTCCAAGTTGCTGTCCGGTTGAGAAGCCTGCATTGAAATGGTCGCCGGCTCCGGTCGTGATGACTGGATTTTCGACGTAAGGTCCTTCGATGCACCATTCGCCATCTTTGGTCGCGCAAGCAGCGCGGCGAGTCGGGTGAACGATAACGGTGTTGATATTCAATTCGCGGCGAATTTTCGCAGCGAGACGTTTAAGCGAATCGGGATCGTCAGCGCCTTCGCGGAGATTGAAGGCTACATTGACCTGCTGGCCTTCCTTTAGATTGAGGCCGAGAGTGACATTGCCGAAGCTCTGGAATTTGGCGATGGCGTGAAGCGCCTCGATCAGTTCGCTTTCAGAGCGTTTTTCGGGATCGGCGAGATCGAAGAAGAATGCGCGTCCGCCTTCTTTAGGCGGAAGGCTTGGTAGGACTTGATCAGTGAGCGCCTGAAAAATTGCGGTCATATTCGGGATCATGGTCCAGTTTACCAGGGCTACCAAACTTGAGCGGGAGAGTGTATCGAAGAAGGCGCCTTGGCCCATGGTTTCGATAATTGCCTCGTAGGTCACGGCTTCCAGGGTGTTGGTGATTCCCATCATGATCTTGCCGTCGTTGAATTCGAGGGCGTTGGTCAGTCCTGGATCGGAGACCGTGATAGCGTTGGTCTTTTCGGCGAATTCTTTGAATACCGGAAGTACGGCGTGTTTGCCGAGGGCGCCGATGTAAGTGAGTGGGAATCCGGCAGCGCAAAGCGCGTTTGCCATTATGGGGCCATTGCCGCCGAGTTTCTCCATCTTGGGAAACATCTCGATGTTCGCGCTCTTGCCAGTGGCTCCTAGGATACGATTGCCGAAGGCTTCGATGCTGTCAATGCGAGTGAAGTCGTCGCTGGGGCCATGGCGTTTGCCGACAAGATGGATAATCGTATCCACGAATCCATCCAATCCGACGAGCATATGCTTGTTCGATTGATTGCCTCGATTGTCCTGCAGTTCTTTAAGGGCGCGCTGTATGTAGTGCATAAGTGAAGAGGAGAGTTAACGATTGGGAATAAGAGGAAGGTTGGGGGGCAGAGCAATCGTATTTCTTGCGCTAAAGGTTCAAGCGCGAATTTTTCCTGTGAATCGATGAAAATAGATTGAACGGAAGCGCTTGCTTCGTTTCAAAGAACTAGGGTTTGAGCGACCTGTCGTCTTCTAACGTAATATCCCGGGTTCAATGGTTTTATATTCTCTTTTCGCCGCATCGGGCGGTCCAAGTGTTTTCACGTACTTCAGCCAGAGCAATGATGCTGGCAGGGTCATCATTATGGCATTGGCGTTTTTCAGCGTTTGCGCCTGGGCGATCATGGTGGGCAAGTATTGGGAGCTGAAGCGCCTGCGATTGTTTAATCTTGGATTCGAGCAATCCTTGCATCGACTGAGCTCCATCCTTGAAGCTCCGCCGAGTTTCAAGGCTCCGAAGCGCGTGCCTTATGCGGCGCTGTATTCGGATGCGATCGACGCTTACAATCGAATCCAGCCGAAGGCGGGCGAAAGTATGGAGCAGTTGCGAGCGGCTCGCGTCGAGCACGTCGAGAATGCTTTGCAGCGGACTTTGGCGAACAAGACGTTGAACTACGAATCGAGTATGATCTTTCTGGCCACCATTGTGTCGGGGGCGCCATTCTTTGGATTGCTCGGTACGGTTTGGGGTGTGATGGATGCTTTCGGAGCAGTGGGATTGCAGGCGAGCGCCTCGCTACAGAATTTGGCCCCAGGGGTTTCGGGAGCTTTGCTGACGACAGTCGCTGGTTTGTGCGTGGCGATTCCATCGGTTTTCGGCTACAACTATCTTTTGTCTCGTAACAAGCTTTTGGTGACGGAACTAGAAAACTTCGCCAGCGCCTTGGCGGACATGATCGAACTGGAAAGCCGTTAGGGAATCGAGATGGCTAGATCGTTTCACAGAAAAAGACCTCTAGAGCCGAATTCGGAGCTCAATGTGACTGCGCTGATCGATTTGGGCTTCGCATTGCTCATCATCTTCATGATCAGCACGCCGCTTATCGAAAAGGAGCAAATGCTGGAGATAGATTTGCCTACTTCTGAGCAAAACCAGTCCAGCGATGCCCAAGATTCGGTCGACTTGCTCGTGACTGTCGAAGGCTATCAGATCGATAATAATAAGGTTGGCATGGCTGAGCTTGAAAGCGAGCTGAAGCGTTACGGGGAGATGCGCGATCCGCCGGTAATGTCGATTCGGACCAATGGCGATTCGCCGATGCAAAGCTTCGTCACCTTGATAGATTTGATGAAGCGGTATAAATTGCAAAAGTTCAACATAGTGACCCGTCCGGAAGACCAGTGATATTGTAGTCCGCGTTAGATTAAACCATGTATTTCGACCAGAAAGGACCGCTCATTTTTTCCGCGAGTATTCATTTCGCGGTAGTGATCTTTTTTGTGATCAAGTCGATGGTTAATCCGGAGAAACCGCCGGAGGAGTTGATCTTCATCTTATCGGCTCCGCCCCCACCTTCGTCACCTACGGAGCAAGAGGATTCTACGATTACGTATGATGAGGAAGAATTTGTGATGCCGGATATTCCTGATCTTCCGCCGGTTATCCCAGAGGAGCCTGAGCCCGAACCGCCGGTCGAGCGGGAACCAGAGCTAGTCATTCCGCTAGAGGAAAAACCGAAGCCTAAGGCGACAAGTTACGCAGAGTATATTAAGGAGAATAAGATCCCCGACCAAAAAATCCCCAAACCCCGGGCTCCTAAGCGAATAGATCTTTCAGACGTAGTCGATCGTCTCAAAAATAATTTGCCTCAGCCGAGCGACATTTCGATGCCGTCGACTGATTGGAACGAGCTGAGCAACGTAAACCAGGATCAGTTGTCCCGTTACTTCGCGGCTTTGAAGCAGGCGATTTTGCAGGCGATCGAGTCACACCCTATGACTGCGAAGTCGCTGAAGACAAAGGTTCAGTTTTACCTCGCTCCGAATGGGGCTATTTCTGGGGCAGTCATCGTATCGGGAAGTGGAGATGCTGCATTCGACCAGAAAGTGATCGCGGGATTCCGTCGACTGAAACGACACGGTAGTCCGCCGGGATTGACTGGAACCGAATATTTGACCATGACCATCAATCAAATCGATTGATTCGCTCCATCAGCGTTTTTATTAATCCAGACTTCCCAAAGTCTAGAATTTCTTAGAGTCTCTTTTACAGTCGAAATCAGTAGGGCCGCTGAGCGGGACCAGCCCTACATCGAATTAACACTCTTTTCGTTTTAACTCCTATACCTTATGAAAAACCTCTCTCGTCGTTCTGCGATTAAAAAGTCGCTTCAAGCTGCTGCGGCTGCTGTTTCAGCGCCGATGTTCCTTTCGCCGTCCGTTCTTGGGCTTGGTGGGCGGACCGGGCCGAATAGCCGGATCACAATCGGTTTGATCGGCCACGGTAAGATTATGAAAGGCCATCGGCAGTATCACCTCGGAAGAGATTCGGTGGAAGTGGTTGCCTTGTGCGATGTGGATCAGCGGAAACTCGACATGGCGCTGGCCGAGGTTAAGGAAAAGACAGGAAAAGCATGTCCAACTTATGAATACTACGAGGAACTTTGCGCTCGTTCGGATATCGATGCGGTGGTAGTCGGAACGCCTGACCACTGGCACGCCCAGATTTCGATCGAAGCGATGAAGAATGGAAAGGACGTTTACGTCGAAAAGCCGATGACGCTCACGATCGAAGAGGGTAAGGTGATGCGTGAAACGCTTCACCGCTACGGCAGCGTGTTGCAGGTCGGTTCCCAGCAGCGTTCGAACGCATCTTTTCGGAAAGCCGCCGAACTTGTTTTAAATGGATACATAGGAAAGGTGCGTACCGTGTCCGCTCGCTTAGGAGAGTTTCCGGCGCCGTCGCAGTATTCCGAACAACCGATTCCTGCGGGATTCAATTACGACCGCTGGCTTGGTCCGGCTCCGTGGGAGCCTTATAATATAGAGCGCGTAAAAGGGGACTATGGTGGAGGCTGGCGAAGCTTCTGGGATTATGGTTCGCGGAAGAATGGCGATTGGGGAGCTCACCATTACGATATTATTCAGTGGGCTTTGGGCAGAGATGAGTCTGGTCCGGTCGAGTTCGTCCCAAAAGGCTACGAAGGAACGGAGAAGCAGTATTTCGTCTATGACGATGGGGTGAAAGTTACGAGAGGTTATAGCAGAGAAGGGGCGATGATTCACTTTGTCGGCGACGATGGCGAGGTGATGGTGAGTCGTGGGGATAAATTCGAAACGAAATCGCCTTCGCTGAAAAACGTGGTCTTGAAATCGAGCGATATTCGACTCTACGAATCGAGCGATCATCGGGCGGATTGGCTCAATGCGATTCGTACGCGCAAGCAACCGATTTGTAATGTTAACATAGGGCATCGTTCGGCAACGATTTGCCAATTGTCCGGAATCTCGGAACGTTTAGGCAGACCTATTCATTGGGATCCGGTTAGCGAGCAAATCGTGGGAGATGCAAGCGCAGCTAAATGGATGAGTCGTCCTAGAAGAGCTCCTTACGGATTACTCGGTTGAGAAGTGTTAACGATTTTTAACTACACAAAATTTCCGAATGAAAATTCATTTTAAAAAGCAAATTCTAATTGTCGCGGTATCTACGTTTTCAGCGCTATCTCAAGCGAGTGAATACAGAGGCGAATTGATGGCATTGGCGGAGCAATTCGAGAGTGCCGATCTAGAAACTCAGTACGCTGCTCGTCGGGGCCTGGAGGCGCTCGTTGCAAAGGCTTCTGCTCCGAAAGTGTCGCGCGGAGTTTCTAAGATCAATGGCGACCTGCTCTACGGTTTGCGTAGCTCGAACGTATCGCGAGAAGCGAAAAAATATATGCTGCGTCAATTAGCTCTGGTCGGTTCGACTCAAGCGATCTCTTCGCTCAATCGGATCATGCTCGGCGATGACGATCTCTTGTCCGAGAATGCTCGAAAGGCTTTGGAGTCGATCGAAGGCCCTCGCGCAACGAGTACTCTAATAAGGGCTTTTGCTAAAGCGGATGTGGCGGGTCAGAAGGATTTGATTCGCTCTTTGGGCAAGCGAGGCGATGCTGCATCGATCGGTTTTTTTGGGAAGAACCTTGGGAATTCGAATTCGGATATTGCGATAGATGCCGCCCAAGCATTGGGCAGAGCCGGAGGCGAACGAGCCCAGGCGCTGCTGATTTCGCAATACGGAAAAACCAGCGATAAAAGCCTGATTCAAGGGATAGAACGCAGCATTCTTGCAAGTGGTTCGGAGGATTCGACAACGCTAAAAACGGTGTTTGAAAATGGATCGGATGTTGCGGTACGCCGAGCGGCTCTTCGCCGTTTGCTCAAGCAAGGCGGCTCTGGAGTTTTGGAAGCGTTGCGTTCGGGTTTGACGGATGAGGATAGCGATATGCGGTCGATCGCGATTCGAGCAGGACTTGCTAGCGACGAAAAGTCATTTCGAGATGTTGTCGTAGAACGTTCGAAGAATATGGAAAATGCCGATTTGGAAGTTCTGCTTTCCGGTTTGGATTCGATTGACAAGGAGCCGGCTGAGCGAATCGCGATTAGCGCTTTCGATAGTGGCGACGAAGGGTTGCAGGGGCTAGCGTTGAAAGCTCTTGGTCACTGCGGATCATCGCTTTCGATTGATCTTCTGATTAGCGCGTACGGTAAAGGGAATAAGGTTTTGAGGATTCAGGCGGCTTCGTCGATCGGGAGATTGCAATCCGATAAAATGGATGAACGGTTGGCGAGTATGCTTCGTTCTGATTCGAACGACGAAGTGGAGACTGCCCTGGAATTGCTGCCCCATCGAAATATTCCCGAAGCGAAGTCTCTCTTGCTTGGATTAGTGGCGGGCGATGATGAAGCGCTTGTGAAGTCCGCTCTCAAAGCGCTTCCTCCGATTGCATCGGAAAACGACCTGGAGCGATTGCTTGAAATTGCGAATTCCTCGGAAGGCAATTCTCGTCGTTTGATGATCTCGCTTCTTAAGAAACTGGCCCCTATGGTCGGTTCCGAATCCCTTCAATCTCAGGTCAAAGAACTGTGAACTTTGGGGCAATTTGGTAGAACGGTTAGACGTTTATGAAACGACTGGAGCCTAAAGAGGAACTCGAGCGCCTGAAGAGCATTTATGGCTCGGGAAGTGTGCCAGAGCTCTACTCTCAACTTCGCGATGGATTTGCGACATTGCAGTCTCGGTCTCATGTATTGCTGAACAAGCTACGTTGGCAGTATCGTCGTTTATATGCTTGGAACCGTGTAGGTTTTTGTTGGGTACGGAATTGTTGTGAATAATATTATCTTTTTAGAGCGGGGCGAAATTGAAACGTTTTTGCCTGGGGAACGGTTGGCGGAAGCGAAGTTGTTGATGGAGCCGTATGTTTTAATCGACCCTGAGGAGATTGCCGATGAAGGGGCTTGGCTTCAGTTCCTTGAAGAGAATAATCCGAAAATAATCTTTTCAGGCTGGGCTATGGAGGCATTGCCGAACCATGTATTCGATCTAGCGCCCAATTTGAAATACGTATGTTATTTGACTGGGACTATTCGTTCTGTGGTACCTCGCTCTTTGATCGAGAATGGATTGTTGGTAACGAATTGGGGTTCATCTATCAGTCGAACCATTTCGGAGTGCGCTTTGCTTCTGGTTCTCGGTTGTGTAAGGCGAGTGAGCTATTGGACGCAAAAGATGCATAGCGAAGGAGCTTGGAATGACGGGTCAGAAACGCATTCGCTTTTCGGGAAACGTATCGGTATCCACGGATTCGGAATGATTGCTCGGGAATTGATCCCGTTGATTCGGCCGTTTACGGATCGGATAAGCGCGTTTTCGCCGGGAGTTCCTCAATCCATTTTCGATGAGTTCGAAGTATCCCAAGCGGGCTCCCTCGAGGCTTTGTTTTCCGAAAACGATGTTATCGTTGAATTGGAGGCATTGACAGACGAAACCAAACGAATCGTTGATGAGAAATTACTCCGAACGATACCGGCAAACGGAGTTTTCGTAAATGTCGGACGTGGAGCTGTTGTGGATGAAGCAGCGCTCGCTCGTGTGGCGAAAGAGGGACGGATCCAGATTGGATTGGATGTTTACGAAGCGGAACCATTGCCGAAGGGATCTCCGCTTCGTGGGTTGGATAACGTACTCTTGCTGCCTCATGTTGGCGGCCCGACGACCGACCGGAGAGTTGATGCTGGCGATCATGCTCTGAGAAACCTCAGATCGTACCGAAGCGGGAATGAGTTGAAAGGCGTGTTCAATTTAGAGGTCTACGATCGCTCGACGTGAGTCAATCGACGCGCGGCTAGGTTATGTTCAGTGGCGTGGAGAGAAAAGGACTCTGAATTCATCGAAAAATTCGCTTGCCAAGAATTCTCTTTGATGGCGTTTTGATCGCCTGTTTTGGGGCCATAGCTCAGTTGGAAGAGCGCCTGCATGGCATGCAGGAGGTCGTCGGTTCGATCCCGTCT
>JAPKDW010000260.1 GCA_028822375.1 Opitutaceae bacterium | reverse complement strand
CGAAGCGCATCGGGAAATGGACTTATGCTGTCCGACATGCACACGCCATGGAACAGTTTCAATAAATGGTATGAAAAGCACTACCTTACACCTGAGCTGGAAGCCCATGGGTTCTGCAGCACGGGACTGCCGTTGTTCCTGGTTTGCGTTACCGACCGAATCGCCTGGACCATTACTCGAAATCCGGGTGATCGAGGAGACTGTTTTGTCAATAAAGCCAACCCCGATAATCCGAAGCAATACTGGTTTGATGACGAATATCGGAACCTGGAATTCGTCAATGAGCGCATCGAAGTCAAGGGAGGCGACACGGTTGTCCGACCAATTGGGTCCACGGTTCACGGACCGGTTATGCAGCAAAAGAAAGGCCGACTGTTTAGCGCGGGTATGAGTATGGCGGGCGAAATAGGCATTCCGATTCAGTTGTACCGCGCCCTGGCTTCTCGGAATTTTGACGATTTTAAGCAGGCCACCGCCATGCGCCAAATGATCGGCGGGAATGTGTTTTACACAGACATCGGAGGCAATATTTTCTACGCTTGGTGGAATCGTCTGAATGTGCGCAACGAAAAGTACGACTGGTTGAAAGCAGTCGATGGCAGCCATCGGGATTCGCTCTACCAGGGAATTCTTCCGTTTGAACAAATGCCCCAGTCCGAAAACGATCCGGGCGGGTACTACCAGGCCAGCAACGCGGCGGACTGGACCATTGGCGACGGCGCTTGGGGTCTTTCGCGGACCGATTTTCCGAATTGGCTGCTTACCTCGCCGCAACGATCCTATCTCCCCTCGCGATCGCAACGCACCGTGGATCTCATCAAGAGTCGCCCGAAGCATACGATCGAGGATCTTCTGGAGTGGTCGCTGGACACGCGCATTCTGGGAGCGGAATGGGTTCTACCGCTCATCGAGCGAGCTTACAAGGAACTGGGCAACGGTGGGGATGCTAACGTCGACCGCGCAATGGAAGCGCTCGTCGAGTGGAAGTCCGATCCCAAGGCCACCAAGGAGTCACGCGGCTATTCCATATACCGGGAATGGCTCGCTGAGCTGAGTCGCAATCAGGCGATTGATCCTCATTGGGGCGTATTGGCGGAGGTCGCCGATATGCGCAACGCGCTTCCCATGCTTCCGGACCATCCAGAGCGGATTCCCGGTGAGGTCGCGCAACGAACTCACGAAGCGCTCGTTAAGGCGGTCGCATCGCTGGTGAAATTATATGGGACGCCGACCCCCAAGTGGGGCGACATAAATGTCATCCAGCTGGCCGACGGAACGCGTTTTAGCAGCGGAGCGGCCGACAGCGTTTCCCAGGGTATGTGGCAGACTTCGCAGGCCAAGAAGCGATCGAAGGATGGCAAGTGGTTGGGTTCGTCAGGTTCGGACGCAATGATGATGGCGGAAATGAGCGATCCTCCTCAGGTATACACGATGGTACCTTATGGTCAGAGCGACGATCCGAAATCGCCGCGCTTCGCTAACCAGACCGAACGGTATACGAACGGTCAATACAAGCGGGCCTGGTTTACGCGAAAGGAAATCCTGGCGCATGGAAAAGATCCGGTGACGATTTCGACGGAAGGCGCGGAATGAAATCCCACGAAACACACTAATATTAGATTGATTCAAATGATGTCACTTAGAAAGAGAAAGATTCCAACGGTAATTAACTACAGCTTGGTCGTTCTCATATTCGTTGGAACGGCGCTGCGCGCATCGGATTCGCCTCCAAATATTCTGATCGCCATTTCCGACGACCAATCCTGGCCGCATGCATCGGCCTACGGAAATCGATCCACCCAAACGCCGGCCTTCGATCGGATCGCCCGCGAAGGAGTTCTTTGCAATAATGCCTTTGTGGCCTATCCCAGTTGCAGTCCCTCTCGAGCGTCGCTATTGACTGGTCGCTATCCGTGGCAGATCGAGCATGCCGGGAATTTCTCGAGCTCCTTTCCTCCTAAGTATCCAGTCTATCCGGACATTCTAGAGGATGCTGGTTACTGGGTCGGCTATACCGGCAAAGGCTGGGGACCGGGCGATTGGCGCGGGACCGGGCGGCTTCGGAATCCGAGCGGAACCGAGTATAATCGGTTTAAGAATCCTTCCCCGGATGGTATCAGTCCTAACGATTACACTCGAAATTTCGAGGCGTTTCTGGAGAAACGACCGCACCGGAAACCGTTTGTCTTCTGGTTTGGCGCCACCGAACCTCACCGCCGTTATAAAGACGGTATTGGCATAGACAGTGGTAAGCAGCTCGACGAGGCCGAAGTTCCTGTATTCCTGCCCGATTCTCCGGTTGTCCGATCCGACATTCTCGATTACAGCGTAGAAATCGAGTGGTTCGACAAACATCTGGGACGCATGCTCGATTTGTTGGAGGAACGCGGGGAGCTTGAAAATACGCTTGTAGTCGTCACCAGCGACAACGGAATGCCATTCCCCAGAGCCAAATCCAATGTATACGAATACGGACTACACGTACCGATGGCGATCATGTGGCCCAAACGAATTCCCGGTGGACGCGTCCTGGACGACATGATCAGCTTCGTCGATCTGGCGCCGACTTTTTTGGAGGCCGCTAAGGCAAAACATCCGGGTGTTTTTCCCATTGCAGGTCGCAGCCTGATGACGGTTCTCGAAAGTAAGCGCCAGGGGCTTGTCGATCCGATGCGCGATTCCATTGTTGCCGGTCGCGAGCGTCATGGCTCTGCCCGCGACAAGAACTATGGCTATCCGCAACGCGTTATTCGCACGCGGGATTATATATACTTGCGCAATTTCGAGCCGAGCTTCTGGCCGGCCGGGCAACCGCAGGATTACGACTACGACGGCACGCTACGTCCTATGCATCAGGCCTATTACGACATCGACGCGTCGCCTTCTAAATCGCTACTAGTCTCGAAACGAGAGGACCCTGTCATCGCTGATTATTTCAATCTGGCCATGGCCAAACGTCCCGCCGAAGAGCTGTACGACATTCGAAACGATCCTGCTTGCGTGAACAATCTGGTCAACGCTCCCGAATACGCCACAGTCAAAGACGAATTGCGTTCGCGACTGGATAGAGAATTGAAGGAAACCGACGACGCTCGGCTCACGGGCGACCCCAACGTCTTTCGTACGTACAAGCGATTGGTTCGTGGACATCGCTTACCCGATCCGGACGATCTTAATCCCGGTCCGATCGAAGCGATCGAAGTGCCGATTCGGGAGCGCAAGGGAGGCGAACTGCCGCCGGATAGCAAAGCGGGAGTATCGATCGTCATAGAAGTCCTAGCGGGCGAGAAAGACTGTCGCGAAACCCAGCTCTCAATCGATATTCCCGAGCCATTGCTGGGACACCCCAGTTTTGAGCTGGTCCGGGTGGATGATTCCAAGTCGATAACTTTGACTGAACGGCGCGGCGCGGCCAAGTCCCGCATCCTGGTTTGGTCCCTGCAAGATACGCTGGCCGCCCATCAAACCCGTCGCTTTCGCTTAAGACCGATCGATTCGCCGGCATTCAGCCTGCCGAGGGATAAGCAAGCGGAAGTTGATCCGTCAAGTGAAGGACCGCCTTGGGTCTATATTATTCATGGTCTTGATTAGATTCTTAAAATTGTATATCTGCGTTGATAGCAAAACCTCAAAAATGACACTGCGATTTTTTCTCTTTCCCTGCTTGCTGATTCTATCTCAAGCCTGTTCCACCACAGGGCATTGTACCAGGCCGAACATCATCGTTATATTCGTCGATGACTTGGGTAAGTATAATTTATGTAGAGTTAATAATATTACAACTGGATCTAAAAATGAAAATGAATAGATACAGACTAAATCCATTTCGCTGGGCCTTTATTGGAGCTCTCGCGATAGCCGTATTTCCCTGCGTCAGAGCCGCTGAGAAACCAGAGCTTCCGCCAGCCAATGTTTTCGACATGATTGAAATGAAGAATCCGGATACATTGGATCTTAAGATTATTTCCGATGAGATCGTTCCGGTCTCGGAATCTGATCCTAAGAGGGTCCGACTTATTGAATTGGAATTCTTTTCTCAAACGTGGGGAGGAGAAGCGGTTCGTCACCTGGCGAGCGTTTATCTGCCAGTTGGCGGTATTGATGTGTCGAAACGCGGAATGGCCCTCATTAATCAGGGTGGCAGTTCCAATCTGGAAGAAGGTTTCGATGTCGATCGCGATTACGGAGCCCTGACTGCGATTGAGCTAGGCATTCCGTCGATGCTTCTGAAGTCTAATATGCCGGGGGATCATTGGGGCGTTAAGGGCCAAGGTCCGATTCGCCGCTATACTGCCGCGAAGTTTTTCGAAACGGGCGATCCCAATTGGATCCACTGGATAGCTCTGGCTAAAGTCTACATGCGGGCCATGACCGTGTTGGGCGAGCTTGAGGATGTTCAAGCGACTCAATTTGTTCTAGCTGGCAGTTCGAAACGGGCCCAGGCGATCTGGGTCGCTGCCGCCGTGGACGACCGTATCAGCGGTTTTGTTTCCATCGCCCGTCCAGGCAATTTCGGCCATTTGATCCACGAACACAGTCCCGCGCCCGGCGCCTTGCCGCAGCCAGGATCGGTTCGTACGGTCCACGAAGGTTGGAAGCACGACTATATGGTGCATTTTGAAGATATGTACACAACGCGTGGATACGAATACATGGCTTATATCGATGCTTATCAATTCCTTTCACGAGTGAACGTTCCCATGATGTATGTCATAGGCACCAATGACAATCTCTTCAACAGTTTCGATGACCACGGATTCTATCCTTACTACCAAGGAGACAAGAGTTTTGCCTATGTGCCGAACTATGCCCATGGCATGGGAACGTCGCAACACGTTCGGGCTGTTCGAGCCTGGGTTGCCCATTGCTTTGAGGAGCGGCCCGTCACTTCGGTTAGCGCTTTGGGTACAATGAATGAGGGGGCTCTGAACGTGAGTGCCGTCGTGCACAGTCAATCCGATATCGAAAGTGTAAGCGTGTATTATTGTTACCTGCAAGGGCCACGATTTAGGGATGCCAAGGACCGCTACCAATCGGTTCCTATGAAACGCGTCGCTGGTTCCACGCTCTGGGAAGCGACTTTGCTGCCTAGCGATGCAGCGGGCCGGGAAATGTATTGGTATGTAGAAGTCAAGGACAAGGCTCAAGGTCTCGAATCGATCGCGACGACTTTATTGCAGCGTGCTCACATGCCTTAGAGCCTGTTTAATAAGTCAGTGTAGGAGCGGGTTTACCCCGCGATATTGCGGATCCAAATAGAACGAACGAGACATCGCGGGGTAAACCCGTTCCTACAGTGATTTTGTAGTCGGTTCGTTTTGGAAGTTGGATATGGGTGAAGAGCTATCGTTGGTGGGGGCTTGCTTGTCTTATCGTAGGAGCGGGTTTATCCCGCGATAGTTTGAAGGCGCGTTGCT